>CADCTQ010000414.1 GCA_902805615.1 uncultured Cytophagales bacterium
CGGCGGCGTGCGGATCTTTATCGAGGTAGTTTCGTATCGTTGTCGGTGTTTCTTGCTGCCGTGGTCAGTGTCTCACTGACCACTTTTCGCGCAATTTCACAAAGTGTCCTAATCGTAGCCTTAAAAAAAGGAGGGGAACTCGACGGGTACGGCTGCGTGGCAAGTAGAAATGCACGTCATGTATGCTTGTCAGCGGGGCCGGGGGTACGGCTCCCCTCCTTTTTTCAAGGAGGGGCCGGGGGTGGTTATTCCTTCAGAAACTACTGATGGTCAAACGAAATAAAGCCTCATGTCCTCCCCCTGATCTATCGAATTGCCACCTTGGTAAGGCCGTTGCGGCCGAAGAACACCGGGAAGTACATCAGTTCGGCTTTGGCCGGGTTAAGCGTGAAGCTCCCCGAGTAGCGGGGCAGCAGCGTGACCGAGAAGGTGTACTTGCCGGGGCGCAGGGTACCGCAGAAGATGCTCACCTTGTGGCGGAAATACTCGCGGTGCACCTCGTTGTACGCCCAGCTTCGCTTCTCTTCGTACGAACAGCCGGCCGGGATGGGCACCTCGATCATCACGTAGTCCGATTCCCGCTTCACGGTCACCTCTACCTGCATCTGCACGGGCTTGCCCGCCTTCAGCACGGTTTTGCCCGGGCCATACCCCGCAAACCGCGTGGTCACCACGAAGTCCTTTTCCACTTTTTCCGGCGCGGGGTTGCGGAACTGCTGGTACGCCGAAAGATACAGGGGCAAACTGCCGCTTTTGCGCACCACCAGGCTGTCGCCCGGCCGGAAGGTCGTCTGGTACGGAAACGCATTCACCGTATCGCGTACGGCCCCGGCCAGTTCCAGGCGGGAAGGACGCACGGTGCGGTCCCCTTCGAGCAGGTCGGGCAGGATGGTCTCGAGGATGGAAGCCGCTTCGTAGGTGTTGCGCCAGTGGCCCCCGCCGCGTTTTTCGAGCAGGAACCCCCGGATGCGGGCCAGTTCGGCCGCGTGCCCGCCCTGGCGTTTGAGGATGCGGTAGGCCGTAAGGGTCATGGCAATGTCGCTGTACAGCAGGCGGTATCCCGGATTGCCCCAGTACGAATTGCCGAACACGGTTTGCCTACGGGTTTTGAGCAGCGTATCCGTCCGGTAGGGCTGCCCGGTCAGTTGGCGGATTTCGAGCCCTTCCAGGTATTCCCCGAAGGAGCGGGAGGTGTCGCGTTCCAGATTTTTGGTGTAGCGGGCAAAATCCACTTTGGCGTCCAGTTCCCGCAGCAGGCGCAGGGACTGCAACCCATCCGCCCGGGAGGCGCCTTCCAGCCCGTAGACCAGCCGGTCGGTGAGCCCCTGCCGGTTGAAGGGCACCGCGTAGCCGCTCTTTTCGGCGGCCACCAGCGCCCCGGCCACGTGGGCGCTGATCCAGGTGCTGAACGGGGCGTCGGGCCACCAGCCCCAGCCGCCATCGCCTTGCTGGGCCTCGGCCAGTTTGCGCACCAGCCGGCGCACCAGGTTGTCGTGGGCAAAGGATTCGCCCAGGTACCCCCGGATGCGTTTTTCGGCCAGCAGCGACTTGACCTTGGAGGCGATCTGCTCGTTGCACTGGTACTCGTACCGCCGCACGTGGTCAATCTCGTCGAGCAGGATCTGCAACACGTCGGCCTGGGCGTACAGGTGCACGTCGCCCAGCTTCGGGTCAAAGCGCAGGGTAAGCGTCGTGTCCTTTTCCAGGTTGAGGAACCGGCCCACCGTTTCGTCCACGCCCCGGGCAAACACGGGAACCGGCCGCAACTCGCCGTCCAGGTACCCGTCTTCCTTCTGCACGTAGTATTTCACCCGGAGCGAATCGAGGCCCGGGGCCGAAAGCACCAGGGTATCCACCAGGGAATGCGTGACCCGCGCCGACCGCTGAAAACGGACTTCGTCGTTCACGGCAAAAGCGGTCCGGACGGGAATCGTGTCGGCGGTGTAGTTGAGCACTTTGCCGAGGACGGCGGCGCTGTCGCCCTGCACCAGGAAGCGCGGCAGGGCCAGGTTGCCCGTCAGCGTCTTAAAGGCTTTGACCCCGCTTTCGGCCACGCCCGTGCGCCGCTTGCTGCCCACGGCCGCCACGAAGGTGCGCCACTGGGTAATATCGTCGGGGAACGTGACCCGGAAGGACGTTTTGCCGTCCCGGCCGGTCGTCAGGCGCGGCTGCCAGAAGGCGTGGTCCGCAAAACGGCTGCGCAGCGAGGCAGAGGGGTCGGCGCCGGGGAGCGGCCCGTCGGGCTGGGCGGCAACCAGGTCCGCCGGTACCTCCTTGCGGGTGGTGATGAGAATGACCCCGTTGGCGCCGCGGCTGCCGTAGAGGGTCACGGCGGTGGCGCCCGAAAGCGTTTCGATGGAAAGAACTTCACTCGGGTCGAGGTCGCTCTGCCGGCCCGCGTAGGGCACGCCGTCCACCACCACGAGCGGCTCGGTACTGCCCGCGGAACGGCTCCCCCGGATTGTTATGGATACGCCGGCCACCCGGCCCTGCAACATCCCCTCCACGCTTTGCACGGTGGACACTGAACCGACCAGTTCCTTGCGTTGCTGGGTGCCGTAGCCTGTCACCACCACTTCGGACAATTGTTTGACGTCGACCATCAGCCGGGCGGGTACCGAGGAGCGGTTGCCGATGAGCACCTCTTCGGACACGTAGCCGATGAAAGAGAACACCAACACCGCGTTGGGCGGCGCGTACAGGCTGTAAGCGCCCTGCCCGTCGGTGACGGTACCCGCGGCCGCGCCTTTTACCACCACGTTCACCCCGGGCAGGGCGTCGCCGGATTCGGCGTCCGTGACCACGCCCCGCACCAGGTGGGTAAAGTCGCCGGGGTGGTAGCCGCCCGGGTTGGTGACGTTGTAGGTCTGGTTGTAGGCTTCCTTGAGGTCTTGCAACTCGCTCCGCTGGCCCTGGGCGGTAGAAACGGTTTGGGTGACCATGATTGTCACGAGGCTGTCGAGCCGGCGGCTCCGGGCGTCGGGCGGCAACGGTGCGGCGACGGCCAGGCGCTGGTAGTTGGTGCCGTTCTTTTCCACCCGCACCCCGCCCCGTTCCAGGTAGTAGTTGTCGTAGAGCAGCAGCATGAGCTTGTAAGTGCCCGCTTCGAGGCCGTGCAGCAGGTGCGTGGTGCCGGGGTACACCCGCAGGAAGTTCGGGTCGTCTTCCCGCAGCAGCAACACCCGCTTCACGGGGCGCACTTCCCGGCCGGGGTATTGCACCTGGTAGAGCACCAGCTTGCCGGCGCCGTAGGCCGTGTAAGCCGGGTTGTCGAAGTATTCACGGGTGGCTACGCGCACTTCGGTGGCCCGCCGCCACAGCGAATCCATTTCCCGCTCCGTCCAGGCCAGGGCCCGGAAGTCGGGTTCGATGCGGCCGGGGTAGGGGAAGGAGAAGGATTTGTATGGAAACTGCCGCAGGCTGCGCATCTTAAGCAGGCCCGGCCCGAAGTCGTATTCGTAGCCCGGTTCGTAGGCGAACTTCGTCCGAAGGCCGCCCGGGCGGACCACTTCCACCACGGTGGGATACACCGGGCCGACGTAGGGCGTACCCACCGGGGAGGCGGGAAAGAAGGGAAACACCCGGTTGCCCTGCTTGAGGTAGCTGTACGAACTGCCGAAGGTGTCCCGGTAGGGCATCAGGTAGTAGCTGAGCATGTTCAGTTCCCGCACCGAGAGTTTATAAGGTACCTCCCCGGCTCTTTTCCGGGGGTGCGGCACGCGGGTGTCGGCGCTGAGGATCAGTTTTTTGCCGAAGGGCACGTACACGCTGTCGAGTTCGATGCGGCAGGTCGGCGTGCGCAGCGTGAGGGAGTGGTAGCCACTGTCGAGCGGAAAGGCGTAGCGTTCCCCCTGCGGCGCGGTGCGGATGTACACCGGCCGCCCGTCCACCCACAGGATGTTGACGGGCAGGATTTCGCCGTTCCGCACCACGAAGGGCGCCAGTTGGGTGAGGCTGTCGGGCACGGGCAGTTCGTACCGGTACACCCCCTGCGCCGGGTAGAGGAACCGGTAGAAGGCCAGGCTGTCGAGGCCCAGCCGGTCGCGCCACGCCGCGTAGTCCAGCGTGGCCGCCCCTTCCGGGTTCCCTTCCTCGCGGTCCTCCCGGAAGCGGAACGTGTTGTAGAGCTTGCGGCTGCGGTACGACCGGCTGAAATCGGGCACCGCCGGCGGGGCGGCTTCGCGGAATTTTTTGGTCACGCCGTAGGCCGTCACGTCGGCACCCGCAACGGGCCGGCCCCGCACGTCGGTTACGGCAATGCCGATCTGCGCCTGCTGGCCCGGGTACACCACGGCCGGCGCGTCCACCCGGATGCGCAATTGTTTACGGGAAAAGGGCACTTCGAATTCTTCTTCCCGCACGGCGCCCTGCCACACGTACTGCACCGACACGAAGTATTTGCGGGCACTCCGGTCCCGGGCCGCGAAGCGCAGGGAATCGCCGTGCCCGGCCCCGATGCGGTCGTTGCCCCGGTAGAGGGTGTACCAGAAGGGCAGGCCACGGGGGTTCTCGATGTGGATGAACACCGAGTCGGCGGTGCGGTCGGATAGGCATTGCAGGCGCGGCGATTCGCCGGAGAAGTCGAGGGCGGCGGTCAGGGTATCGGCCGTTGCTTCGTAGTGGTGCACGTAGGGGTTCACCCGGTCCGCGAAGGGAAGCTGCACGGCCTGCGTAAACAGCGTATCACCAGCGGCCGAGAAAGCCATCAGGTGGGCCGCCCTGGGGAACGGTTTGCCGTCGGACAGGTACGCAGCGCGGAGGGAGTCGGCCCCCAGTTCGAGCCGGAGTTGGCTGGCGCGGTAGTGGTAGGAGAGGGTAAGCCGCTCGGTGTGCCGTTCGTTGCCCGCGTTGAGGAAAACCGCCTCGACGGTGTATTCCAGGGACGCTTTGGGAAACAGGCTGTCGGGGAGCACGATCTTGGTTTCGCCCACGGGTTCCAGGGCCTGCTTGTGCTGCCAGAGGGTATCGGGGACGAAGAGGCGGCTGCCGGGCAGGTGCAGGACGCGGCCGGGCAACACGGTCAGTTCCACGCGGGCATCGAGCAGGTTGAGTTCGTTTTCGTCAACGCCCTTCAGGTACAAGGCCATCGGCTGGCCGCGGGAATGCTCTTTCTGCGCCGACCGCATGGCAAAGGTGTTGGCTTTCAGTTCGTAGTCTTCGTAGTGGAAGCTGTCCGAGAGGTACTCACGGTCGTCGGGGTCCTCCAGGGACACCTGGTAGTGGCGGTCCAGCAAAAGTTTGAGGCTGTCGTGGAGCACGAACTGGTATTCGTAGGCGCCTTTCCGGTAGGGCTTCAGGACCGTGAGCCGGGTGGATTTGTTGGGACCGGACAGCCGCAGGTGTACCGGGTGGTCCACGGGCCGGCCCTTGCGGGTAAACAGGCCGGCCTTGAGCTTGACGGTATCGCCCGGGCGGTAGCGGGGCTGGTTGAAAGCCATGAACCCGCGGTATTTCCCCGTAAAGCGTCCTTCGCGGGCATCCGGGTCGAACAGCCGGATCACTTTTTCGACCATGCCCTGGGGGTAGCCGTTGCGGATGGAGCGGTACGCGTCGCGGAAAGGCTGCCAGGCGTAGCGGACCGGCACGCTGTAGAGCACGCGGTTGAGGGTGCGCCGGAGGCGGGTCGCTCTAAAGCCGGTTTCGACGGAATGGTAGGACGTAAAGCCCCCGTAGGTCACGGCCAGCAGGCCGCGGCGGTTGGTCTTGCGCAACTGGTAGCCGCCCACGCGGGGCCGGTACGGAATGCGTTTGCCCCGCAGGGATACTTTGGCCCCGGGAACGTCCCGGCCCAGGGAGTCGTGCAGGTGCACGGTCAGGTCACGCTTGTTGTTGAGCAGCTTGACGCCCAGCCGGTTCACCGATTGGAGTTCGTACACGAGCTGGCCGGCTTCGGCGTGGGCGTACAGGTAGTGCCCGACGGGGAGCTTGCGGGGGTAGGTTTTGCCCACCGGGAAGGAATCCACCACGGTGTGGAAATACGCGTCGGTCACCTCGTCCATGCCCCGCCGGTAGAGGGTACGGGCTTCGGGACCCGAAATGCGGAACACGTACCGGTAGTAGCTCGAACGGCGACCGGTTTCGAGGGACTGGGCAAAGCTCTGGCAGCAACTGAGCAGCAACAGCAGGAGTAGGCATTTCTTCATGGGCAGGCGGCGGGGGGCTGATCGGACACGCTGCGGGATTGATTCACGGCCTGCGGGTTTTCCATAAAAGGGGGGGATTTTTGAAGGAAAAAGGAGTTGCCACGGAGACCCGCATGGCCTGGCGTAGAGACGCGATTTATCGCGTCTTTTCGGAGAAAAAGATATTACACAAAGGCGCTTCAGCAGCGCAAAGACCGCAAAGAAAAGAACTTAACCGCAAAGATCGCAAAGAGAAGGCGCAAAGGGCGCAAAGTGGTACGCGTTCTCCTTGCATCTGCGCCGCAATCCTGTTGATCCTTTAATCCTGTAAATCATGATCCCTTTTCGGCCTTTGCGGTTAAGTTTATTTCTCCGTGAAACTCCGTGCCCTCCGTGTCTCCGTGGTGAACCTTTTTCTGCTACTACGGCCACGAGGGGGCATTGCGTACCTGCCGGAAGGCTTCGCGCAGGGTATGTAACCCAATGATGACTTGCAGTACGTGGTAGGGGAGCACGCCGCCCGGCTGGTCGTCGCGCAGTAGCTCGGATACGGTAATGATGGCTTGGTTGCAAAAGGCTTCGAGGTAGTCGGGCGTCTCCTGCACGACCATTTCGAGTAAAGGCAGCAGATTGAGGCCAGGGTTTTGCTCAATGAGTTGAAAGGCTTTTGCGTGGTCGTGGGTTGGTTGGGAGTGGTGCATAGGGTTGGGTTTTTTAGGGTGATACAGTAGAGTCGAAATAGTATAAGTATGTTTTCTATTATTTGGTATTTATGTCTCGAAGATAGAAAACCGTTATGGCAACTGCAACAGTTTTTGTCCATATTTTAGAAATAATTTCCGCAGGATGGGCTTTTTGGTATCTTTGGTTTACTTGTCACACTTGTCATACCTGTCACACACCATACTTGACAAACGGAACCTATGCCAAAAGCGCCTTCCAATCTTACGCCTTTAGGGAAGCTGATTGAAGAGTTAGGGGTAAGCCTTTCCTACATACACACCAAAAGCGGCATGAACCGCAAGCGTCTGGTGTACCTGCGAACCGTGGACAAAGCTGTTTTCACCTTCGATGATGCGCAGGCCCTGGCCCCGGCGCTGCGCATGAGCCTGGACGAACTGGCTGCGGCCCTCAACCGGCTCAAGGGGCAGGCTAAGGGCGGGGAGAGTTCCGGTGGATAGTCAGGTAAAGGGACCACCCCCGGCCCTCCTTGATGGAGTAGGGGAGCCGTGCCCATGCGCCCCGCTGACAGGGAAAGGCATCCGTAACGTGCATTTCTCCTTGTCACGCAGCCGGTAGTTACGATTCCCCTCCTCCATCAAGGCTACGAATAGGACACATGTTGGGAATGGGCTAAAAGTGGTCAGTGAAGACACTGACCACGGCATCAAGAGACACCGACAACGGCACGGAACAACTTCCATAAAGATCCGCACGCCGCCGTCAGTGTCTCACTGACGGCTCGGAATGGTCTTTCAAGCAGGTTCCACAAAAGTGTCCTAATCGTAGCCTCCATCAAGGAGGGGACAGGGGTGGTTCCTCGTCAGAACGGAATATATTCCTGAAAACCAAGGGCTAAACGCTGGAGGTGAGCTAGAACCAATTTCCGGTTAAGGACAACGCCAGGGCAATAGCAACCTGGTGCCCCCACGAACGCAAAAAGCCCCGAACCGTAAGTGATCCGGGGCTTTGGGGAGGGAAGAGCAATCAGCCGGCAGGAGGAGCCGGGAGAAGTGTTCCGTTAGGGGCAAGCGTATTCATTCGTGCTCACACTGGTAAAGATGGTGCCGCTGCTCGAAGCATTGGTGAAGGTGGTTTTAACCGGAAAGCCCTTGTCGTTGTATTCGTAGCTGCGTTCGCTGAAGAAAATGGTGCCGGAAGCACCTGCGGGGGGCTGCGTGCTTTTTTTGAGCATGTGCCTGGAGGCAGAGGGACCGAAGACACCTATGTGCGCCATGGTACGGGACTTGAATTCCTGATCCAGGTAATACTCATAGGCAACGGTGAATTCACCGGATTCTCCGACCCGGTAGGTCGTCTTGATGCAATTGCCGTCCTGGTACTCGTAAGACTCCACGCTGGTTGCCCCACTGCCGCTTTGCGTGGTGCTCTTGGTCCGGTTGCCCTGGCTGTCGTACTCGTACGTAATCGTGGAGATGGTCGTGGGCATTGCCGGGTTGCTGCTGGCGGTGATGAGCTGGTACCCGGATACCTGCCCTTTCTCATTGTATTCAAACGTGTACGTACGGGTGGTTACCGTTGCGTTCGATGCCGCGTCATAGAGGTAAGTCTGGGATGTTAAAGTGCCCAATTGCCCTTTCTGATTGTACGCGTAGTTGGAGTTGCTTTGCGTTCTGGTTTCATTTTCAGTAACCGATTCGGTCAGTCTGTGCGCATTGTCGTAGGTGTACCGGGTAGTAGTAGTGCTGGAACCGGATACGGAACTTGCTTTAATGATCCTGCAGGCGGGACGGGCCGGATCTGGATCATTCTCTTTGGTACAACCACCCAGAAGAAGGGCGATAAACAGGCAGGTCTGCCCGAAAAGCGTAAAGGCAAATGAATTTTTCATGCCCTACATATTTCCCGGTCGCTTAAAGTGACCCCCAGTGTAAGAAAGGGCGCAACTCTCCCCGCTGGCGCAGGCGTCCGCCTGTGCCTTCCGGACCGGAAGCGTCCCGCTTCCCAGCCGACAGGCTTATGTACGCTGCTTACGTATTCCAATCCGGTTCTACGCATTCCTTCCCGTGCCTGATGTACTGACCGAAGCTTCACCGGTCGGGATGAGTTGAAGCTGCAAGGGGCAAAAAGTGCAGCATCTGGTGTGCGAAAGGGGCAAGCGGACGCTTGGGAGAGGAAGGCACAGGCGGACGCCTGCGCCAGTGGGCCGGGGCAAAAGCGGTGCCGAATTTACTTAGCAAAGGAAAAATGGCTTCGTTCCGCCAGAGGCGGAAGGCATAGTCAGCACCACGGCTTCACGCCAGCATGTATGGCGTATGTTGTCCCAACCCGTCCCGGCATCCCGCCCGGAAGTTGTAATGCGCGCCCTGGCGGCAGCAAAGGCCAGGTTTGAGAACCTGCCCGCAAACCCGTACTTACCGGAAATGGAAAAGCCGCCCGAAGGCGGCTGGCATGGTACCGGGTCAATTTTCCCGGAAGAGATTGGTCTGGCTCGTTTATTTTGGTTCTTCCCGCTTCTCCTTGTCTTTCCAGGGCAGGCTGCCCTCCTTGCGGAAAAGGAGCAATACAAAGAATACCAGCACTACGCCGCCAATGATGAGGGGCACGTTTATTTGGAGGGGGACTGCTTCCATGTGGGTGTAGATTAAATGACGTTTTACGGGATTTCTAATAGCGGCGGCGGCGGGCGGCGGTGTTGCGGTACAGCAGACCATGCAGGCCCAAACCGGCGACGAACAGGAAGGGCAGCAGCACGAAGGCGAGGATGACGTTTAGTTCCATGCCCTATATGGGTGCTGGCTACCCGAACGTGACCGGGGCGGCCGGAAAGTCAACCCGTGCAAAAGCCGGCTTTTGGCCGGCTTCGGGTAAGAAGGAATGCTTGCTGCTACTTGACTTCTGTTCAGGCGTTGACGGGAACCGGTCTGGTGCCGCCCCATCACTGGGTTCAGGGGCAGGCGTATTCGCGCACCTCGTCATGGGAGTAAGGTGTTGTACCGTAATTATCGGTTATCACAGAAATGATCTTTACCGGAAAGCCCTGCGGGTTGAATTCATAGCTGTAGTCCGTAAAGCGGCGGTAATTGGGGTCGCTCCGGTGGGTAAACGTGGCCCTTCTGAGCAGGTTCCGGTTGGGCGTATGCCGGATATACCCGTTCTCCGGGTGGGCCGTACGCATTTTGTTGTCCTGGTCGAGGTAATAGTCAAATTCATAAACGTACTCCAGCGGGGTGCCGGCCTGGTAGGTTGCCTTGATGCAGTTGCCGTCGCGGTATTCGTATAGCGTTGAGATGGGTGCCGTCGGGCTGTCTGAACTGACCTTCGTCCGGTTGCCCTGCGCGTCGTACGCACACGTCATGGTGGTCACCTGGCCGGGGGTGGGAGAGTTATTGAAATAAGCTGTTTCAACCACGGTTGTTACCAAGCCCTTGGGATTGTAATGGTATACGGCAACTCCGGTAATTTCCATTCGGGGGGTAGTGCCATCGCCCAGTAAATACGATCTCCCGTTGACCTTGGCGAGTCGCCCTTGCTTGTCGTATTCGCAGGCATACATCCGTTGCTCCGTACCCCCTGCGTACGAGGTAAATTTTACCATTTGGTCATTAGGCCCGTACTCATAATTAAAATACGCATCAGTACTGCTGCTTGAGTGGTACAACCTGGTCAGTTTGCAGGCCGGCCGGGCCGGCGCGGGATCGTTCTCTTTGGTGCAACCACCCAAAAGGAGGGCGACAAGCAGGCACGTCTTCCCGGGCAGCGCAAAGGCAAATAAATTTTTCATGCCCTGAATAAGGGCCAGCTCCCGAAGGTGACTCCCTACGTAAGAAAGGGTGCAACTCTCCGTTTCCGGCCGGCAAGGTGGGAACGTTACCCCTTTTGTTCCCCCAACCACGCAAAAAGCCCCGAACCTGGTTGATTCGGGGCTTTAGGGCGGAGAGAGAGGGATTCGAACCCCCGGAGGTATTACCCTCAACGGTTTTCAAGACCGCCGCATTAAACCGCTCTGCCATCTCTCCGGGGTCAAAATTAGTTTATTTTCGCCAATCCCCAAGCGGCCGGGCGCAATTGGCTAAATATTTAGGAACCCGCCGCTTCCGCGGCCCGCTGCCGCCGCGCCTCGGCAATGCTCACGTTCACTTCAAAGCCCAGCAGGATGATGAAGGAGAGCAGCAAAAACCAGATCATCAGGCCGATGAACGTGCCGATGGAGCCGTACAGCTTGTTGTAGGAGGCGAAGTTGGTGATGTAATACGAAAAGACGTGCGTTACCCCGATGCACAGCACGGCCGCAAACAGGGCGCCGATCGAGAAAAAATTCCACCGTTCGTGAATGGCCGGCGCCACGTAGTAGATGGTGGAGAGGCCCGTGAAGAACACGAAAAACACCACTGCGTACTGCAACAGCGAAATGAGCAGCACCGACACCTGGCCGTTGAGCAGGTGATACACGTCGTGCGCCGTGATCCAGTCGAGCACCACGTTGCCCACGATCAGCAGCACCACGGCCAGCAATAGCACCAGGGCCAGCATGACCGTCAGCGCCGTGGCAATGAGCCGCGTGCGGAGAAAGCCGCGCCGCTCCCGGGTGCGGTAACTGCGGTTGAAGGCGTCCATGATGGCCATCATGCCGTTGGTGGCGGCAAACAGCGCAAACAGGAAGCCCAGCGACATCAGGTTGCCCCGCGGCCGGCTCACGATGTCGTAAATGGTGGTGGCAATCTCGGCGTAAATGCCCGCGGGCAGCACCTGTCCCAAAAACAGCATGATGCGCGTGTCGAACTGCGAAACGGGAATGTACGGGATCAGCGTGAACAGGAAGATGACGGCCGGGAACACCGAAAGGGTCAGGTTGAAGGCCACCGCGTTGGCCCGCGGCGCAATCTCGTCGTTGCGGAACTTGCGGACGAGAATTTCCAGCACCCGGCCCGGGAACGTCTGCCTTCTGGCCTCGTACCACCGGACCAGCCGGCTCCGCAGGGCACGGAACCAACCCGTACTCGCGAGGCGTCGTTGGATCGGGCGGCGCATGGCGGGGTCAGGCGAAAAACGGTTTTAAGCGTTCGAGCAGCACCCCCGGCGCCCGGCAGGGCTTGTTCGTCTGCCGGTTGAAGAACACCAGCGTGGTCACCCCGGTGTGCAGCAGCGTGCCCGCTTCGTTGCAGATTTCGTATTCGAACACCATGCGCACGGAGGGCGGCGTTTTGACCAGCACCTTCACGGTGAGCAGGTCGTCGTAGAGGGCCGGCTGCAAGTACCGGGAGTTGTTCTCGTACACGGGCATCATAATGCCCGACGCCTCCATTTCCTTGTAGCTGAACCCCAGGCTCCGCAGTGCTTCCACCCGCCCGATCTCGTAGTACCGGGCGTAGTTGCCGTAGTACACGTATCCCATCTGGTCCGTATCCGCGTAGGTAACCCTGATCTGCACGTGGTGGGTGAACATAATCCGCTATTTCATGATCTTCTTCGCATTGAGGGCGGCCTGGTAGAGGCGGGCGTTTTTGAGGTGTTCGTCGTAGGTTACGGCAAAGGCGTGGTAGCCCGAAAAGTCGGCTTTGGCGCAGAAGTACAGGTAGTCATTCTTTTCGTAGTTCAGCACGGCGTCAATGGAAGCGGGGGAGGGGAGGTTGATGGGCCCCGGCGGCAGTCCGCGGTACTTGTAGGTGTTGTAGGGCGAGTCGGACTGCTTGTGCACGTTCAGCACCCGGCGCATGGAGAAGTCCTTGTGGGCGAACACCAGCGTGGGGTCGGCCTGGAGTTTATAGTCCGTCTCCTTGGAAGTCATGCGGTTGATGTACACCCCGGCGAGGCGCGGCCGTTCGTCGGCCCACCGGCCCTGTTCGGCCTCCACGATGGACGCCAGGATGGAAACCTGCACGGGCGTAAAGCCAATGGCCTTGGCCTGCTCCTGGCGCTTGGCGGTCCAGAACTTTTCGTATTCTTTGTGCATCCGGTCGAGCAGCTCGTCCGACGACGTGTTCCAGTACAGCTCGTAGGTGTTGGGCACGAACATGCACGTAATCGTGGTGGTATCGAACCCGTACTTGGCGACTACGGCCGGGTCGGTCATCAGGGCCCGGAGCTTAGTCGAGTCGGCTTCCAGGTTCCGGCAAAGCCGCCCCGGGAGTTCTTCCTTCAGGCGGATGTTGTTGAAGGTGAGCCGCACCGGGGTTTGCCGGCCGGCCCGCAGCATCAGGACGGCCTCCCGGTTGTTCATGTTCTTCCTGATCTTGTAGCGGCCCGGCTTTACGCCCTCCTGGTACTTGAGCAGCTTGGAAAGGAAGCTGAAGGAAAGCTCGTCGTGCAGGATTTTATTGTGCTTGAGCGAGTCAACCACCGTCTTGAAATCGGCCCCCGTGGGAACCAGCAGGTACGTATCTTCTTTGTCCACCTGCAGGTTGGGCGCCTGGGCAATCTGGTAAAGGTAGAAGGAGAAGGTAGCCAGCGTTACCGAGAAGAACACGATGATGCCGGCAAGCAAGGTTCTGGATTTGAACATAACGCCGCAAAAGTAAGAAAATGCCCTCTAATTTGTACGGCAGCCTGTGCCCGAGGGGCAGCGTCGTACGTAGAGACGCGATTTATCGCGCCTGAGTTAGCGATTTAACGCGTTTGGATTAGTGATACATCACTGGTACGTGATTAGCGCCCTCCCTAGTGAATACGCAGTGAGTAGCTACGCAGTGGGCAGGCACCGTTCCCTACGCGCTAGTATCGTTGTTTCGGCGTTGAGATGGGCAGGCCCCCTTCCTTACGCGCTGGTATCGTTACGCGCTGGTATCGTTGTTTCGGCACCGATGGGATCGCGGCGCGTGGGCCCGGCCCAATGGCGAGGGGCGGGTTGCCTGGCGGGGGGAAGCATCATTGGGCCTAGACCTTTTTGGTTCTTTTTGGGGCAATGCCAAAAAGAACAAACCCCACTCACGCATCATCAACCATTCCCCATCCTATCTCCACCCATCACATTACCACCCACCACAACCCACCCCTCACAACCTACCCCATCCGCCTCAAATACGCTAATCACATACGTATCACTAACCCAGACGCGATAAATCGCGTCTCTACGTACGACGCTGCACTTACGACTAATCACCAATCACTTACCACGCTATTCCTATGCCTGCCACACTAGTCAGAATTCATCCGCAGAACCCCGAGATGCGGAAAGTACGCCAGATTGCCGAGGCGCTGCGGGACGGCGCCGTAGTCATTTACCCCACCGACACCGTGTACGGCCTGGGCTGTGACATCCACAACACCCGCGCCGTGGAACGGGTGTGCCAGATCAAGGGCATCAAGCCGGCCAAGATCAACCTGTCGTTCATCTGCTTCGACCTGAGCCACCTTTCCGAGTACGCCAGCGTGGATACCCCCACCTTCAAGCTGATGAAAAAGGCGTTGCCGGGGCCGTTCACTTTTATCCTGCCGGCCAGCCACAACGTGCCGCGCATCCTGCACACCAACAAAAAGACCGTGGGCATCCGCGTGCCCGACAACCTCATTCCCCGCACCATCGTGCAGGAACTGGGCAACCCCATCATCACCACTTCGATCAAGGACGACGACCAGGTGGTGGAGTACTCCACCGACCCTGAATTGATCTTCGAAAAATACCAACACCTGGTAGACTACGTGGTGGACGGCGGCTACGGCAACAACGTCGCCTCTACCGTGGTGGATTGCACCGGTCCCGCCCCCGAAGTCGTGCGCGAAGGCCTCGGCGACATTACGCAATTCGTCTGAACCATGATTTACGTGATGGAATGATGACCAGGATTGTCTGAACCAAAATTTGCTTGATGATATGATGAATAGGAATGAAGGGGGAGAAAATGGAAAGAGAACGCTGACACCAAATCCGATCTACGCAACCCTTTCCAATCTCATTAATTCCTGGTCCCGAATCATGTTCATCCATTCATCAGGCGAATCCTGGTCCAGACAATCATGCTCATCATTTAATCATGTGAATCATGGTTCAGACGGCTGTGCTTCCACCGCTTGTGGGACCAGAGCCATTCGGAGGGGCGTTCCTCGATGGCGGCCTGGACGGCGGCGGCGTAGCGGCCGATGATCGTTTCCACGGCGTCGGGCGGGTAGGGCGGCAGGGCAATGGGGGCCATGTACACCTGGTAGTACCCGCGGCGGAGGCGCTTCATGCCCGTGTAGAGTACCGGGTAAGCCGTGCGCTGCGCGATTTTGGCGGCGCCCACGAAAAAAGCCGTGTCGCGGCCGAAAAAGTCCACCCAGTGGGCCATGTCGCGCGACGGCGCCTGGTCGGCCACCAATGCAATGATGCGCACCACCGGGCGGCGCTGCACCAGGGCCCGGGGAAGGTGCTTGATGGGCACCGGCAGCGGACCGAAGCGGCGGCGGATCGCCAGCATGAGTTTTTCGGAGAATTTGTTACGGAGTGGTTTATACACCGCATCTACGTCATATCCCAGGTGCAGGGCGCACCCCTGGAGCAGCCATTCCCAGTTGCCCTGGTGGCCCGTCATCACCACGATGGACTGCCCCCGGTCGAGGTGCTGGAGCAGCACTTCAGGGTTGGCAATGGTGACCCGCCGGCCCAGCTCCCCGGGCGAAATGGTGAGCAGTTTCACCGTTTCGACCACAATGTCGGCCAGGTTGCGGTAAAATTGCCGGGCGATGGCCTTTTTCTCGGCGGCCGTTTTGCGCGGGAAGGCAAGGTCCAGGTTGGCGGCAACCACCTTTCTCCGGTAGCCGATCACGTAGTAGCTCAGCACGTACAAAAGGTAACTCAACGCGTAGAGCACGGGGAAGGGCAAGCGGGAAAGCAACCGGAAGAAAAACATAAAAGGAGACGTAATTTGTCGGCTTCGGCCCCCAAACTTACAACCGCCCGTTGGACCATCCGGGACGTCCGGGGACATTTTTTTAAGCGTTCATTTGATAATGCAATTTTTTTTGTCTTATATTGGTTAAACCGGATGACCAGCACAAATTCCCGTGAAGAAGGGCCGTTTGCAGGGTTGCTCATTGAACTGCACTACTTGCCGTGCATCCAGTATTTTACCCACCTGTTGACGTACGAGAAGGTGGTGCTCGAAGCGGCCGAGCATTATCCCAAGCAAACTTACCGGAACCGGTGCCGGGTACGGACCGCCCAGAAGGTAAACACGCTGTCAGTGCCCGTCTCCAAAGGACCCGGCAAGGCGCTCACCCGGGACGTGAAGATTGATTACCACCAGCCCTGGTTGAAGGATCACTGGCGTACCATTGCCTCCGCGTACGGGAAAGCACCTTTTTTTCCGGATTATGCACCTTTTTTCGAAAAAACCCTGTTTAAGAAGTATACATTCCTGTTTGACCTGAACCTGGAACTACTGACAAATTGTCTTTTTTTGCTCGGTATCAAAAAAAACATTGCCATTACGACCGGCTACCAGGAAGTAGCACCGGAGGGGGTAAAGGACCTGAGAAATGCCGTAACGCTTGAAAAAGAAGGGATTGCGGAAAGTTTTCACCCTTTTGTAAATTACCGCCAGGTTTTTGGCAATGAATTTGCCCCCAACCTGAGTATTGCCGATTTACTGTTCTGCCAGGGGCCGGCAGCCGCCAGCATCATCAGGCGGTCAATCTTTATTATTTAGTGCGGACAAACAAATCTTTTTGGGTTTGCGTTTGTTAATTAGTTACAAGATATTACGGGCGCAGACAGTCGGCTCCAATATTCTTCTACGTTAATTTAGTTTTCACGAATTATATCCAATTCCAACACATGGAAGCAAAATTTTCTAACCGGGTGAAAGAGGTGATCTCGCTGAGCAGGGAAGAAGCACTCCGATTGGGGCATGATTATATCGGCACAGAGCACCTTTTGCTCGGCATGATTCGGGAAGGGGAGGGAGTAGCGGTAGGATTACTGAAGAAACTTGGGGTTTCACTCGATGAACTGCGCCAAGCGATAGAAAATGCAACCAAGGGTACAGCCACGCACAACGTGAAGAACCTGGCAAACATCCCGCTGACGCGTCAGTCGGAAAAAGTGCTCAAGATCACGTACCTGGAAGCCAAAATCTTCAAGAGCCAACTCATCGGCACCGAGCACCTGTTACTCTCAATCCTGCGCGACGAGGACAACATCGCCACGCAGATCCTATCGAAGTTTGACATTAACTATGAGGTGATTAAAGAAATGCTAGAGTATCATTCCCATAACCCGATGTCCGGTCCCGACACCGACGACAACGACGACGACAACGCCCGCATGTTCGGCGGCGGTGGCGGCGGCAGCGAGAAGAAGGCGGGCAGCAACCCCTCCGAAAAATCCCGCACGCCCGTTCTCGACAACTTCGGACGTGACCTGACCAAGCTGGCCGAGGCCGGCAAGCTCGACCCCATCGTGGGCCGGGAAAAAGAAATCGAACGCGTAGCCCAGATCCTGAGCCGCCGCAAGAAGAACAACCCCATCCTCATCGGGGAGCCCGGGGTTGGTAAGACGGCAATCGCCGAGGGCCTGGCCCTGCGCATCGTGCAGAAAAAGGTGTCCCGCGTGCTCTTCGGCAAGCGGGTCGTAACGCTGGACCTCGCTTCCCTGGTGGCCGGTACCAAGTACCGCGGCCAGTTCGAAGAGCGGATGAAGGCGGTAATGAATGAACTGGAGAAATCCCCGGAAGTGATCCTGTTCATTGACGAGCTGCACACGATTGTGGGCGCGGGCGGCGCTTCGGGCTCCCTCGACGCCTCCAACATGTTCAAGCCGGCACTCGCCCGGGGCGACATCCAATGCATCGGGGCCACCACGCTCGACGAATACCGCCAGTACATCGAGAAGGACGGCGCCCTGGCCCGTCGCTTCCAGATCGTAATGGTAGACGCTACTTCGCCCGAAGAGACGATTGAGATCCTCAACAACATCAAGGAGAAGTACGAAGACCACCACCACGTGTACTACACGCCCGAAGCCATTGATGCCTGCGTGAAGATGTCCGACCGTTACATTTCGGACCGCTTCCTGCCCGATAAGGCCATTGACGTGCTCGACGAGGCCGGTGCCCGCGTGCACATCAACAACATCACGGTTCCCGAAGACATTCTCAAGCTGGAAGAATCCATTGAGAACATCAAAAAGGAAAAGAACCAGGTGGTCAAGAGCCAGAAGTACGAAGAGGCCGCCCAACTCCGCGATAAGGAGAAGCGCCTGCTCGAACAACTCGACAAGGCCAAGAACAGCTGGGAGGAAGATACCAAGCAGAAGCGGTACGTGGTGCAGGAGGAAAACGTGGCCGAAGTCATCGGCATGATGACCGGCATCCCCACCCGCCGGATCGCCCAGAACGAAGGCACCAAGCTGCTCAACATGAACGAGGAGCTGAAGGCCAAAGTGATCGGGCAGAACGAAGCCATCATCAAACTGGTGAAGGCCATCCAGCGGACCCGCGTCGGCCTCAAGGACCCCAAGAAGCCCATCGGCTCGTTCATCTTCCTCGGCCCCACCGGGGTTGGTAAGACCGAACTCGCCAAGGTGCTGGCTACGTACCTGTTCGACAAGGAAGATGCGCTGGTGCGGATTGACATGAGCGAATACATGGAGAAGTTCTCCGTGTCCCGCCTGGTGGGTGCGCCTCCCGGGTACGTGGGTTACGAAGAAGGCGGCCAGCTGACGGAGAAGATCCGCCGCAAGCCGTACTCGGTGATCCTGCTCGACGAGATCGAAAAGGCCCACCCCGACGTGTTCAACCTGCTCTTGCAGGTGCTCGACGACGGCATCCTGACCGACGGCCTGGGCCGGCGGGTGGACTTCCGCAACACCATCATCATCATGACCTCCAACATTGGGGTGCGTGACCTGAAAGACTTCGGCGCCGGCATTGGCTTTGCCTCCAAGTCGAAGGCTGAGTCCAGCGATGAGTTGATGAAGTCTACCATCCACAGCGCCCTGCGGAAGGCATTCTCACCGGAATTCCTCAACCGTCTGGACGACGTGATCGTGTTCAACTCGCTGCAACGCGAGCACATCCACAAGATCATTGATCTGACCCTGGGCAAGCTGTTCGGCCGCCTCACGGCGCTTGGTTACAAGATCGAGCTGACCGAAAAGGCCAAGGACTTCTTGTCGGAGAAAGGCTTTGACCCGCAGTACGGCGCCCGTCCGCTCAACCGCGCCATCCAGAAGTACCTGGAAGACCCGGTAGCCGAGGAAATCCTCAAGGGTGACCTGAGCGAAGGCGACACCATCGTGGCCGATTACGACGGCACGAGTGACAACCTGTCCTTCAAGTCCACGAAGAAGAAAGTTTCCTAACCACGGAAGCGTATCAATACGAAAGGGAGCCGATGGGCTCCCTTTTTTTGTTTAGCCCTTCCGGGTTCGGAACACCTTTCGGGTTTCCAAAACCCGAAAAGTGTTCCGAACCCGGAAGGTGTTCCGAAACGCGACCACCCCCGCAAATAAGCTACGATCAGGACACAACTTTTACGGGGGTGAAGACCTTTAAACCGCAGTCGGAGCCGTCAGTGAGCCACGGACGGCGGCGGCCAGGGACGGCGGCCAGCGGAAACCATGACGGTGGTCTGCACCTGCCTGATGGGAGTGATTGAGGACCGCGGCCCATACCGGCTTTGCCGCCGTCAGTGTCTCACTGACGGCTTTTCCCCTCATTTCAAAAAAGTGTCCTGATCGTAGCCGCAAATAAGAAAGGGAGCCCATCGGCTCCCTTTTTTACTTTCCCGTGTTACTTTATATCTCCCCGCCTCCATCCCAAGTCTGCTATCTCTTGTCTTAGATGTTGATTGCCAGCTTGCTGATCTCAACCGACACTTTCAGGCCGTTCTCGGCGAGGGTCGCCTGGTTGAGTTCGTAGGACCATTTGTCCTCGCGGATCACGAAGTTGATGCCGCTGCCTTTCTGGCCGAGCCCCGGCTTCTCCGTGATCAGCAGGGAGGGCTTGCCCTTCAGGCGGGCCTGCACGGCCTCAAAGTGCCGGCTTTCCGTGGACGGCACCACCACCATGTGGCTGACCGACATCTGGTCGGGGGAAGTGATGCGGCGGACCACAATTTTCTGGGAACCCACCGTTTTGTTGGCCACCACCCGCTCCAGTTCGTCGGCCAGCGGCGACCGGCCCAGCACCTCGATCACGAAGTCGCCGGTCTGGGCACTGGCGGGCCACTGGGTATATTTTGCAAAATTGTAAATAAAGATCGAGTGGATCTTATGGTTGGTCACCTGGGCGAAAGCGCCGTGGCACGTGATGAGCAAACCGATTAGGATGAAGCTGTATTGTATAGTTCTTTTCATAGCCAAGTAATTTATTTTCTCTTTATGCACTTCTTTTTGGGTAAGGTAACCGCGTCCGGTAACGCCCCGGGTGAGCCCGTATCCGGTGGGGAGGCCCGAAAAAGATGCGCCGGGAACCGGGAGCGAATAACGTGGGAGCAAGTTAAGGGCAATTAAAACACCCTTGCGGCCTCGTTTGGCCGCATTTATTGCCGTTGTACCTTTTGCCGGCAGAAGTACGCGTGCCGGGGCGGGGCGGCCCGCCGGCATAAAAAGAAATATTTTACGGAAGGCTTTGGGCGTATAAGCCTTTGAATGACGGGGTTGCCCGGCACCGGGAGCGGGGCTGGCCGGCTGGCTGCCAAAACCCGCCCGGAACTACGTCATGTCCATGCGGTTGCAACCGGATGGACCCGGAAAAGAGTAGTCCCACGGGCCCAAAAGGCGTTTAACCGGACATTAAGCATTTTTTGGCGGGGTTACCCCGGCGGGAGGGCCGGGCACGAAAAAAGGGAACCGTTGCCGACTCCCTTTTTTTGCCCTTGCGGGGAAATGTTCTGACTGGTTTACCAGAAAATCGTGTAGAGGGCCGTCAAAATGACACATACGGCCATGGCGCCCATGGTGAAGCCGGGCGTCGGCTTGAACATGGAAGTATCCACCGCGAGGGCTTTCGGGCTCTCTTTGCGGTCGGCCAGCACCACCATCAGCAATACACAAATGAGGAAAACGAAGCCCATCCGGTCGAGGAACGCGATCTCGAAAATGCCGGTGGTCGGGTTGAGCGTGGCAAAGCCCATCCCTTCGAGGAACGAAAGGTCCACGCCCCAACTCGGGATGAATTTGAAGAGGATCGAAAGCACGAAGCCGCCGATGATGGCCGCCAGGGCGCCGTTGGAGTTGGCGCGTTTCCAGAAAAAGCCGAGGATGAACACGGCAAAGATGCCCGGGGACACGAAGCCGGTGTATTCCTGGATGAACTGGAACCCGCCCTTTTTGTCAATGCCCAGCATGTCGGAGATGAGCACCGCCACCACCATGGCGACCAGTACCACGTACCGCCCGATGCGTACCTGCGTGCGTTCGTCGGCCTCCTTGTTGATGTACTTGTGGTAAATGTCGAGCGTAAAGATGGTGGAGATGCTGTTGGCCTTGCCGGCCAGCGAGGCCACGATGGCGGCCGTCAGTGCCGCGAATGAAAGTCCCTTGAGGCCGGTAGGCAGGAGGTTGAGCAGCACCGGGTAGGCGTTGTCGGGGTTCAGTTCGCCGTTGGAGAGCATTTCCGTCTGGAACTGGCCTTCCTGGTGCAGCACGTAGGCGGCGATGCCCGGGAATACGACGATCAGCGGCATGAGCAGCTTGAGAAATGCGGCAAACAACAGGCCGTTGCGGGCCGTCGGCAGGTCGGCACCCAGGGCCCGCTGCGTAATGTACTGGTTGCAACCCCAGTAGTTGAGGTTCACGATCCACATGCCGCCGATGAGAATGGTTAGGCCCGGCAAATCGCCGTAATTGGGGTTAGACTGGTCGAAGATCATGTGGAAGTGATCGGGGGCGCGGTCCACCAGGATTTTGAAGCCGCCGATCACGCCGTCGGCATTGAACTGTTCGGCCACCAGGGTCATGGCGAGGTAGGTCGTGGCCAGGCCGCCCAGGATGAGGAAGAACACCTGAATCACGTCCGTGTACCCGATCACTTTCATGCCGCCCAGCGTGATGAAAATGGCGAACACGGCCAGCGAGACCATGCACACCCAGAAGTTGATGCCCGAAATGGTGGAAACGGCCAGGGCCCCCAGGAAAAGAATGGAAGTCAGGTTGACGACTACGTACAACAGCAGCCAGAACACGGCCATGATCATGCTCACCGTTTCGTTGTAGCGGTGGGTGAGGAACTGGGGCATGGTGTGGATCTTGTTTTTCAGGTAGATGGGAATGAAAAACACCGCCACGATGATGAGGGTGAGGGCGGCCATCCATTCGTAGGTGGAAATGGCAAGCCCCATTTTAAAGCCGGAGCCCGACATGCCCACGAACTGCTCGGCCGAAATGTTGGAGGCGATGAGGGAGGCGCCGATGGCCCACCACGTCAGCGAACCTTCAGCCAGGAAGAAGTCAGTGGTGCTGGCTTCCTTGGATTTTTTGCGGTTGTAAATCCAGTAACCATAACCGGCGACGATGACGAAGTAGACCAGGAAAATAATGTAATCAAGCGTTTGCAGTTTTTGTCCCATCGGGTTGGTTGTATTGTAAAGTAGTGGTTAGTGAATGAGGTTGGAAAAATAAAATTCCATCCCTCTAAAATGCTGATTGTTTTTTAGTCAAGCAAAGCAGGGAGGCAAAAAACCAGCCTTCCGGCCGCAATCTACTCGTCGCCGAAATCGCGGGTGCGGCGGGTGGCTTTTTTGGTGGCGGCTTTGCGCTTGGTTTGCAGCCGTTCCCGCACGGAGGAGGCGGTGGGTTTGGTCTCCTTGCGGGGCTTTTCTTTCCGCAGGGCGGTTTGCAGCAGGTGGTAAAACTTCTTCACGACGGCCTGCTTGTTGAGCAACTGGCTCCGTTCGGCCTGCGCCGTCAGGATCAGGTACCCCTCGCCATTGATCTTGTTGGCGAGTTTTTCCCGCACCCGGGCCTTTTCCTCGTCGGTGAGCAGCGGCGACGCATCCACTAGGAAGCGCAGCTCGACCTTGCTGGACACCTTGTTGACGTTCTGCCCGCCCGGGCCACCCCCGCGGACGGCCGAAAAAATGAATTCACCGGAAAAGTCGCGGTTCTGCAATGCACTCATGGCGTAGATATCAAAGGTTAGACGTGAGGCCGGGGGTTACTTCATTCCTTCCAACTGGTACACCTGGCAGGGGTCTTTTTTGCCCCGCAGCACGACCGGTTCCCAGGCCTGGGCGTTCACGAGGTGTTCCACCTGCCGGTACACGGTTTCGCTCACCAGGATGGCGTTGGGAAAATCCCGGGTGAGGGATTCGATCCGGCTGCCGGTGTTTACGGTGTCGCCGGTGACCGAGTAGCCGATGTGGTCTTCGGAGCCGGTATTGCCCGCCACCACTTCCCCGGCGTGGATGCCGATGCCCACCGCAATGCGCCGGCCCAGCCGGGCGGCGTAGCGTTCGTTGAGCTTGCCGAGCCGCTTGACCATCTCCAGCGCGCAGAACACGGCATTCCGTTCGTTCTGCTCGGTGAGCAGCGGCGCCCCGAAGCAGGCGAATATCTCGTCGCCCACGAACTGGTTCACCGTGCCCTTGTGCAGGCGGATGCAGTCGGCCATGATGCCGTAGTACGCGTTGAGGAAATCCACCACCTCGGGCGGCGTCATCTGCTCGCTGAACGTGGTGAAGCCCCGCACGTCGCAGAACAGCACGGCCACGTGGCGGACTTCGCCCCGGAACAGGTCGCTTTCGTCGGCCTGGAGCGTCTGCTGCACCACCTCCTCGGGCACGTACTTCTGGAACAGCCTCAGCGTCTTTTCCTGCTCCAGCACCTTCTGCTGGAGTTCTTCCACCAGCGTTTTGTTTCGCTGTTGCAGCCAGTAGAACTGACTCGCATTGTCGAGGGTCATGCGCAGTTCGTTCTGGTCCCAGGGCTTGGTGATGTAGCGGAACACGCGGCCCGTGTTGATGGCGCTGATGATCACTTCCACGTCGCTGAACCCCGTCAGGATCATCCGCACGGTGTCGGGGTACAGGTGAATGACCTTTTCGAGGAACTGGATGCCCGTCATCTCGGGCATCCGCTGGTCGGTGACGATCAGGTGAATGGGGTGTTGCTGGAGGATGTCGAGCCCGGCCCGGCCGCTGGTGGCCGTGTACACGTGGTGGTTCCGGCGGAAGGCCGCCTTGAACGAAACCAGGTTCTGTTCTTCGTCGTCAACGTATAGTATGTTCAGTTTTTCGGATTGCATTGGGGACGTAGCGTTGCTGCATAGGGAAAACGGGGGCGGAGCGGCCCTTGCGGCGCCTAAGTTAAGCGTTCCGGGAATAGGAAAAAAAACGGGCACGTAAGGGGCGTACCAGGGGCAAACGGGAGAGATTGCGGATTTCCGGGGGTGGCATTGCCGTACTTTTAAATTTAAGGGATAATTTCGCTCCTTTCCTTCCGAACCACGCCATGCAACCGCACAACAATCCCATTTGGGTCATGAGCTCGGCTTTTCCCGGGCTGTCCCTGGAACAGGTCATCGAAAAAACCGTGGGCATCGGGGCGCAGGGGCTGGACTTGTGCGTGTTCCGCCGCGACGGCACCCGCAACGACCACATTGCCACGCACCTCGACTACGAAAACTTTACGCCCGACACGGCCCGGCGCGTCATTGACGCGTTCAACCGGGCCGGGCTGTCGCTCTCCATCGGGGCGTTCGAAAACCTGATCGGGGGCGATTCCGTGCAGCGCCGCCGGAACCAGGACCACCTGCTCCGGCTCATCCGCATGGCGCACCTGCTGGGCGGCGACGCCAACGGCGTGAAGGTGGGCACTTTCGTGGGCTACCACCACGAACTCGGCGCCCAAGAGGGCGGCTTCCAAAAGAACCTCGATGAATACGTAAAGGTGTTTGCCCCGATCATCCGCTACGCCGAAGACCTGGGGGTGACCCTGCTGTACGAGAACTGCCCCATGGAAGGCTGGCGGGCGGCGGGCTACACCACCACGTTCAACAACCTGCCCGGCGTGCTGGCGGCCCGCAAGCTGATGTACGCCCTCATTCCCAGCCCGGCCCACGGCGAAATCTACGACCCCTCGCACGACGTGTGGCAGCACACCAACCCCGCCGACGTGATCCGCGAAACCGACATGAGCCGCCTGCACCGCATCCACGTAAAGGCCACCCGCAACCTCCAGAACCGGACCCGCACGCACTGGGGCAGCATGTACCCCGCGCAGACGGTACAGCCGGACTTGGCCCGGCGGGCCGGCATTCCGCTGCCCGCCCACGACTGGGACCGCCACAACTACGAGGCCATGATGCCCGGCTTCGGCGGTTCCGACAGCATGGACTGGCGGGAATTCGCGGAGGTGCTCCACGAACGGGGTTTCAAAGGGGCGTTTGAAATGGAAAACGAGGCCAACAACTCCAAGGGGACCGGCAACCTGGGCGCCACCGTGCAGGGCTTCCGCGCCACCGTGGGGTTCCTCGCTCCCATGCTCTGGCCGCTCGGCGAAGAAGGCTACGCCTACGACCGCACCGGCCACCGGCCGCTTTCCGAATCCGTTCCCGGAGACATTCCCCTCCGCACGATGGACGACCTGGGGCAGTAGGCAGTAAGCAGTAGGCAACCGGCAAAGAGCCGCAGCCGACAACGAATGACCAATCACCAATGACCAATGACTATGAACTTCGACCTCACCAACATACTCCGCCCCCACATCCTCACACTGACCCCGTACGCTTCGGCCCGGGATGAGTACGAGGGGACCGAGGGCATTTTTATGGACGCCAACGAAAACCCCATCGGCTCCATCACCCCGCAGCCCTACAACCGCTACCCCGACCCGTACCAGGTGGCCATCAAGCAAAAACTGGCCGCCATCCGGCAGGTACGCACCGACCAGATTTTCCTGGGCAACGGCAGCGACGAAGCCATTGACCTGCTCATCCGGGCCACCTGCACGCCGCGGCAGGACGAGATCATCCTCTTGCCGCCCACCTACGGCATGTACGAGGTAAGCGCCTCGATCAACGACGTGCCCCTGGTCAAGGTGCCGCTCACGCCCGACTTCGGGGTGGACCTGCCGGCGGTCCTGGAAGCGGTGGAAGCCCACCCGCGGGCCAAGCTCATCTTCTTCTGTTCGCCCAACAACCCCACCGGCAACCGGCTCCGCGACGAAGACATCCTGCGGGTGCTCGACGTGTTTCCCGGGCTGGTGGTGGTGGACGAAGCCTACATTGACTTTGCGCAAGGCCCCGGTTTCGTGAGCCGCCTCGAAGCGTACCCCAACCTGGTGGTGCTGCAAACGTTCTCCAAGGCGTGGGGCCTGGCCTCGCTGCGGCTGGGCATGGCGTTTGCCTCCCCCGCCCTCATTGCCATTCTCAACAAGCTCAAACCGCCCTACAACATCAACGGCGTGACCCAGCAACTGGTGGGTGAAAGCCTCGATAACCTTACCTCCGTGGAAAAAATGGTGGGAGAGATTCTCCGGCAGCGCGACGGGCTGCGGGGCCAACTGGCGGAGTTGCCGGTGGTGCGGCACGTGTACCCGTCGGACGCCAACTTTCTGCTCGTAAAAGTGCAGGATGCGCGGGCGGTGTATCACTTTTTGGTGAACCGCAAAATCATCGTGCGGGACCGCTCCAACGTGAAGCTGTGCGAGGGTTGCCTGCGCATCAGCGTGGGCACGGCCGAAGAAAACCGGCAACTGCTGGCGGCCCTGCGCGAATTTGGGGCGGCTTCGGCGTAAAGAAACCGGTAACATCCTTCCGCAAGGTCCAATCTTACATTCTCCGGGGTAAATGCTCCGGGGGCGGCATTTACCTGCTTTGCCTGGGAAATTAATACCCATACTTTTGTGCCCTACACATTCTTTAATTGCAGGCCAAACAGTTATGAAAAAAATCGTTCTTTCCCTCGTTCTTCTCCTTTCCCTTTTCGTGACGGCGCAGGCGCAGCGCCGTTCCTCGGGTTCTTCCCGCAACTGGGCAGTAGGCCTCCGGCTCGGTGACCCCGCCGGCATAAACGTGCGCAAGTACTTCGGCGACAACGCCCTCGAAGTGAATCTAGGCAACACGGGTATGTTCTACGGCGGCGAATCCCGGACGTATAACTACCGCGGCTACGGCGGATACCGGGCTTCCGGCATCGCATTGAACGTGAACTACATCGGCCAGAAAAGCCTTGGCGGCATTGAAGGCCTTGAGTGGTACTGGGGCGTGGGCGGCCAGATCAGCTCCCGCAAGTTCTATTACTACAATGATGATTATTACAAGAAGTACGGCTACTACTACGGCAACGGCGTTGGCTACGAAAACCGCGTAGCCCTGGGCGCCAACGTGCTCGCGGGCATCGAATGGACAATCCCCAGCACGCCCGTTTCCTTGTTCACCGACCTGGGTCTGCACATTGAGATCGTGCCCTCGCCCTTCTGGATCAACGCGCCCTTTGGCATCGGCGGCCGGTTCAGCTTCTAATTCCCGTGCGCACTTCGCTTAAAGCAAAACTATGATACGAGCAATCTACATTTTATTCGCAATAGCCCTGGTGGTGAGTCAGTCAGCCTGTGTCCGCCGGACCACGACGGTGGTGACCCGTCGCCCCACGGCTTCGGCGCCGGCCCCTTCCCCGGCCCGCAAAGACAACGGCAAGCACAAAGGCTGGTACAAGAACCCCAACAACCCGCACCATCCTTCGCACAACAACGGGGGCGGCAACAACGGCGGCGGCAATACCACGGTCATCATCAACAACAACCAGAAGAATACCGTAAAGACGCACGCCAACAATAACAACAACGACAACAAAGGCGGCGGCAACGGCGCCAAAGGCAACGGCGGCGGCAACGGTGGTGGTGGCAAGGGCAACGGTGGCAATGGTGGCGGTGGCGACAAGGGCAACGGCGGCGGTGGCAAAGGCAACGGTGGTGGCGGCAACGGCGGCGGCAAAGGCAAAAAATAATCTCAACTTCTCAATCGCACGGGCCACCTTCGGGTGGCCTTTTGCATTTTAAGCACTGCCGGGAGGAAAAGAGTTACCACGGAGACACGGAGTGACACGAAGGAACACGGAGAAAAAGGGAGGCAAGGGAGAGGCTTGACAGTAGCCTGTCGTATGGGTCGCGGGAAGGCGTCGCTTCGCGGTAAGCATCGCATTGCAGTAGGTGTCGCATCGCGGGGAGTGGTCGCATCGCGGCTCCTCTCCTCGGAGGGGCTGGGGGGTGGGTTTACCTCCATGCGGCAAGTGATAAGGGAATCAGCGCCAGGGAAAATATCTCCGTGTTCAATTGCAGATTCTCCTTT
Source organism: uncultured Cytophagales bacterium (assembly GCA_902805615.1). Lineage (GTDB taxonomy): Bacteria > Bacteroidota > Bacteroidia > Cytophagales > 172606-1 > CADCTQ01. The sequence goes on from CADCTQ010000414.1 coordinate 28,010, forward strand.
CGATGGATTCTTCAGGCGGTGATCCCACATGATGCGTAGCATTTGGGTAAACCCACCCCCGGCCCCTCCGAGGAGGGGAGCCGCGATGCGACGCTTACCGCGATGCGACGCCTACCCTCGACCCATACGACAGGCTACTGTCAAGCCTCTCCCTTGCCTCTGTCCCACTCCTTTTTTCTCCGTGTTCCTTCGTGCCCTCCATGTCTTCGTAGTGAATTCTGAAAAGCGAAACCACAACTACCGTTTCGTATCCAGAGGAACAAAGTTGGACTCCGGATTGGCGAACAGGCGTGCGTAGAGTTGCCCGGGGTCCAGGCGGGTGCCGCCCTCTTTTTGCACGAATGCCGCCAGGCGGTCCGCGTACTGCCGGCGGTCGGCGGCCAGCCGGGCCAGGGTCCGTTGCCTGATGGCGTGCGGGTCGAGGTGGCGGCCGGCCATTTCCCGGACGCCGGCCTGCACGGCCCGGGGATTGGGCGGGACCACCAGGCAACTGTCGGGGTGGTAGTACGTGTCCCGGCCGCCCTTGCTGGGCGTACTCACCACGGGCAGCCCGGCCAGTTGGTATTCGAGGCTCGCCAGCATGGGTCCTTCCACGGCCGAAAGGCACAGCCCCACCCTAGACTCGTTGTAGATCCGGTTCTTGCCGGCGGCGTCCACCCACGTCCGGTTGTAGGCCGCGTGGCGGAGGGCCGGGCAGAAGGCGGGCAGGTCATTTTCGGGCCGCCCCGGCGTGTAGGTCAGCACGAACAACCTTTCCACCTCCGCCGCCAGTTCGAGGCGTTTGAAGGGCTGCAACTGGGCGGTATACACGGCGTCGTAGCGCCGGGCGGCGCCCGGTTCTGCCGAGTACGCCTTTTCATCCGTGTACACGTAGCTGATGCCCATAAAACCGGGGATACCCAGCCGGCGGCGGTACGCGTCTTCGGCCGGGGAGTTGGTAACCAGCAGGGGCCGCAAGCCTTTGTAGCGCAGCCAGGCGAACAGCAGCTTTTTCCGCAGCATCCGGTGGGCCACGGCGTGATCCCAGGGCAGGTGCACGAGGCAATACACGGGTTCGCGGTTGGGCCGGCCGGCCAGGCGGCGCAGGGCGGCATCGTCCCAGGTGCTGACCACGGGGGGCGATTCGTTGAGTTGGTAATGGCCGTGAAAGCGCACTTGGATAAGACTTTACGAGGCCGCATTGGTCCTGCGGACGTACCCGTTGTCGAGCACGTGGATTTCGCCGGCGCCGGCCATCTCGCGGATGGTGTCGAGCAGCCCGTTTTCGTCGCCCGTCCCCAACTGCCCGACCAGGGCCTGGAGGGAGATCTCCTGGCCGGCCAGCAACGCCAGGATTTGCCGGCGGCGCCGGTCGTGGTCGCCCGGACCGGTTTTGTCTTTTTTGTGCTGCAAACAGTGGTCGCACACGCCGCAGGGTTCCTCCAGGGTTTCGCCGAAGTACTCCAGCAGCAGCGCCGTCCGGCAGGTGTCGGGGTCGGTCATGTAGGCGATCACGGCTTCGGCCTTCCGGCGGTCCCTTTCCCGGCGTTCTTTCATGCCCCGCACGTCGAGGGGCAGGCGGGCCGCCTCGTAGCGGATGGTGGTAAAGGTAAGCTGGGGCTTGTCTTTCTGCTTGTCGTACACCACGATGCCCGCCTGTTGCAGCAGTTCGAGCATCCGCACGAGGGTAGCCGGCTCGACGCCCAACTGCCGGGCCATCTGCACTTCCGACACGGCCAGGAAGTTGGTGAACAGCTCCCCGCCGTACATCCGCAGCGCGAGTTTGATCAGCGGGTCGTAGGCGGCGTTGGCGATCTGGAATTCGTAGAGCGTCTTTTTGTCCACCGGGAAATACAGCTTGGAGGGACTGTGGAACCCTTCGTTCAATTGCACGAATCCGGCTTCTTCGAGCCGCTTGAGGGCGTAGTAGGTCTCAATGGCCGGCAGGTTGTACGTCTTCTGGAACGATTCGAGTTCGAAGTCGAAGCTGGCCATGAAGCCGCTGCCGGCGGCCAGTTGGAACTGGTTGGCCAGGGCCTGGTACACTTGCCGCAGGGTGGCTTCGGAAGGGTGGGTCAGTTCGATGCGCCGCCGCAGGTCGTCGAGGTCGGAGGGGTGGTAGAGGGCCACGGCGTAGGCCTTCTGCTCATCACGGCCGCCCCGGCCGGCTTCCTGGTAGTAGGCTTCCAGCGTGTCGGGCAGGTCCATGTGCACCACCACCCGCACGTCGGGCTTGTCAATGCCCATGCCGAAGGCGTTGGTGGCGACGATCACGCGGGTGCGGTTGGCGATCCAGTTGTCTTGCTTACTGGAACGCAGCCCGTTGTCGAGGCCGGCGTGGTAGAAGTCGGCCCGCACGCCGTGCCCGTTGAGC
>CADCTQ010000415.1 GCA_902805615.1 uncultured Cytophagales bacterium
GTCGAGCCGGGCCTTCCGCCAGCCGAGCCGGGCCTGGCCTACGTCATGTACACGTCGGGCTCCACGGGCCAGCCCAAGGGCGTGGAGATCACCCACGACTCGGTGCTCAACCTGCTCACGGGCATGCAGCACGAACTGGCCCTGCAAGCGGGCCACAAGTGGCTGGCCGCAACGACCTACTCGTTCGACATCTCGGTACTGGAAATATTTCTGCCCCTCCTCCACGGCGGCTGCCTGGTGCTGGCCAGCCGTTCCCAGCAGAAGGACCCCTACCAGTTACAGGAGCTCATCAGCCGCCAGGAGCCCGACTTCATGCAGGCCACCCCTTCCCAGTGGAGCATGCTGGTGAGCACCGGCTGGCAGGGCCGCCGGCAGATGCGCCTGCTCAGCGGGGGCGAGCCGCTGAGCCGGGCGCTGGGAGAGGCCCTGCTGGAGCGGTCGGCCGCCCTGTGGAACGTGTACGGACCCACCGAAACGACCATCTGGTCGAGCATGCAGGCCGTGCGGCAGGCAAGCGACCTGGAGAGCATCGGCGGACCGATTGCCAACACGCAGTGTTACATTCTCGACGGGCAGGGGCGGCTCCTGCCGGCCGGGGCGCGGGGCGAGCTCTGCATCGGGGGGGCGGGCGTGGCCCGGGGCTACCGCTACCGGGAGGCCCTCACGCAAGAGCGGTTCGTAGCCAATCCGTACCGCCCGGGCGAGCGGCTCTACCGGACGGGAGACCTGGCCCGCTGGCAGTCCCAGGGGCGGCTGGAGTACGGGGGTCGGCAGGATGAGCAGTTGAAGGTAAGGGGGCACCGGGTCGAACTGGGCGAGATCGAGCACTGGCTGCTTAAGCACCCGGCCGTCTCGGCCGCGGCCGTCGTGCCCCTCACCAGCGAGGAAGGTTTCGTCCAGCTCGTGGCCTGCTACACCGGCGAGGGGTTGCCCGAAGCCGCCGAACTGCAGGATTACCTGAAGAAGTTCCTCCCCGAGTACATGATCCCGGCGGATTTCATTCCCATGGATGCCTTGCCAAGCACCGCCAACGGCAAACTCAACCGGCTGGAACTGGTCAGGTCCGTGGCCTTGACGGCCGGCGCCAAAGCGCAGTACGTGGCGCCCCGGAACGTGCTGGAGGCCGCGCTGGCGGACATCTGGGAAAGAATCCTGGAAAGACAACCCGTCGGCGTACACGACAACTTCTTCCTGATCGGCGGCCACTCGCTCAAGGCCGTCAGGATCATCGGACTGATCGGAAAGGAGCTGGAGGTACGCGTAAACGTCAGGGCCATTTTCGACAACCCGACCGTGGCCGGCCTGGCGGAGGTAGTGGCCGGCTCGGGACCGCAGTCTTACGAAGAAATTGCGCCGGTACCCGCAGCCCGGCATTACGACGCGTCCCACGCGCAAAAGCGGTTGTGGATAAAGGACCAGCTCGAAGAGGGCCGGTTTGCCTACTACCTGCTGGAAACCTACCTGCTGGAAGGCGAACTGGACCTGGCCGCATTCAGGAAAGCGTTTGAAATGCTCCTGGATCGTCACGAGAGCCTGCGTACCACGTTTGCCCTGGTGGGCGGCCAGCTGAAACAGTTCGTGCGCGACCGGAGCGAACTGGGGTTCGAAGTGGCGTACGTCCGCCCCGGCGAACCCGGAGAAGAGAACGTCGGGCAGCTGCTGGACGGGGAAGCAACCATCCCCTTCGACCTGGAGAACGGACCCCTGGTGCGGGTAAAGCTGGTGGGCATCGGGCCCGGCAAGCACGTTTTCCTGTTCACGATGCACCACATCGTCACCGATGCCTGGTCCATGCTGATCATCACCCGGGAGTTCATGGCGTTATACAACGCCGCCGGGGCGGGAAAAGAAAACCCGTTGCCGCCGCTGTCCATCCAGTACAAGGACTACGCCGCCTGGCACAACCAGTTCATCGAGGGGCCGCAGGCGCAGGCGCAACGGGATTACTGGAAAAACAAGTTTTCGGAAAAGCCCGCACCGCTCCGGTTGCCGCCCACGGGCCACGTCCGGCCGCTCACGGCCAGGTCGTCGGAAAGCGCCTTTATTCACTTCGCCTTCGACCCCCGCCTCACCGGTCAGCTACGGGCGCTGGCCGGCCGGCACGACACGACCCTGTACGTCATCCTGGTGAGCCTGCTCAATGCCCTGCTGCACCGCTATACCGGCAAACGTGACATCCTGATCGGGAGTGTGGTGCTCGGACGCGACCACGTCCAGCTGGAGAGCCTGATCGGCTTTTTCGTGAACACCATCGTGCTGCACACGCAGGTGCAGGGCGACGACTCCTTTGACCGGGTGATTGCCCGCACGAAGCCCGTGGTGACCGAGGCGCTCAGCCACCAGATGTACCCCTTCGACCTGCTGCTCAGGGACCTGAACCTGGAATGGGACCGGGGAGAGACGCCCCTGTTTGCCGTAGAACTGGTGTTTTATTCCTACCGGGGCAATCAGGCCGGGAACGAAGGGTTGAATGGACTTGCCGTGTCGCGGGTGGACCGGGCTGACATCCGAACCATCTACGACGTTTCGTTCCGCATCAGTGAACAGGAAGAAGGCATGGACTGCTACATCGTCTACAACCACAGCTTGTTCAGCGCCGAAAGCATGGAGACGCTCCAGGCCAGGTTGCTGGCGCTGGCCGGGATGGTAACGGAAAAAAGCCCGGTGCAACTGAATGAAATCACCCTCCTGGGCGAGGACCGGAAACGGGAAGCAACGCCGCTGCACATCAAGTTCAATTTCTGAGCAGGTCCCCTCCGCCCGGCGGGCGGGGTGCGCGGGGCCGGTTTCCTGCCAATCACTACAGAACAAACCCACCTTCATGCAAGATTTCAACCTTCTGATCACCGAAAAGCCGTACCAGCCTTACTACCAGTACTGGCGGGCCCAGTTTGCCCCGGTCCACAAGTACCTGCACCTGGGCCGGTATAGTGCCGCCGTTGCCGGACCCAGACCGTTCCGGGTGACCCGTCACCGCCTCAGCCGGCAGGCGGTGGCCGTTGTCGGGCAACTGGCCGGCGGGGATACCGGGCAGTTTACCGTGCTGACGGCCGCGCTGCACCTGTTGCTGACCAGGTACGCCGGTGAAACGGTTTCGGTTTTCAAAACGCCCCTGCTGGCCGGAGCAGCACCGGGCGACGGGCTCGCCGGCGAAGTTGCCCTGGCCGTACCGGCGGCGGCCGAGCCCGAAACGCTCAGGGATTTGCTCAACCGCGTCCGGGAGATCGTCGAAAAAAGCTATACCTACCAATCGTTTCCCGTAGACGTGCTCCTGAAGGAAGTCAGCAACCTGGATTTCGGGGCCTTGAGCAACGTACTGGTGTGCGCGCCGGCCATCCACGAGCAGCATCCCGACCAGGATCGCTTCGACCTGGTGCTTGAAATGGACTTTGCCGCCGGCGGCATTCAGCTCACGGCCCGGTACAACGCCAGCCTGTTCGATGCGCTTTTCGTGGAGCGCTTCCTGGCCCACGGCGAAGCATTGCTGCTGCAATTTGACCGGCTCGGGGCGCCCCTGCGGGCAATCAAACTGCTGGACCAGGCCGAAACCAACTACATCGTCAACGAACTGGGCAGCGGGGGCGCCGATGCCCAGTGCGGGGCGTCCGACTGGGTAACGGCGTTTGAGCAGCAGGTGCTGCTGTCGCCCCAGCGGCCTGCCCTGGTGTTCGAGGAGAAAGTCATTACGTACGAGCAGCTCAATGACCAGGCCGACCGGCTGGCCCGTCACTGGCGGACCAGCTACGGGCTGGCGAAGGGAGATTGCGTGGGCGTGCACCTGCCCACTACCGATGCGTTGGTGGTGGCGTTGCTGGCCATCCTCAAAGCCGATTGCGTTTTCGTGCCCGTAGACGTGAGCAGCCCGGCCTACAAAAAGGAGCAGGTCTTCCGGAACGCCGGCGTAAAATTGCTGGTAAGCCAGGCAGCGGTTTCCTTCGGGGCGGGGGCCTGCCCCGTCTTCGTACCGGGAGACCACCCGGATGACGCCCAGCTGCCCGGGGCCGCTTTTGCGCGGGAAACCGCTCCCGGCGACATTGCCTACATCATGCACACTTCCGGGTCGGAAGGACTGCCAAAAGGAGTGATGGTAAGCCACGCCAGCTTCCACAACTACATCCAATGGGCCTGTACATTTTACTTCGCCGGGGGCAACGCCAACATGGCCTTGTTCACTTCGCCGTCGTTTGACCTCACGCTGACCAGTATTTTCTGCCCGTTGCTGATGGGGAAGACGGTTTTTGCGTTTCACCAGGCGGAAATCGCCCGGACCCTGCTCCGGATTTTCGCCCCCGGCAGCGGCGTGGACGCGGTGAAGCTCACGCCTTCCCACATTACCCTGCTCGGGGAGTATTCCTTCCGGTCGGACGTCAAACTGGTCATTGCCGGCGGCGAGGAGCTCCTGCCCCAGCACGTGGAAGTGCTCAGGAAGCTTAACCCCGGGATGGCTGTTTACAATGAATACGGCCCTACTGAAACGACGGTTGGCTGTACGGTGGCGCGCCTGGACAACGGCTTGATCACCATCGGCCGCCCGGTTGCCAATACATTCATCTACATTCTGGACGATGAGCTCGAATTGCTGCCCGTCGGGGCGGTGGGGGAGTTGTTCATTGCCGGCGGCGGCGTGTCGGAGGGGTACCTGGGCCAGCCGGATGTAACCGGCAAAAAGTACCTCGACGACCCGTTCAGGGCGGGGGGGAAAATGTACCGTTCGGGCGATTTGGGCCGGTGGCTGCCGGGCGGCCGCCTCGACTACCTGGGCCGGAGGGACGACCAGGTGAAATTCAACGGGTACCGGATCGAGCCCGGGGAAATCGAGGCCGTCCTGGAGAACTTCGGGGGCGTGCGGCAGGGCGTGGTCGAAAAGAGAAAGAGCCGGAGCGGCAGCCCGATGCTGGTGGCCTACTACCGGGCCGGCCGGGCCATTGACCCGGCCCTGCTGCGCAAATTCCTGGCTGCTCATCTCCAGCCCGGCACCATCCCCACGCATTTTGTGCACGTGGAGCGCTTTGCGCTGTCGGCCAGTGGCAAGCTCGACCGGCAGGCGCTGCCCGACCCCGAAGCGCCCGACCGCCTTGCGGCGCTGTACGTGCCCCCGGCCACCGCCACCGAACGGCAACTGGCCGCCATCTGGGAAGAAGTACTGGGCCGCGAACCGGTGGGCCGGTACGATGATTTCTTCCGGCTGGGCGGACACTCCCTCCACGCCGTGCAGATCATTGCCCGCATTTACGCCAACATGCAGGTGGAAGTCTCCATCAGCGACCTGTTCGGCAACGTCATCCTGGCCGACCTTGCCGGCGTGATGGACCGGTCGCAAAGCCACCAGTACCAACCCATCAAGCCCATTGACCCGCAGGAACACTACGAAGCATCCCACGTGCAGCAACGGTTGTGGGTCCTCAACCAGTTGAATCCCGGGCAGGCCGCCTACAACGTACCCCTCGCCCTTGCTTTCAGCGGGGAGCTGGACGCAGCGCTGGTGGAACGGGCCTTTGCCGACCTGTTGCAGCGTCACGAAGTCCTGCGGACCACCTTCCGGACGGTGGCCGGGCGCATCCGGCAGGTGGTGCATGACCCCCGGTCTTACCCTTTCAAATTCGAATACGCCGACCTGCGGGAAGCAGCAGACGGCGGGGAAACCTGCCGGCGCCTGGTGCGCGGGGAAGCCTCCGGCGTCTTTGACCTGGAGACGGGCCCCCTGCTGCGGGTAAAGCTGCTGCGGCCGGAAGAAAAAAGATACGTACTGCTGTTTACGGTTCACCACATCGCGGCTGACGGGTGGTCCATGCAGCTGATCATGAACGAATGGCTGCACCTCTACCAGGGGTACCGCACCGGCAACCGGCCGGCCCTCGAACCCCTCGGCATCCAGTACAAGGACTACGCGGCCTGGCAGCGCAGCCAGCTGGACGGCAGCGGCTCGGCCGGCCACAAGCAGTACTGGCTCCACCAACTGGGCGGCACGCTGCCCGTGCTGCAACTGCCGGTGGACTTTCACCGCCCTCCCGTCAAGACGTTCGAGGGCAACGTGGTCAGCCTCTGCCTGGGGGCGCCGCTGCTGGGCGAACTCAAAAAAGTGTGCGCGCAGCACAATGCAACCCTGTTCATGGGCCTGCTGGCGCTGCTCGACGTGATGTTCTACCGGTATACGGGGCAGCCTGACATCATCGTGGGCACCTCAACGGCGGGCAGAAGCCACAAAGACCTGGAGAACCAGGTCGGCTGTTACGTCAATACCCTGCCGCTGCGAACGCGCATCCAGCCCGGCGATACCTTCGGGCAGGTACTGGGCAAAGCAAAGGAGACGGCAACAAGTGCTTTTGATCACCAGGTCTACCCGTTCGACCAGATGGTGGAAGACCTGGGCCTGGGCGGGGACATGGGCCGCAACCCGCTGTTTGAGGTACTCATCCAGCTGCAGAACGTGGAAACCGTTTTTCGCCCCGGCACCGGCCTGGAAGAGGTGGCCGTAGCCAGTTACGAGGCTGCCTACCGGAGCAGCAAGTTCGACCTGACCTTCAATTTCGAGGAAGCCGAAGACGGGCTGTGGATGGGCCTGGACTACAACGTAGGCCTTTTCAAAGAAAGCACGGCAAAGCATATCCTCGAAAATTACCACTGGGTGGCGGAGGCCGTACTGGCCGATGGGCAGGCGCCGGTTGAGCAGATCAGCCTGCTGACGACCAGCGAAGAGCGGGAAGAAACGGACGCGTTTCTCAACCTGATGCACGGCTTGTAAAAAGTCCGGCAATCTTCCCGCCCCAGGCCCCGCGCAACGCACCGGAGAACAAGCAATGTTTTTTAACCGGCCTTCCGGGGCCGCCAACCACTCACGTAACCGCCCCATTCGCATGGACAACAGCATCATTCATACCGTATTTGAACGCACCGCCAGCCGTTTCCCGGACAAAACGGCGGTGCAAGAGGAACAGCGGCAGATTACCTACCAAGACCTGAACTTCCTGGCCAACCGGGTCGCCGGGGTATTAAAATACCTGGACGTTGAGAAAGGCGCCATTGCGGGCGTACTCATGCCTCCGGGCATCGGCCTGATGGCGGCGATGCTGGGTATTTTCAAGGCGGGATGCATCTACTTGCCCATTTCCGATCATTTTTCGCCAAAGCGGCTCCGGCAACTGTTCGAGCAGTCCTTCCACGGCATCCTGGTGATTGACGCCGGGCAACGGGCGTCGGCCGAAGCGTTGCTGCGTACCCTGGGGGTTGAGGTGCGGTACCTGGTGGTGATGGACGAGGTGAACAACGTTGATCTTTTCGAATGCAGAGACGGTGGTTCCGTGCTGCTCCACGCCTGGCCCGGCAACACCCGGCCGGAGAATCCACCGCTCACCGCCGCGGGCGAAGATGCCAATTACATTTTTTATACTTCCGGTTCAACCGGTGAGGCCAAAGCCATCCTGGGCAGCCACGCCAGCCTGAGCCACTTCATTCACTGGCAGCTGAAGGAGTTTGGCCTGGACGAGCACTGCAAGGTCAGCCAGCTGATCCAGCCGACTTTCGACGCCTCCCTGCGGGACATGCTGACTCCCCTGTGCGCCGGAGGGACCGTACACGTACCCCCGGAAGACGCCAGGGCGAACACGGCCCGGCTGATGGAATGGATCGAACGGGAAGGGATTCACCTGGTTCACACGGTTCCGTCGCTGTTCCGGCTCATGCTGAAGGAACTGGCCCTGGCCCGGCCCAGGCATCAGTTGAACGAATTGAAGTTCGTGCTGCTGGCGGGTGAAGCCTTGTACGCCAAAGATGTAACGGCCTGGCGGAAAGAAGCCGGCAACGGGGCGGAACTGGTAAACCTCTACGGCCCCACCGAGGCCACCATGATCAAAACGTTCCACCGCATCGGGGAACTGCCGGCCGACCCGGCGCAGGTGCTGCACGTGGGGCAGCCCATTGACAACACGTTCGTTGCCATCATCAACAACGACCAGCTGTGCCGGATCGGGGAAGTCGGTGAGGTGTACATCAAAACCCCTTTTCTTTCGAAAGGATACTACAACAAGCCGGAACTGACGCGCCAGGCTTTCGTGCAGAACCCCCTGGTGAAGGACCGGGCAGACGTCATCTACAAAACCGGGGACCTGGGCCGTTACCTGCCCAACCGCAACATCGAGATCATCGGCCGCGCCGACTCCCAGGTGAAGGTAAACGGCGTGCGGGTGGAATTGTCGGAAGTAGAACACGCCGTGCTGGGGGTGGAAGGCGTAAGCGAGGCCATTGTGCAGCCATACCCGGGGAATGACCACCAGCTCGAACTGGTCTGCCATTACACGGGCGCCGGGGTGGACGCCGCGCAATTGAGAACGCACCTGCTGCAAGCGCTCAACCGCAACGCGATTCCCGCGCACATCATCAAAATGGATGCCTTCCCCCTCAACATCAACGGGAAAGCCGACCGGAATGCGCTGCCTCCGCCCACGGCGCCGGGCTCCCTCGCCGGTGATTACGCCGGCCCCCGGAATGAAATTGAAAAGAAGCTGGAAGAAATCTGGGGGACTTTGCTGGACAAAGAAAGGGTGAGCCGGAACGTTTCATTCTTCCAGGTGGGGGGCCACTCCCTGAAAGCCGTCCAACTGGTATCGCGCATCTACCGTGAGTTCAACGTGAACCTGAAGCTGGCCGAGGTGTTTGCCAACCCGACCATCGAAAAGATCGGCCGCATGATTGCTACTTCCGTAAAGACGGCCTTTGAGGAAATCAAACCGGCAGCAGTGCAGCCGTACTACGACGTGTCCCACGCCCAGAAACGCCTTTGGATCCTGGACCAGCTCGATGAGCAGCCCGCCGCCTACAACATGACCAGCGCCTACCGGCTGACCGGCGCCCTGGACCGGTACGCTTTCGAGAGAGCCTTTCAGGCCGTGGTGCAACGCCACGAGTCGTTGCGTACCACCTTCGTCAGCGTAATGGGAGAGCCCAGGCAGCAGGTGCATCCGTACGAAGCCTGCGGGTTTGACGTACGGTACGTTGACCTGCGGGAATTGCCCGACCGCGAACCCACCGCCCGGACCCTTGCCGAAGCAGAAGCGGCTACTGCCTTTGACCTGGCCGCGGGGCCCCTGTTGCGGGTGGTCCTGCTGCACCTGGCGCCGGAAGAATACGTCCTGTTGACGACCATCCACCACATCGTGTCCGACAACTGGTCCATGAAGCTAATGGTGAAAGAGGTAGCCGCTTTGTACCGGAGTTACCGCCAGGGCGACGCCGCCTCGCTCAAACCCCTGAAAATCCAGTACAAGGATTTCTCCCACTGGCAGAACCAGCAATTGCGGGGCGAGGACCTGAAGGGACACCGCGCGTACTGGCTGGACCGGTTCAAAGGGGAACTGCCCGTACTGGACCTGCCCACCGATCATCCGCGCCCGTCCCAGAAAACGTACCGGGGAAGCAGCGTCACCTGCCGCATCAACGGCGCCCTGAGCGACTCCCTGAAAAAGCTGGGCCAGCAACACGACGCCAGCCTGTTCACCATGCTCGTGTCGGCGGTGAACGTGCTGCTTTACCGCTATACGGGGCAGAAAGACATTGTCGTCGGCACGCCCGTGGCGGGAAGAAACCACAACGACCTGGAAGACCAGATCGGCTTTTACATCAATACGCTGGCGGTCAGGAGTTACCTGGACGACCACGAAAGCTTCGCGGACTTTCTCAGGGGTACGAAAACCAACCTGCTGCAAGCCTACAGTCACCACCTGTACCCGTTCGACCGCCTGGTGGACGAACTGAACGTACACCGGGACCTGAGCCGTTCGCCCCTGTTCGACGTGCTGGTGGTTCTGCAGGAAGAGATGACGAGTTTTGCCGAGGCAGCCGGGTTGAGCGAACTGACTTTTTCGCATTTTCAAACCCGCCGGACGGTCAGCAAGTTTGACCTTTCGTTCAACTTCAATGAACAGGAGACCGCCATCGTGCTCACCCTGGAGTACAACAGCGACTTGTTTGCCGAAGCCACGGTCACCCGCTTCGCCCGGAACTTCGAGGCGCTGCTCGGTTCAATCGCCGCCGACAGCCAGGCGTCGCTCTGTACCCTGGACGTACTCACGGGGGAGGAGCGGGCCGAACTGCTGGAAGGCTTCAACAATACGAGCCGTCCTTACCCCAAGGGAGAGCGCCTGCCGGCCCTGCTGGCCCGCCAGGCCGCCCTCAGTCCCCGGGCAACGGCCCTGAGCTACGAGGGGCGCAGCCTGACCTACCAGCAACTCCAGGCCCACGCCGACCGCCTGGCCGCCTACCTGTCCGATCAACTGGGCGTGGGAAGCGGGCAAGTGGTGGGACTGCTCGTGGAGCGCAGCGAGTGGATGGTGGTGAGCCTGCTGGCCATTCTCAAGACCGGGGCCGCTTACCTGCCCCTCGACGCGGCCCTGCCCGCCGAACGGCTGGCCTTCATGCTCACCGACTGCCGCTGCCCCGTGCTGCTCACCCAGCAGGAACTGCTGGCCCTGGCCGGCCAGGTAAGCGGCCCGCTGCCCCTGGCCGTGCTGGAAACGGGACTGGCTTACCCCCAACCCGACCCGGACCTCCCGGCA
>CADCTQ010000416.1 GCA_902805615.1 uncultured Cytophagales bacterium
TTCTTCTTTCTTTTGCTCTTTCTCCTGCCGTTTCCGGAGACGTTGCTTTTCTTTTTCTTCCTTGTCCGGCCCCGGTAACCCCAAAACAAACACCTAACCCCATACACAACCAGAATCAAAGGCACCCCTGATACCCATGGCAAAATCACAACAAACGTTTAACAAGGAAGAAAAAGAAAAGCAACGTCTCCGGAAACGGCAGGAGAAAGAGCAAAAGAAAGAAGACCGCAAAGCCCAGGGCGGTAAAGGCAAGAACCTGGACGAAATGATCGCTTACGTGGATGAGTACGGGAACATTACCTCCACCCCGCCCGACATCCGCAAAAAGACGGTGATCGAGCAGGAAAGCATCGCCATTGGGGTGCCCAAGCAAGCCCCGGCCGACCCGGCCGACAACATTCACCGGGGCATGGTCACTTTTTTCAACGACTCCAAGGGCTACGGTTTCATCCGCGACCAGCAAACCCAGCAGAGCATCTTCGTGCACGTGACCGGGCTGCTGCAACCCGTCAAGGAAAGAGACAAGGTAACCTTCGAAATCAAGAACGGACCCAAAGGCCCCGGCGCGGTAAACGTGAAAATCGCCTAGCAGGGAGGGTACACTGATTGATTAGGATGGTTATGATCGGGACTGATTAAAAAGAACTTCAGAAAAAGATCATAACCAATCATAACAATCATAACGGATCAGTGTACCATTGCCCCAATCTGGCATTCAAAATCACTTTTATGCAGGCGTCGGCTTACAGAAAAATCGTCGTAAAAGTAGGTTCCAACGTGATTGCCGGCGAGAACGGGCTGCCCGACGTGGCCGTGATGGGCCGGCTCGTGGAGCAGATTGCGGCGGCCAAAAAACGGGGCGTTGACGTGGTGCTGGTGTCGTCGGGTGCCGTGGCCTCCGGCCGCAGCCTGGTGCCCGTTGCCGACAAGGCCGACCCCATTGCCCGGCGGCAACTGCTGGCCGCCATCGGCCAGGTGAAGCTCATCAACACCTACACCGGGTTGCTGCAACCCCACGGCCTGTTGTGCGCCCAGATCCTGGTGACCAAGGAAGACTTCCGGGACCGGATGCACTACCTCAACATGAAAAGGTGCATGGGCACACTGCTCCAGAACAGCATCATTCCCATCATCAACGAGAACGACGTGGTGTCGATCACCGAACTCATGTTTACCGACAACGACGAACTGGCCGGGCTGATCGCTTCGATGCTGGGCGCCGACGCCCTGCTGATCCTGACCAACGTGGACGGCATCTACGACCGGCCGCCCCGGGAGCCCGGCGCCACCGTCATCCCGGTGATTGACTCGGCGCGGACCGACTTTTCGAGTTTCATCTCGGCCGAAAAGTCGAACTTCGGCCGGGGCGGCATGCTCACCAAGTGCAGCATTGCCCAGAAACTCGCCCTGGTGGGCATCAAGGTGCACATTGCCAACGGCAAAACGCCGGGCATCCTCACCGAGATCCTGTCCGGCGGGTCGGTGGGTACGGTCTTCGTGCCGCAGGCCAACCAGTCGAAGCTCAAGCGGTGGGTCGCCAATTCGGAAAGCTACGCCAAAGGCTACGTGTACATCAACGCCGGGGCCCGCGAACGGCTCCTGCACACCCGCAAGGCCACCAGCCTCCTCCCCGTCGGCATTACCCGCATCGAGGGCAGCTTTCAGAAGGGCGACATCATCAAAATTGCCGCCGAAGACGGGGAAGTGCTCGGCCTGGGCATGGCGCAGTACCACGCGGCCCTGGCCCAGGCGTACGCCGGCGAAAAGAACAAAAAGCCGCTGGTTCACTACGATTACCTGTTCCTGTTCGACACCGCCGACGCCCCGGCCTGATCCCGCCCGGCATTCCCATCACCCGCCCTTACTCCCATGAACGAAGTATTTGCCGCCGTCCGCAAAGCCAGCCGCAGCCTGCCCCTGCTCGACGCCGCCGCCCTCAACGCCGTCCTGACCGACCTGGCCGGGGAAGCCGTCCGCGAAATGGATTTCCTGCTGGACGAAAACCGCAAGGACCTGGCCCGCATGGACGCCGCCGACCCCAAGTACGACCGGCTCATGCTTACTCCCGACCGCATCCGGGCCATTGCCGCCGACATCCGCAACGTGGCGGACCTGGATTACCCGGTGGGCAAAACGCTGACCTCCCGGACGCTGCCCAACGGGTTGGAGATCAGTAAGGTGACCGTGCCGCTCGGGGTGATCGGCATTGTGTACGAAGCCCGCCCCAACGTCACCTTCGACGTGTTCTCCCTCTGCCTCAAGTCCGCCAACGCGTGCCTGCTCAAAGGCGGAAGCGACGCGGCCCATTCCAATGCCGCCATCGTGTCGGTCATCCGGCGGGTGGTGGGCCGGCACGGCCTCGATGCGGCCATTGTGCACCTGCTGCCCCCCGACCGGGCCGCCACTGAAGCGCTGCTCGGGGCAGTCGGGTACGTGGACGTGATCATTCCCCGGGGCGGGCAATCACTGATTGACTACGTGCGCAACCACTCCCGCGTGCCCGTGATCGAGACCGGTGCGGGCATCGTGCACACGTATTTCGACGAGAGCGGCGACCTGGAAAAAGGCATGGCCATTGTGCACAACGCCAAGACCCGCCGGGTAAGCGTGTGCAACGCCCTCGACTGCCTGCTGGTGCACCAGCTGCGGCTGCCCGACCTGCCGGCCCTGGTGGCTCCCCTGGCGGAAGCGGGCGTACACCTGTTTGCCGACGAGGCCGCCTACCGGGTGCTGCAGGCGACGTACCCCGGCGCCCTGCTCGAAAGGGCCCGGCCCGAGCACTTCGGGACGGAGTTTTTGTCGCTGCGGATGGCCTTGCGCACGGTGGGTTCGCTCGAGGAAGCCATTGACCACATTGCCACCCACAGCTCCCGGCACAGCGAGGCGATTGTCGCCGAGGATGCCGCCACGGCGGGTACGTTCGTCAAAGCCGTGGATGCGGCGGCCGTGTACGTGAACGCGTCCACCGCCTTTACCGATGGTGCCCAGTTCGGCCTCGGGGCCGAGATCGGCATCAGCACGCAGAAACTGCACGCCCGGGGACCGATGGCCCTGGAGGAACTAACGAGCTACAAGTGGATTGTGAAAGGCGACGGACAGGTGCGGAGTAAATAGAAATAAAAAAAGCACTACAATGGCCTTCAAAAGTTACCTCCTTTTGGCTCATTGTAATGCTCTTACAACAACAGGTTACCTTTTAAACAGTTCGCTGAAGTTGCTTACAGGGATAGGTACGGGAACACTTGGTGCAGGGTTACACATTTGCAACTGTTTTTCTAAAACCGTTTCTAAGGAACGTTTTACGCCAGGACGAAAAGGGCGCACAAATGGCACAGGATTACGATAAGATCTTCCGGGAGGTGCTGCGGGACATTTTCCCGGCCGTGGCGCAGAAAGTGCTGGGCATTCCCGCCGGGCACTACCAGCCCCTGCCCGCCGATTTGCAGTACACGTCCGAACGGGAAGCCGACCAGGTGTGGCTGGTCACGCCGGAGGCCGGTGATCCTTTCGTACTGCACTGCGAGTTCCAGACGGTCAACGACAAACGGATGCTGGGACGCATGTTGCTGTACTACAGGTTTCTGTATTACCAGCAGAAATTGCCCGTGTACCAGTTTGTGCTTTACGTAGGCAGGGACAGGGCGCAGATGGACTTCGAATGGAAGGCGCGTAACATCACCTTTTCCTACCAACTCGTGGACCTGAAAGCGTTTCCCTACCAGACGTTCCTCGAGTCCTCGCGCAGCGAAGAGGTGCTTATGGCGGTGCTGGCCGACTTCGGGGGAGAGCCCGAAGCGGTGATTGCCGATAAAATTGTCGCTAAATTAGGGCAACTGGCCCACGGTCAGTTGGAGTTGGCGCAACGGACCCTGCAACTGGTGCGTTTAGCCGTATTGAGAAATCTAGGTAAAACCGTATTTAACGCTGCTCAGAAAATGGCCCTCAACATTGACATCACGGAAGACGCCCTCTACCAACTCGGTGAGCAGAAGGGCAAGGAGGAAGGCAAATTGGAGGGCAAGGAGGAGACCGCCCTGAACATGCTGAAGGAGGGCTTTCCCGAAGCGATAGTGGCGCGTGTCACCCAACTGCCGGCCGAACGAGTTGCCCAACTCAAACAGCAACTCGAAGCCGGGCAATAGTTAATGCTTGCTCCCGGAAAGTCAACCTGCCGCGGCAATCACTTTACCGGGAATGCCAGGCGTAGCGTCACGGCGCCGGGTTTGGGGCGGCAGCCCCGGCGCAAAAAAGCCCCCGGAACCTGGTCCGGGGGCCGTACATGTGCCTTGCCCAAAGGACAACTGTTTACACCACCCGCATGATGCCCCACAACCCCTGGACAACGGACCACTTGAGGATGCCGCTGCGGTACGCGTAATCGCCCCGGTGCTGCGGCGTGAAGAGGAACATCCGCGCCGTGCCGCAACTGATGGCCGATTCGGAGGACACCACCGGGCCAGTGCCCGCCGTGAGAAACCGCCACTCTTCCCAGGCCACCCCGTGGATCGTAAAGCTCTGGTTGCGCGGCTTGTCCATGGCCCCCACCAGGTGGAACCGCACCGGCCGGTTCACCGGTACCCGCCACACCGGCGTGGCGATGGAGGGCGCGGATTTGGCCAGCCACCTGGTCGGCCCTACTGGTTCGGAACGGTAGTTAAAGCCTTTCTGGCCCTGGTCCTCGTGGTCCGGTTCGTCGTCGAAGGCCATCGGGGGCTCGTCGGCAATGGGCAGGAACAGGTTCCCGCGCAGGAATAAGCGCAGCCCGTCCTGCATCAGCAGCACGATTTCTTCCTCTTTCTTCTCAGCCGGCAGCCCCTCGTCGTACACCAGGGTGGCCCGCGTGCCGTACCAGGCCTCGGGGGCCCCGGCGGCGGCCGTTGCCTGGGCCGGGCCCACGTAGCGCGGGGTGACGCGGGCGTCTTCAATGACCAGGGCGCCGATCAAACCGTGGTGCCGGTGGTTGCGGAAGTCGGCCATGTCCTGCAACAGCACGGCGCCGAGGGGGGCCGTTGCGGAAGTCGTCGCGCCGGGGGGACGCTTGGCGTGCCACGTGTAGGTGCGCTGGTGGTACGTGGCGCCGCTGCGCGGGGGCACCGTCTGCTGGGGGTTCAGGCCCACGTTGGCGCCGTCGCTGCGCCGCACGTCGTACAGCACCAGGTCGGCGTGCATGGACACATGCCCGGAGACGGGGCGTTCGGGCCGGAAGGTGTGGGGGTTGCGTTCCTCCACGGGCACCTGCGGGGCAAACGGTTCGGGCTCCAGGTGCGCGGGCAGGCGGTTTTCCAGCGTTACCTGCACGTACTCGCCTTCCCGGCACCGCAGCACCAGGGGCTCGTCGGGGGCAGACGAAATCAACGCTACGTCCCCGTTGGGCAACGTTACGGACGTGAGGCGGTACACCAGGCCGAAGGGGTCAACCAGGTCCGGATCGCGGTACACCAGTCGCCGTGGTTCGGCAATTACGTGGAACTTCCGCACGATGGCGCCGGCGGGCAGCTCGGGCGGCAAGGGCACGGGTGGCGAAGGCACTTCCGGAATGGCGTCGCCGTCGGCCAGTTTGAGGAGTCCGCCCGTCTCCATGCGGGCCGCCTGGCTCGCATACGCCCGGATGATGCCCCAGCAGCCGAGCCACAGGTCGTCGGCCCCCGACAGTTTGTAGAGGTAGTCGCCGGGGGTGGTGAGTTCCTCGTTGATGAAGGTAAAAGCCTCCGAGATGCCGAGCGTCTGCTGGGCCCGGACGGTGGAGTCGGCGTTGCCGCGGAAGCGGCGCCAGCGCATTCCGTGGATTTGCAGGCTGTGCTGCTCTTCGTGCGAACCCTGGAGTACGCGCAGCCACACGGGGTCGTTCTCGTAGGCGCCGAAAAGCGTCGTGGACGGGTCGCGCCGGTGGAAGTGCGAACTGAACCAGAAGGCCGGGTCGCCGGGCCGTTCGCGGATGGGCTCGTTGCGGTAGTTGATTGCCATCACGCCCTGGTCGCCGTGCCCGCCGGGGTGCTCGGGCGGGTTGAGGGGCTGCCCGTGCCGGTCGAACATGGGAATGAAGTCGGCCAGGCCCAGGCAGAACTCCCGGAACCAGGCCGGCCCGCGCCCGGTGTCGTCGGGGTGGCGCCTGATGCGGGCCTGCAAGCCGCTGGTGATGCGCCGGTCGGCGAAAGGATCGTAGAACCGGGCGCCGGCCGGCTCAACGAGGAGCCCCCCGAAGAGACCGTGCTTCTGCCGGTAGTTGGCAAACAGGTGGTCGTGGAAAAAGATGACCCCGAACTCCTCGTCGGCCCACCACCGGTATACCATCTTCTTGCCGATCACCGCCCCGCTGATGTAGTTCCAGCCCACGCTGGCCCCGTCGGCGCAGATGGGGTCAAACTTGACCATGTGTACGTGCGGGCCGCATTCGCCTTCCCAGGGCAGCGCCGCGCAGGGTGGAAACGGCGGGTCAAAGGGCGTCTCCGCAATGGTCCGGGGCGTGAGGTTGTGCAGGGTAAGGTTGAGAATCTGCCCGTGCTGGGCGCGGAAAAAGAGCGGTTCTTTGGGGCCGGGGCGGTTTCCGGGGTCGTCCTCCGCGGCCAGGTAGTACAGGTGGCCGTCGGGGTCGTGCCAGCCGTGGTGGTTGTAGACGATCTCCTGGCGGGTCACGATCAGCTCGTGCGACACTTCCCCGAACGCGTTCCAACTGATGCGGGGCCGGAGGGCCGGGTTGCCCGCCTCGGCGGCGTACACGGCGGCCTGCTGCTGGGCCAGCGGGTTGCGGGTAAACAACTCTCCCGGCACGGGCTGGGCGTTGAAAGCCAGCGTTTCCAGGTGGGTGGGCACGGGCCGGTAGTCGTAGTCGCCGGGCATGAGGCCGGTCGTAGACGGCCACGGCGGGACGGGCGATTTCTGCCGGATCGTGCCGGGAATGTAGAGCGGGTAGCCGGGCCGGCTGGGCGTGGGCAGCGGGGGCAGGGTGCGTCCGGGCAGCGGCAGCAGCCGTTCGATCCGGGTGCCGTCGGGGTACCTGCCCAGGGTGCGTCCCGCGTACACCGGGTCCGTGCTCAGCAGCGCGGCGCCGGGCGTGCCGTCCTGGTACGTCTCGAAGGTGCGGAACATGCCCCACATTCCCTCGTGGAAGTGCGGGTAAAGGTGGCAGTGCCAGATCACGTCGCCGGCGACCTGGTGGCGGTTGCCGGCGCCCCACACGGGCTCGATGGTGTGCGCCGTCTGCGGCGATATGGAAATGGCGTCAATCCGGGGCGATTTTGGGTCCTGGGCCACGGCGTGCCATTCGTAGAGGTGGAGGTGAAACACGTGGGTTTCCTTCACGGCGGCGTGCACGAGCCGGATGCGCACCGGGTCGCCGATGTAGGCTTTGAGGATGGGCGTGGCCGGGTCGCCGAACATCCACGAACTGTGGTGCTGCTCTTCGTTGAGCACGGGCCGCTCCAGCACGTGCCCGGCGTTGAGGAGCCGCCACAGCGTGTGCTCCCGGTTGATCATGGGTTCGGCGCGGTAAGAAACCGGCATGATCGGGGGCAAGTTGCCGTGCCCCCCGTGCCCGCCGCCCATTCCGCCGGTTCCTATTCCACCGGGTCGCATTCCGTGCCCGCCGCTGCTGCCGTGGCCGCCGCTGTCACCGTGGTCGTCGCTGCCGCCGTGCCCGTTGCCGTGGTGGCAGGGGCTGACCGGGGGCGGCACGTGGGGCGGGACGAACTCGGGTTCGTCGTGGAAGAAGATCACAAACTCCCGGTGCGCCTCGGCGTTAAAATTCGGGTACGGGTCTGGCGCGGGCCAGGAATGGGTGTCCAGCGTGGTGGTGGGCGGGACGATGGTGGCCGGGTCGGGAACGGACCCGTCGGGAATCACGTCGAGGTACAGGCCGTCCAACTGCCCGGTCAGCGACGAAATGCCCGATACCGGGTCGCGCCACGCGGCAGTGGGTGGCTCTACGATGAGGGCGCCGAACAGCCCGTGCACGTTGGTGCCGTCCTCGCCGCCCGAGTAGTTTCCCCCGTCGTGGAAAGGAAATACGCCCTCGTGGTCGCACTGCCACGTGTAGGTCCGCACCGCGCCGCCCGGAGCCAGGCTGGCCGGGTTGGCGCCCACCCGGGAGCCGTCCGACATTCTTACGTCGTACCCCCCGCCCACCAGGTGAATGCCCACATGACGGCCCATGATCTCATTTTTCAGGATGATGCGTACGGTTTCCCCCCGGCGGGCCCGCAACACCAGGGGCCGGACCAGCGGGTGGGGTTGCCGGGCGGCCTGCGGGGTGAGCGGCAGATCCACCTGCAACAGGGCGGCCCGGACCTGGGCCACCGCCGCAACGGACGCTGCGGGCCGGAGTCCGCCGGCCAGGGTGCGGATGTATTTGAGGATGGGCACGTTCGCTTTGAGGGCGTACATCATGCCGTTGTGGTCGTGGTCGCCCTCCCGGTTGAAGTAGACCGGCATCCGGAGGGCCGTAACGTGATAGGTGCGCATGGCAGGCGTAAATGGTTGGTGAG
The DNA here is from genome assembly GCA_902805615.1 of uncultured Cytophagales bacterium. Taxonomy (GTDB): domain Bacteria; phylum Bacteroidota; class Bacteroidia; order Cytophagales; family 172606-1; genus CADCTQ01. The sequence continues at coordinate 8,481 of CADCTQ010000416.1, forward strand.
GAGATGGGGGAGGAGAGGAGAAGAAAAAAAATGCCCTTTGCCGGGTGGACAAGACAGATAGCGCAACGTCAATCCCTTGCACGCAATGTCCACATAATGAAAAGGTTACGCAATACTTACTTTTAGGTATTTTATGCTGCGTAAAGCATGTTTCACCCCGGGGGCGCCCGGAGGGGTGAAAGGAAGTCCGCCGGACGTGGTATCTGCGGTCCAGGCATGAAAAACCGTTGCAAAAGGTACACCACCTGCGTTAACCGGGCGGAGCCGTTTTTGGGTGATCTGGCCGATCTCCCCCTTTTTTGCAAGCATTGGTTCTTTTATTCCTCGCTCAACAATCAATTACCCATTTATCTATTTTCCACGTATGGAGCAACTTATTTCCATTGACATCAACAACCTGGTGAGCCCGGCGGCCCTCAACAACCCGTACGCCCTCTACGCCGAGCTGCGCGAACAGCACCCGGTGCACTACAACCCGATGTTCGCCTGCTGGATGCTGACCCGGTACGAAGACGTGTCGGCCGCCTTGCAGAACAAAAGCCTGTCGTCGAACTGGTCGGAGACCTACGCGTTCGGGCGGGAACTGATCTCCTCGGAGATGGAGGCATTGCGGCACATCAAAACGTACTTCAGCCTGTGGATGCAGGGCATGGACGCCCCCGACCACACGCGGCAGCGGAACCTGTCGGCCAAAGCCTTTGCCCCCAGCACCCTCAAGCGCATCCGCCACGAGATCGAAGGGATCGTGCAGTCGTTGCTGGCGAAGGCCAAAACGAAAGGCTACCTGGAAATCGTGGCGGACCTGGCCGTGCCCCTGCCGGCCGCCGTGATCTTCAAACTGCTCAGCATTCCCGCCGAGGGCGAATCGTACGTGCGGGCCACCTCGCACACGATTGCCGAATTCTTCGGGATCATGAACCCCGCGCCCGGGCAACTGGAGCGGATGTCGTCGGTGCTGCAACAGGGCGAAGAGTACCTGAAAGGGCTCATCCAGGAACGTCGCCGCAAGCCCGGCGATGACCTGCTGAGCGCCCTGATCACGGCGGAAGAAAACGGGCAGGTGCTGGGTGAGAATGAACTGGTGATCATCTGCACGATGCTGCTGTTTGCGGGCCACGAAACCACCACCAACCTGATCAGCAACGGCACGCTGGCCCTCTTCCGCAACCCCGATCAACTGGCCCTGCTCCGCCAGCAGCCGCAACTGATGGAGTCGGCCGTGGAGGAACTGCTGCGCTACGACAGCCCGGTGCAGGTGGTCTACCGCTCCACCACCACGCCCCTTACGCTGCGCGGCGTGACCATTCCGGCCGGCCAGAACATCATGCTGGGCCTGGGGGCCGCCAACCACGACGGCGCCAAGTTCCCCGAGCCGGCCCAGTTGAAGCTGACCCGCCAGGATGGCCGCCACATGAGCTTCGGCTACGGCCCTCACTTCTGCCTGGGCGCGGCCCTGGCCCGCATGGAAGCCGGCGCGGCGTTTACGGCCCTGCTGGCGCAGTTCCCCAACCTGACCCTGGCCGAAGAAAACGTGCAGCGCCGCCCCAACTTTGCCCTGCGCGGCCTGGAACGCCTCAGGTGCACTTTCTAGGAGGTTCGTAACCAAGCCGTTTCCAAATGCAAAAAGCCCGGTGTATCTGCCGGGCTTTTTGCGTTTCTTTTTTCGCGTTTTTTAAAGTGCGGGGAAACGGATAGAGAAGTCTCGGTGGATTTCCTCAACCGCTTTGCACCCAAAAGCCGTCAGTGAGACGCTGAGTATGTGATTAGTGCAGGTGCGTGTTTGAGGGGCTTAGGGTTGGTGAGGGGTTGGTTGTGATGGGTGGTAACAGGATGGGTGGAGATAGGATGGGTGGATTAGTGATGGGGCGGTTGTGAGGGGTTGGTGAATGGTTGATGCTGCATAAGTGGAGTTTGTTCTTTTTGGCATTGCCCCAAAAAGAACCAAAAAGGTCTAGGCCCAATGATGCTTCCCCCCGCTGATCAACCCGCCCCTCGCCATTGGGCCCGGCCCAATGGCGAGGGGTGGGTTGATCAGC
>CADCTQ010000417.1 GCA_902805615.1 uncultured Cytophagales bacterium
TCGCGGATGGCCGAGAGGGCGGCCTTGTCGGCCAGCGAGGCGGCCTGGGAGTTCAAGAGGCTCATGACGATTTGCAGGTTGTTTTTCACCCGGTGGTGAATCTCCTTGAGCAGTCCCTCTTTTTCTTCCAGCAGCACGTCCTTGAGCATCAGCAGGGAGTCCTTTTCCAGCAGCAGGTCCGAGAGGTGCTCATTCTGCTGGTGGATGTGTTCCTGCTGCGTTTGCAGTTCGTCCTGCTGGGCCTGTAGTGCTTCGTGCTGGGCTTGCAGTTGCAACTGCTGGGCCTGCAACTGGCGGTTGCTGCGCTGCTTCAAACGGTAGCGGTTGTAACCCAGCGCCAGCAGGGCCAGCAGCAGCACGGCCCCTGCCCCCAGGGCGTTGCGCACGACCTGGTCCTTTTCCATTTGTTTGGCCTGTAGCTGCCGCTCCCGGGTGAGGGCCTTGATGCTCTGTTCCTTGAGCTTGATGTCCTGCTCCTTCTTCTCGGTTTCGTACTGCACGTCCAGGCTGGCAATCTGCCGGTTTCTGGCCTGGTTCTCCAGGGAGTCCGCCAGGACCTTGTACCGTTGGTAGTGGCGGATGGCTGAGGGGTAGTTGGCCTGCATCGAGTCGAGCTGGAACCAGTAGAGCTGCGCGTTGGACGCTCCCCGGAGGTAGTTGGTATTCGTACAGAATGCTTCGTACGCGGCCACTTGTTTTCGCGCCGCCTCGTGCCGTTGGGTGGTCATCAGGAATTTGATGACGGCGTTGTAGATGGCCGTCCGGTTGTAGTCATTCTTGTCCAGCCGTTCGGAGAAGGAGAGGAGTTGGTTGCAGTACCGTTGTGCCGCGGCGTACCTCTTCAACAGGGTGTACCTGACGAGTACGCTGGCGGCCAAATGGATGCTGTCGGTGCTGTTCACGGGCGGGTATTGCCGGGCAGTGCCCAGGAGCAACCGCAGGGATGCTTCCGTCTGGCCCAGCTTCAGTAAAATGCTGGCAATGTTGTGGCTCATGACCAGGATGGAAGGCCGGTCATCGTACTTCCGGGCGATGACCATGGCTTTGTTGTAGTAGAGGTGGGCCTTCTGGAATTGCTGGATGCGGAAATAAGTCGTTCCCACCCGGTTGTAAATGGTACACAACTGCAAAGTGCTGTCTCCCAGGCGCTCGGCCGTCTTTACGGCCATGAGTCCGTACCGGAGCCCTTCCTGGTAATCACCCATTTCGGTGGAAATGTTTCCCAGCAGATCATACACGCCCTGCACCGGGAGGTAGCCCACGGATTGGTACAGGGCCAGGGCCTTTTGCAGTTCGAGCAGGGACTTGGCCGGGTTTCCCTGCAAGTGGTACAGATCGCCCAGGTCCTTGTGCACGTCGGCGCTCCTTTTCCGGTCCCCAATCCGGGTAAACCAGCCCAGGGCCTGCTGGTAGTGGCCGATCTTCGCATGGAGTTCCTCCCCGGCGTCGGCGTAGGTGTTGCCCAGCGCCAGGCAGGCTTCGCCGGTCTGAAGAAAATACCCGTTGCGGCGGCAGAGGTCAACGGCCTGCTGCGCCGCCTGCCGGGCCCGCGGGGCATCGCCCTTGTCGCGCCAGGCGTGGGCCAGCAACAGCAGGCTGCGGGCGGCCCCTGCCACGTCCCGGTGCTGACGGTTCAGCCGGATGGCCTGCTCCTGGCAAGCAATGGCGCCGGGAAAATCCTTGGACTCGCGGCTGATGGTGCCCAGCAGGTTGAGGCTCCGGGCTTCCCCCGGGTAGTACTTGAGCCGGCGGCTCAGCGCTTGCGCCGCAACGGCGTAACTGCGGGCCGAGTCCATGTCGGCCTTAAACTCCCCGGGCTTGTAGACCTGGTGTTCCCCCAGCCGGATGAGCCGGTGTACGTGGTTGGTGTCGGCTTTGCCGGCTTGCAGGCCTCTTAACAGGCTGTCGGCCTCCGCCCGCGGAATGGATTGGGCGTGGGCCGCCGCGGCAAGCAGGGGAGTACACAACAGGACCGGCAACAATGCAGAATAAAAATGTCGCATAGCAGGAAGGGAGCAATTAGAAGGCCGCCTTCCGGGCAAAGCCGCGTCAGCCCGCCCTACCGGAGCCGCCCAACCGGTGCATGGGCGTTATATGCCGCATTAAGTGGACGGCTCCACCGGAACGGAGGCTTGTCTGCCGACCATTCCGGGGTAAAATCACCGGGCTACTGCCGGTGCCGGCGTGGGCAGGCCCATGCGCATTTTTTGACGATTTTCCGGGTTGCCATCCGGCCGCCTCCAAAAGGCCGTAGGTTCGCGCCTCCAAACTCCGAGGGAATGGAGTCTCCTCCGAAAATAAGGCCCTGCCGTGCCTCCAAAAGGTTGGAGGGGAGCATGATTGCTCCCCTGTAGGGCTGTACACGGGCATTCGCCGGTGAGTAGCGCGAAGGCGTGCAGCAGAACGGGCTGGCGCGGGATAGTGGCGCGCATCGCTGCTACGTGCTGGCGCGCTACCCCGTGCGCCTGCCGGCGCGTGCCGTGGGGGGACGTACGTTCTCCGAACTGCACTCCCCCGAAGGCGTGGAGGCCCTCCAGTATACTGTGTCGTGCCGCCCGTCCCCGTCCGCGGGCTGTCCCCGAAAACCGCCATTTTAAGCAGTGAAGGCACTTGTGCCGCTTTCCGCGCCCCTGGGCGGCGGCGTGGCACCCGGTTTGGCATATACCCGGCAAATGGGGAACTGCACCAACCGGCCCGCCGGGAACGTGACACCGGTACCCGCGACGCCCACTGGTTTTCAATCATCGGGAAAAACGCCTGAGGCGGCGCTGCCGGGAACCCAATCAACCCACGCGTTGAGGAATGCCAGTCCATGCCCCGGAAGGGGCCCGGCACCCCTTTGCCTTTCCGGAATGCCGCAAGTGCCTTACTACCCGATTTGTACATACTAAACAACCTATCCCATGAAAATGGATCGAATGCACCAAGCCGCCGGCGATGACTACTGGATCGAACAGTACCGGCTGGGAAACCCCGAGGGCCTGGGGGTGCTCTACCAGCGGTACTACCAGAAGGTGTATCACAAGTGCCTCTCCCTCTGCAAGGATCCCGACGAAGCCTTCGACCTGGCCCAGGATGCCCTGCTCAAGGCATTTGAGCACTTGTCTGCCTTCCGGGGACAGGCTTCCTTCTCCACCTGGTTGTACACCATCACCTACAACCACTGCCAGGAGTTCTTCCGCAAGGGCAAGCGCCTGTTCGTGCAGCGGCTGGACGATTCGGCCGGGGCCGCCTGGCGGGACACCACGTTCCCGTCCCCCGAAGACGCCCTGCAACCGCCGCCCTCCGAAAGTGCCCTGCTGGCGCTGTTCAACTACATTCCCGAAACGGACCGGCAAATGCTCCTGCTCAAATACCACGACGGGCAGTCCATCGAGCAACTCCAGACCGTGTTCATGCTCTCGGCCAGCGCCGTCAAGATGCGCCTCAAGCGGGCCCGGCAGAAACTCAATACCCTCTACGGACGGGCCGTGGCGTAAGCGGCGCGGCAACCCCGGCGGCCGGCTACCGGGGGATGGAGAGCTTTTTGATCTTGTACTCCAGGGTGGTGGGTTTCACTTTCAGCAGCTCGGCGGCCCCGCCCTTGCCGCGGATGCGGTTGTTGGACTGCTTGAGGGCGGCCACGATGATGTCCCGCTCGCCGTCGTGCAGGGTCTTTACGCGGTCGGAGGCCGCCGGTGCCGGCGTGCCGGGAACAACCCCCCCGGCCGGGGCGGGTACGGGCAAGGCCAGTTCCACCACGGGCGTCGGCGCGAGGATGGCGGCCCGTTCCAGGGTGTGCTCCAGCTCCCGGATGTTGCCCGGCCAGGCGTAGGCCATCATTTGCTGGACCGAAGCCTGGGCAATGCCGCGCAGGGGACGGCCCAGGTGCTTGCCGATCTTCTCCAGGAAGTACGTTGCCAGCGGCATAATGTCCTCCCGGCGGTCGCGCAGGGGCGGCAGCGTGATGGGAAACACGTTGAGGCGGTAGAACAGGTCGGGGCGGAACCGGCCCTCGGCGACTTCCTGCTTCAGGTTGCGGTTGGTGGCGGCGATGATGCGGGCGTCGCAGGCAATGGGCCCTTTCCCGCCCACCCGTTCAATCTCCTTTTCTTGCAACACCCGCAGCAGCTTGGGCTGCAATTCGAGCGGCAACTCGCCGATCTCGTCGAGGAAAATGGTGCTGCCGTGGGCCAGTTCGAACTTGCCGATGCGGCGTTCGGCCGCGCCGGTGAAAGCACCCTTCTCGTGCCCGAACAGTTCAGATTCCATGAGTTGCGGCGGCAGGGCGGCGCAGTTGACCCGGATGAGGGTCCGGGCCCGGCGGGGCGAATTCTCGTGGATGGCCCGGGCGATGAGTTCTTTGCCCGTGCCGGTTTCCCCCAGGATCAGCGCCGTGTAGTCGGTAGGGGCCACCTGTTCCATTTGCCGGAACACGTATTGCATGGCCGGGCTCGTGCTGATGATGGCGCTGAAGTTGTGGGTGGTCTTGATCTCCTCGATGAGGTAGGTCTTTTCGAGTTCCAGCTGCCGGCTCAGCGCCTCGATCCGCTCGAAGGCCATCTGGTTCTCCAGGCCCAGCGCCATTTGCAGGCTTACCTGCCCCAGCAGCGCCAGGTCTTTCTCCGTGAACGCGTACGCCGACCGGCTCGCCAGCAGGAGGGAAGCGACTGTTTTGCCGTGGAGGGTGACGGGCATGACCAGCGACGACCGCAGCCCCAGGGCCTCGCCGTACCGGCGCATGACCTCGTGGCGTTCGGCCAGCCGGGCGTGTGCTTCGCCGACGCCCAGCCGCGCCTGGCCCGGCAGGTCATCCGGGCCACCGGGCGGCCGCGGCGCGGCGCGGTCGTCGGGCGGGGGCGGCACGAAGGGCTCGAACACCTGCGCTTTCTTGACCAGCGTGGCGTCTGCGGGCGAAGCCTCCGGTTGCAGGCCGGTCCGGTACACGCCCACCAGGTCGCAGGGAATGATCTCGTTGAGGGCGGCCGCCACCCGCCGCATCACTTCGGCGTAGGGCAGCCCGCTGGTAAAGGCGTTGAGCAGGGCCAGTTCGCTGGCTTTTACCTGTTCGCGGGCCCGGATGTCTTCGAAGGCAAACAGGTTTTCCAGCGCCAGCGTGATCTGCGGGACGATGAGCCGGGCCAGGTCGTAGTGCGCGGGCGTAAAGGCGCCGGGGTCCGGGCTCACCAGGGCGAAGCTGGCCGGCGCCCCGTCGTTGAGCGGCAGCCGCATCCGGATCGCCGAACGGCAGCCCAGGTGGTTGCGGAAGGTCTGGTAGAGGGCGTACTTGCGGCACAATCCTTCAAAGCGTTCCCCGGTGAACACCCCGGTTTCTTCTTCGAGCAGCGAACGGGCTTCGGCTTCCACCTGGTCGGGCGGAATGCCGGCCAGGGCCACCAGCGGGTAGGGTTCGAACAGGCCGTCGGCCGACTTGCGCAGGGTGATGGTGTAGCGCAGTTGCCCGGCGGCCGTTCCCACGCCGAGGCCGAAAGCGGAGATGGGCACGAGCAGGTCCACCTGCCGGGCAATTTCGCGGCACAGGGCGTTGCGTTCCTTGATGGTCATCAGGGCGTCGTTGACGGCCACCTGCAGGGATTTTTCCCGCCGCAGGGCGGCCTCCTGGCTGTGGGCGTGGCGGTAGCGGGCCATTTCCAGCGTCACCAGGATGTCGCGTTCGCGGAACGGCTTGACCACGAATCCATAGGGCTGGGTCACTTTGGCCTCGGCCATCACGCTGTCGTTGACGTTGGCCGACACGTAGACGAAGGGAATGTTGCGCGCCTGCAACGTCCGCGCCAGGTCAATGCCCGTGTTGGGGCCGTCCAGGTGAATGTCGAGCAGCACCATGTCGGGGGGCACCTCATCGAGCAGTTCCAGGGCTTCTTCCATCGAAAAGGCGATCCCGGTGACCCGGTAGCCGGCACTTTCCAGGATGATTTGCAGGTCGTTGGCGACGGCAAATTCGTCTTCCACCACCAGGACGCTGCCCGGGGTTTGCAGGGGGGTGATCGGTTTCTCGGAAAACATGGCGGGTTGGGTAAGCAGGCGGCGTTTCCGCGGAGGTTGAGGCCCGGGCACCGGGGCATCGGGCGGTCCGGCCGCTCCGGCTAAAAATAGTCATTTATGCCAACATCCAACGGATCAAGCGATTACTCGGAAAATATTTACTTGAGAGGTAGGGGGATGACTGTTGCCATGGCAAGCCATTTTGCCCTGATTCCAAATAGCTTCATCACTTCCCGGATTGGCATGGCAGGTGTGTGAGTTATAGAAAGTCCCGGAGGGACGCCCTGTTCCTAGTGGTCCTCCAACGATTATATGAGGGGTACGCTAGGTCATTTTTCCAAGTATTTGTTACAATCCTAGCCCTCACTTTAACCTTGGAAGACCACTAGCTCGCAGCATTTCCCTCACGCAAGAGCTCCGTAGGAGCAACCTGTTGTGATTGGACAGAACGCTCCTACGGAGCTTGTGTCTAATGTGATGGGCCTCGCTAGGAACAGCACGCCCCTCCGGGGCTTTGGACTGGTGCCCAAAACCGGCACTGTTCAGTACGTGAAGGTGAGGCCCACGTTGGCGTTGAGGTAGGAACTCCGGGCTACGTTGCCGTTCCCGAAGCCGTAGTTGTACCGGGCGTTGACGCCCAACCGGACGCCCCGGCCCACGGGGTACTGCAAGCCCGCCTCCGGGAACAGCCCGAACTGCCAGCCGCTCCGCCGGAAGTCGTAGTTGCCCACCAGGATGTCGTAGCGGCGGTAGATGGTGCCGGCGCCCACCCCGACGTAGGGCGTCAGGCGTTCCCCGTTGCCGAAGTAGTAGTGCCCCGTGGCGAACAGCGGCACCGCGTTGACGTAGCGGTAGCCCCGGCCCGAGTAGGTGGCGTTGTCCCGGGTCGCCACGGACGTCGCCCCGGCCGCATTGTAGAACACGTGCCAGTTGGCGGAAACGCCCAGGCTGAACCTTTCGGACAGGAAGATGCCCGTTTCCACCCCCGCGCCGCGCCAACCCGAACGGTTTACGGCAACGGCATTTTCGCCCAGCGGAAAAGCAGGACTGTAGTGGATGGTGGTGTAGCCCGTCTGGCTGAAGGCCGCCCCCGAAAGCAGGCCCAGCACCGCGGTGTATAGCAGTTTTTGCGCAATGGTTTTCATATCGCAGGTAAAATGTTGATGGAATGAACAGGTGAAAGAGCCGGTGGTAGAGACGCGATTGATCGCGTCTGCCCCATACCCGGAAGGCTTTACCGCGGAGACACGGAGGGCACGGAGAAAAAGGAGTGAGAAGCGAGGAGTGAGAAGTGAATTTGCGCCGCAATCCTGGTCATCCCTTAATCCTGTAAATCCTGATCCCTTTGCGTGAACCCCGTGAAACCCGCGGTTACTGGCTTACGGGTTTGAGGTAAGGCGACTGCCGGAAAGCCTTCGGAATGTCGCTCTCCAGGCGCGTCTCCAGGTCGGCGGCACGGACCGTCAGGACGTTTTCGAGGGCGGCGATCCACACGCGGGGAATCTGCTTGGCCGAGGCATCGGCGCCGCCCGGGTTGAACATTTCGATGCTGAGCGTGCCCGTGCGGTAGCGGTACAGGCCAATCGTGCCGTAGGGGTACCAGCCGCCGCCCACGTTCGGGTAATAATATTCCCAGCCCGGGTACCAGTCCCAGTAGTCCCACCAGGAGTCGTTGTAGTAGGCGGCCGTGTTGTCGGTAACCACCGCCGAGACCTGCACCATCACGTCGGGCCGCTGCCCGGCCGCGGGACCGGTGACGGGGCTGTACCCCAGGTTGTTGAGCTGGGAAGCCACCGCTTGCAGGATGAACGCATTGCGTTTGGGCGAGAGGAGCGTGGATTTCTCCCGGCCCTTGCCGCCCAGTTGCACCACCGAGTCAACCAGCACGTACGTCTTCACTTTCGAGAAGTCAAACGAGGGGTCGTATTGGGTCGTCACCACGTAGTAGTCGTCCACCTCATCGGGGCCGCCGGAGTAACAGCCGCCCAGCAGGAAAGCCACTGTCACCAGTAGGAGCATTGTCGTTTTCATAACGCATTTGTTGGTTTTGGAATGGGTTGTGGAGCGGTTTGCTTCATGTCCCCGTTTAGACGCCGCCCGGGCCGGAAGTCACATGCCGGCGTTTTTTTAAAGTCCTTTCGGGTTTCCGAAACCCGAAAGGGCTCGGGCCGGGCGTACTTACAGCGGAATGCGGAGGAGGGAAGCGGCGTACTTTGCCATGCGCCGGTCGAGGCGGAAGGTCCGCTCTTCGAGGACGTGGGCCACGACGGCCACGGTGCCGGGTTCGATCAGTTGCGCCAGGTCGGCCAGGTAAGCCTTCGAAACTTCCACCCGGTACGCGTCGCGCGTTTCCCGGTAGGACGACCCGGCCGCGCCGAAGGGCAGGTCGTCGGGCGTTTCGGCCAACTCCCGGGCCAGCGTGCCGGCAAACGTCCCGGCCAGCGTACTGCCCGACGACTCCCGGGTGGACAGCCGGCCGTGGCGGTCCCGGGCCGCAACCACCGCTTCCAGCAGGTCAATGTGGTCTTCCCGGTCCAGGTCGAGCAATTCCCGGTAGGCCTCCGAAGCTGCCGCTCCGGGGTTGAGTACGATGACGATCAGGTTTTCCAATGCTTGAAGGAGAAGGGTGGGGGAGAGAATCCGGTGCCTTTTCCCTTTAGACGTCCGCAACCCGCCAGGTCACCGGTGCGGGGCATTATTTTGGGGTGAAAAAACCGGCGGGCCGGCACCCGCGCCGGCGATTTCCTTTTTGCGCTTCCGGGTATATATCCCCTTGTAATCCAAAACCCAACATGAAAAAAGCGTTTCCTTTTTTTGCCTCCGCTTGCCTGCTGGCCGGTTCCCTTTTTTGCAACGCCCAGGAGCGGGGACTTGCCTTCGGGGTGAAAGCCGGCCTCAGCGTCTCCTCCTTCTCCGGCCGCATCGGCAACTTCAACGGTTTTTCGACGCCTTGGGAAGCCCACCAGCGGTACGCGCCCGAAATCGGCCTGCTGGCCCGCTACCGGCTCCACCCGGTTTTTGCCCTGCAAGCGGAGGTGCTCTATAGCCTCAAGGGAGGGGCTTACCGCCTGAAAAACAACGCGGTGGTGACGCAGACCAACCAGGGCTTTGAAAGTGCGTATTTCTACAAGAATTACCGGGTCAACTACCTCGAACTGCCGCTCACGGCGCAACTGGACGTGAGCCGGCTGCTCAACCCCAATGCCGACCCCCGAAGGCTGCACGTGGTCCTGGAAGCGGGAGCGGCCCCGGCGCTGGCAACGGGGTCCACCCTGCGGGAAAATGACTACTCCATCGGTTCGGGCGTGGGGCTGGTCAACGCAAACGAAAACTGGACGGTAACGGCCATGCCCTACGCAAGACCTTTCCAGCTCATGCCCCTGGCCGGCGTACTGCTGGGCGTTGATTCGGGCCCTTTCATCAGCGTACGCTACAGCCAGGCGCTTGCCAATGTGTACACCATCAGCAAACTGGACGGGTACTGGAACATGAACACCGGCATGCACACGGTGACGGTGAGCCTGGGAACCCGGTTCAACTGGGAAAAACTCGTGCAGCGGCTCTGAACGGACGGGTAAGAACCCAACTGCAAAGGGCGCAAGGAGGATCAGGATTCACAGGATTAAAGGATTAGCAGAATTTTGGCGCAGATGTGAGGGAGAACGCGTATTTCTTTGCGCCCTTTGCGTCTCCTTTGCGATCCAGTTTATTTTCTCCGTATTACCCCGGTTGGGCCTGGCCCCATCAGTCACGTACGCGTGCTACAGGTAACCGTCCCGGGCACCGGCCGCCAGCAGCCCGAGGGCCGCCAGCAATCCCAGGTGCAGCAGGAAAAAGGCGATCTTGAAAAGGGTCGGCGCAAACCTCGTTTTCAGGTGGGGCAATGACCGCATCACGAACGCGGCAACCGCTGTAGCCTGCCCGCCGGACCGGTAGGATTTGTTGGCGCCAGCTAAACACTTGGTCATGAGCGTATGGGGATGAGGTGAAAGAAACGATGCGTCGCCGTTTTTACCGGCCGCCGGTAGCACGGAACGGTGGTATCTGGCTACCTTGCCGGCGCAAATCTACTTCTTTTAACGCGGATACGTTGTATTTTGTTCTTTACATTTGCAAATATTCCCGCGAGAGGGTTGTATCGAACAAAAAATACCCCGGTATCGTTATAAAATCCAAAGCGCGTATCCTATGCATACCTATCCTTCTGCCGTGCCGTTGCTGGAAAAATGGGAAGAATACGCCCGTTTGCATCCCCAGGGGAGTCTCGAAGACTTTGCCGGCTGGCTGGGGGGGCGGGACAAGAAGGCCCCCGGGGTGTCGCCGGAAGCCGCCCGGATGACGGTGTACCTGGAACCCGAGAAATTCGCCGCCCTCTCCGAATACAACCCCGACCACCACGCGGGGTACCTCATTGGCCGCCTCTACAAGTTCGTGCGGTTTTACATGAAGCCGCTGCTCCAGGAAGCGGGCTTCGGCAGCGTCGAGGAGTTCGGGTTCCTGGCGTCGCTGCGGGAACTCAA
>CADCTQ010000418.1 GCA_902805615.1 uncultured Cytophagales bacterium
TGTTCATCCCGAGCGGAACGGCCCACGCAGCCCGGAATCTCGGCAAAAGCAAGGGGGCGGAACTGGCTACGTATCTCGTCGAGAAAGGAAAGCCCCTCGTCACGCTGGTCAAGTAAACGCCTCCAGTGGCTACTCCAATGACAAAACCATCAGGCATTGCGCAATTGTTTTTGCGCCTGGCCCTTGGAATAGGGTTTCTCCTGCCCGTCCTGGACCGGCTCGGGTGGCTCGGGCTGCCCGGAACGGGTAAGGTAAATTGGGGCGACTGGTTGCATTTTGTGGATTACACGCATTCCCTCGTGCCCTTTGTCAGCCGGCCGCTGGCCGGTGCCCTCGGGGGGCTGGCTACCATTGCCGAAATCGTTTTCGGCATTTGTCTGATCGTGGGCTACCAGTTGAGAGCCGCGGCGCTGGGCTCGGCCATCCTTACTTTCATTTTCGGCGTCTGCATGGCCGCTTCTGCGGGCATCGCGGCTCCTTTCAATTATCCCGTTTTTGTCTTCACCGGCGCCGGTCTCGTTTTGGCGGAACGCCGGACTTTCAGCTGGAGCATCGACAACCTGCTAGAGAAGAAAGCAAGAAAGTTGCAAATGATTTGAAAGCAGTATAACGCGCAAAAAAAATGCTATAACACGCAAATAAACAATACAATGAAAACGAATGCATTCAAGGAAAAGACCGCTCTGATCATTGGTGGGACCAGTGGCATGGGCAAAGCAACCGCGCAACTGTTGTTGCAATCCGGCGCAAAGGTGTGGGTGGCCGGCAAAACGCGCGGACACGTGGAGGAGACCGTTGCGGCCCTCAAAAGCGAAGGGCCGGTCGCCGGGCTGCAAGTAGATTTGACCGCCCCGGATTCCGTGGCGAATTTCATTGCCCGGCTGCGGGAAGTGCCCGAAATCAATTACCTGGTGAACACTTCCGGCATATTCCGCCCGAAGCCTTTCCTGGAATCCACGGCGGAAGAATACGATGCCTTCCTGAACATCAACCGGGGGTTTTACCTCATTACGCAGGCCGTTGCCCGGAAAATGAAGGAAAGCGGCAAGGGCGGGGCGGTGGTCAACATCGGGTCGTACTGGGCCAGGCAAGCCATCAAAGGTTCCCCCACCGCCGCGTACTCGATGGCAAAGGCGGGCATCCACGCGTTCACGCAACACGCGGCGATGGAACTGGCCGAGTACAACATCCGGGTCAACGCCGTGGCGCCGGGCGTCGTGGAGACGAACGTGCTCAACGGGCTGTTTGACTCTGCCGAAGCGGTAAAATCGGCGTACCAGGGACTCGGCGGGATTCATCCGCTCGGCCGCAACGGCAAACCGGAGGAAATTGCGGCTGCGGTTGCCTTCCTGCTTTCCGACGAGGCCGCCTGGGTGACCGGCGCGATCTGGGACGTGGATGGCGGCATGGGTGCCGGCCGCAGCTGAGCCTGGAAAGAATGCCCATCACACACACTTTGGACCTCTACAAACCGCCGCGCAACGCCGGCAATCACGATGAAAAAAGAAACGGGTATCGCGCAATTGTTCCTGCGTTTTGCGCTTGGCATCGGATTTATCCTGCCCGTCCTGGACCGGCTCGGCCTGCTGGGAATGCCCGGCACCGGCAAGGTGAACTGGGGCGATTGGGAGCATTTCGTCACGTACACGCATTCACTCGTGCCCTACGTGGGCCGGTCAATGGCAAACCTGCTGGCCGGGCTGGCTACCGTTGCCGAAGTCGCGTTCGGCATCTGCCTGCCGCTGGGCTACCAGGTAAAGTACACGGCGCTCGGCGCCGCCATCCTGACCTTCATTTTCGGCATCTGCATGGCCACCACGGCCGGCATCGCGGCGCCTTTCAACTATCCCGTATTCGTCTTTACCGGGGCGGCGCTCCTGCTGGCGGAACGCCGGACTTTCGGGTGGAGCCTGGACCAGGCGCTGAAGAAAAAACCGAAAAAACTGCAAACGATCCCAAAGCAGCCTACCTTTGAGGAAGCACCGGACCGGCGTTCGCCGGCCGGTTTTCCAGGCCGTTAACCCCGGGTTGTCATGGACGCAAAAGAAACGCTTAAAGGACACATCGCTAAAGTCATTTCCGTTACGGATGACCAGTTCGATCACTTCTTTTCGCATTTCAAACCGCAGGCTTTCAGGAAAGGCCAAACCATCATCGGCGAAGGCGACAAGGTCCACTGCGAGTATTTCGTGGTCAGCGGCTGCCTGAAAACGTTCTACATCAACGCCGACCTGAAGATGTACATTCTCCAGTTCGCCATGCCGACCTGGTGGGCTTCCGACTACAACGCCCTCTACACCGGCACCCGGGCCACGGTCAGCCTCGACTGCATCACCGACGCGGAGGTCCTGTGCCTGCACGCCGACGACCGCGAGAAGCTCTGCCGGGAAATCCACGCGGTGGAATACTTCTTCCGGTGGCGCACCAACATGGGCTACGTGGCTTCCCAGAAGCGGCTGCTGTCGCTCATGAACAACGACGTCAAACACCGGTACGAAGAACTGCTCAAGCAGTACCCGCAATTGTACAACCTGGTGCCCAAGCAACTGATCGCGGCCTACCTGGGCGTATCCCGCGAAACGCTCAGCCGCCTGTATCACCCCTGACGGGTGACCGCTGACGGGTGATTCCCCAAATGTGATTCCCCAAATGTGATGCAGATCACATACGAATACCGGCGGCGCCGAATGTGATCCAGGTCACGCAATCCTCCCGCTTTCCCCCTGCATCTTTGTATCGTTCATTCAGGACGGACACGGATCGGAAGCTCCGTGCCTGGCTGGCGCAACCATCTGTCTGTCAATTCAATAGCTTCATACTCATTTGTTCAATCAAGTTCACCAAAGTTTAAAACCCCAACGAAAATGGAAACGCAGCAATTCAACATCGCCGGCCCCGAAAGCAACGTCGAGTGGGTCGGCCGCAAGGTAACCGGCGCCCACAACGGCACGATTGCCATCAAAGAAGGCACCCTGCTTTTTGAAGACGACCGGCTGGCCGGCGGCCGGTTCGTGATTGACACCCAGTCCATCAAAATCCTCGACATCACCGACCCGGCCACCAACGCCCAGTTTGCCGGGCACCTGGCCTCCGACGACTTTTTCAGTTCGGAGCAGTACCCGGAAGCCACCTTCGGAATCACCGGGGCCGAACCGCGCGGGAACGGGTTCTACCACGTGACCGGCGACCTGACGATCAAGGGCATTACCCATCCCGTCAGTTTCGACGCGCAGGTCAACCGCCTCGGCACCCTGGTGACGGCCAGCGGCAAGATCACCATTGACCGCACCAAGTTCGGCATCAAGTTCCGCTCCGGGAATTTCTTCCTGCACCTGGGCGACAACCTGATCTACAACAACTTTGACCTCAACGTCCGCCTCACCGCCCAGGCGGTTGCCCAAACCGAAGCCGTTGCCCAAACCGCCACCCTTTACTGATCACGGCCATGCCTTTCGTAAAAATTGAAACGACGCGGGAAGGGGTGACCCGCCAGCAGAAACAGGCCCTCATCAAAGGGGTCACCGACCTGATCACCGAGGTGCTCAACAAAGACCCCCACCTGACGCACGTGGTCATTCACGAAGTGGATACCGATGACTGGGGATACGCCGGCGAACAAACGTCCGTCCTGCGGGAAAAAGGCATCACTGCCAACCGGAAATAGCGCGTTACTACCGTAGACTTGGTTGTGTTTAACCAACAGGGTGTTAAGGAGAAACCACCCCCGCCCCCTCCTTGATGGAGGAGGGGAGCCGTACCCCGCCTGCCCGCTGACGCGGAAACAGGTCACCCCGGGTACGTCTCCTTGCCACGCAGCCGGTTGTTACGGTTCGCCTCCTTGATCTAATCTTGTAGGGAAAAATGAACAGTAGGCGTCGCGTTGCGGGAAAGCGTCGCGTTGCGGCTCCCCTCCTCGGAGGGGCCGGGGGTGGGTTTACTTTCATCAAACGCCTTACCAGGGAATCAATGCAAAATCTTTTCCGGAGCTTATGCAGGTATTCTCTTACGCTGATTCCCATCAGGGTGGTGCGGCCAACAATTCCCATCAGGGTGGTGCGGTGAACCTTGGATAACGCTTCTCCTGGCGGTAAACCCACCCCCGGCCCCTCCGAGGAGGGGAGCCGCAACGCGACGCTTTCCCGCAACGCGACGCTTTCCCGCAACGCGACGCTTTCCCGCAACGCGACGCTTTCCCGCAACGCGACGCCTACTGTTTATTTTTCCCTACAAGATTAGATCAAGGAGGGGACAGGGGTGGTTTTTCGCCAGAACGCATATTTTATTGAAAATCAAAGACAAACAAGTCTCATGAGTCCGCAAACTGTAATCGTCACCGGGGCGTCCTCCGGCATCGGCAAGGAAATTGCCCGCTACTTCCTCGAAAAGGGCGACAACGTCGTGATCAACTCGGCAACCGCCGCCCGGCTGGAAGAAGCGTTCCGGGAACTGGGCGCCGGGCCCAACCTGGCCCGGGTCGCCGGAAACGTGGGTGATAAAAAGACCGGCGAACGGCTGGTACAAACCGCCCTGGATACGTTCGGCTCGGCCGACGTGCTGATCAACAATGCCGGCATCTACGAAACCCGGCCCTTCCTGGAAGTGGACGAAGCCTACCTGGACCGCTTCCTCGGCACGAACCTGAAAGGCACGTTTTTCACCACGCAGGCGGTGATTCCGCAAATGCGCAAACAGCGCGACGGCGTGGTCATCAACATCGGCACCACGCTGGTAGACCACGCCCTGGGCGGCGGCCCGTCCACGGCGCCCATCGCCAGCAAGGGTGGCATCCACGCCCTCACGCTTCAACTGGCCGCCGAATTCGGCAAGGACAACATCCGCTTCAACACCATTGCCGCCGGCCAGATCCGGACGCCCATGCACGGCGGGGAAGCCGACCAGGGCGCCGGCCTGCACCTGCTCAACCGGATCGGCGAGGCGGAAGAAGTGGCGCACATGGTGTACGCCATTGCCAAAAACAAATTCGTGACCGGCGCCATCATCCCCGTGGACGGCGGCATGGGCGCCGGCCACCATTTGAACTGACCAAAAAGTTTTCTACCCGCTTCCGCGCCCGGCAGTTCCCCGGGCGCGGAAGCGCCACCCCTCACGCAGATGAAAACCCACGCAGATAAAACCACTGAGGAAGAAAAAGCGGCAATCGAACAGGCCCTGAACGACTATTACTTCCGGGGCATTTACGAGGGCAACGTGGCGTTGCTCAGCGAGGTGTTCCACCCGGGCACGTTGCTCTTCGGCGACGTAAAGGGCCAGCCCTACGCCAAGCCGCTGGCGGCGTACCTCGACGGGGTTGCCCACCGCACCAGCCCCAAAGATTCGGGCAAGCCCTACGACACGGAGATCATCCGGGTTGACGTCGTCAACTCCATCGCCGTGGCCAAGGTGCGCCTCACCATGTACGAGTTCAACTACCACGACTTGCTGTCTTTCCATAAACTGGACGGCAAGTGGTTGATCGTGAACAAAATGCTTACCCACGTCGAAGCGTAACCCCGAATCCCGTCAAACCTCTAACCCCAACAGCCATGTGGTACAACACCAAAGCAACCGAACGCCTGGGCGTCCAATACCCGATCCTGCAGGGACCATTCGGCGGCGGATTGTCGTCGGTGGAACTGGTGGCAACCGTCTCGAACCTGGGCGGCCTGGGGGGCTACGGGGCCTACGGCCTGAGCCCGCAGGAAATCTACGCGGTGGACCAGCAGATCAAGGCGGCCACCGGCAAGCCCTACAACCTGAACCTCTGGGTGTCGGATACCGATGCCGTACACGGCACCGTCAGCGATGCCCAGTACGAAGCGGTAAAGGCCCAGTTCAAGCCGTACTTCGACGCGGCCGGGATCGAAATGCCGCCCAAGCCGGCCCCGTTCAAATCCCGGTTCGAGGAGCAGGTGCAGGTGGTGCTCGACGTCCGGCCCAAAGTGTTCAGCTTCATGTTCGGCACCCCTTCCGCCGACGTGATGGAAGCCTGCCGCCGCCGGGGAATCACCCTGGTGGGGGCCGCCACCACCCTCGACGAGGCCCTGGCGCTCCAAAACGCGGGGGTGGACCTGATCATCGCCTCGGGGTTCGAAGCCGGCGGGCACCGGCCCTCTTTCCTGGCCCCGGCCGAACAGTCGCTCACGGGCTCGTTCGTGCTGCTCCAGCTGATCCGGGAAAAAGTGAACGTGCCGGTGATTGCGGCCGGCGGCATTGCGGATGGCCGCGGGGTGGCGGCAGCGCTGACCCTGGGGGCGGATGCCGTCCAGGTCGGTACGGCCTTCCTGGCCTGCGACGAGTCCGGCGCCCTGCCGGTCCACAAAGCGGCGCTCTTTTCGGAGGCCGCCCGGTACACGATGCTTTCCCGCGCCTTTACCGGGCGCCTGGGCCGGGGGCTGAGTACGCAACTGGCAAAAGACCTGGTGGGCAAAGAGAGCGGCATGCTCCCGTTCCCGCTGCAAACCACGTTCATGTCGTCGCTGCGCAGGGCCGCCCTCGAAGGGCAGAAACACGACGTGGTGCTCTTCTGGGGCGGCCAGATCGCGCCGATCCTCAAACACCGGAAAGCGGCCCAACTGATGGAATCCCTCATTGCCGAAACCTCCCAGATCCTGACCCCGGGCCGCCCGTAGCCCGGCCACTTCCCTCGTCCCGACCGTGCCCCACCGGCTTCTCTGCTTAGCTGGCGTTGCATGAGGGCCCATGCCTGGGCACTGTCCTAGTCTGGGCCCGCTGGCGCAGGCGTCCGCCTGTGCCTTTTGCTCCCAAGCGTCCGCTTGCCCTGCTGGCATAAAAAGTTTCCTTATGCTGGTCTTACAAAGGGCAACCCGTTTTGACCAATGCAGCTTTGGCCAAGACTGGGAAGAACCGGATTGAGACTCGAAAGGAAAGTGAGCAAGCCTGGCGGCTGGGAAGCGGGACGCTTCCGGTCCGGAAGGCAGTATGATCCAGGCTGGTACTTGCTCCGCGGGTGGTATGAGATGCGTCATTGCGAGGAGGTGGGGCAGGCTTTTGCGTTGGCCTGACGAAGCAATCTCGCCCGTATCCCCGCCAAAGCCCGGCAATGACTCGGCCCCGAAGTGTCACGGGTAAGAACCGCTCACCACCGGTAACGGCGTCTGGCGGTTCTCCGGGTGAGATTGCTTCGTCGCCCGACCCGCTTGGCAATCCCGCTCCTCGCAATGACGCAGCCCATTCCACCCGCTCAGCACATACACTTCCCTTTTGTCCCGGATCTCATAGCCCGGAGGGCTTCTTTCAGACTCACTGCCGGGACGGCAGCGAGGGCGGTCCCGGTGGGATGACCGTAGGTTGTTCAGGCACAAAGGCAAACCAGTCCGGTACACCGCGTGCAGCGATGCGGTGCGCCTACGGCTGATTCCGGCAGGAAGGAATGATAAAAAAAACCGTCCGGTTTCGTGACCCGCCCGACGGGTCCGCATCTAAAAGCAACAAAAAAGTCAATTGCCAAGACCATGAAAACAACGCGCATACAATTCGTTTCGCACGCCGCCCTGGGCGCACTATTGCTGCTGGCGGCCCCGGCGGGCCACGGGCAGACCCTCGCCGCGGCCAATGCCACGGCGGCTGCCCGCACCCGGGTCGCCGCTCCCGCTGCCGACGACAAAGCCATCCGGCCTTTCAAAGTAACCATTCCCGACGCCGCCCTGGAGGACCTGCGCCGGCGCGTACTGGCCACCAAATGGCCCAAAAAGGAAACCGTAGCCGACGCCACGCAGGGCGTGCAACTGGCCACCATGCAGAAGCTGGCCCGCTACTGGGCCACCGACTACGACTGGCGCAAAGTAGAAAAGAAGCTCAACGCCCTGCCCCAGTTCGTCACCACCATTGACGGCCTGGACATCCACTTCATCCACGTGCGTTCCAAACACCCCAATGCCCTGCCCATCATCGTCACGCACGGCTGGCCCGGCTCGTTCATGGAGATGCTCAAAATCGTCGGTCCGCTCACCGACCCGACCAAGTACGGCGGCAAGGCCGAAGACGCCTTCGACCTGGTGATTCCCTCCATGCCCGGCTACGGCTTTTCGGGGCAGCCCACCACCACCGGCTGGGACCCGCAGCGCATCTCCCGCGCCTGGATCACGCTGATGAAACGCCTGGGCTACACCCGCTACGTGGCGCAGGGCGGCGACTGGGGTGACGTGATCACCGAGCTGATGGCCGTGCAGGCGCCCCCGGAACTGGTCGGCATCCACACCAACATGCCCGCGGCCGTACCCACTCAGGTGATGAAGGCAATCAACGGCGGCCCGGCGCTGAAGAACCTGCCGGCCGACGAGAAACGCGCCTACGACCAGCTCGACTTCTTCTTCACGCACGGCGTGGCCTACGCCCAACAGATGCACCACCGCCCGCAGACCCTGTACGGGATCGAAGATTCACCCGTCGGCCTGGCCGCCTGGATTCTGGACCACGACGCGCGGAGTTACGCCCTCATTGCCCGCTCCTTCGACGGCAAGCGGGAGGGCCTCACGCGCGACGACGTCCTCGACAACATTACGCTCTACTGGCTCACCAACACGGCCGTTTCGGCGTCCCGGCTCTACTGGGAAAACAAGCTTACCTTCTTCGCCCCGCTGGGCGTGAAAATCCCGGTGGCCGTGACGGCCTTCCCCGACGAACTCTACACCACTCCGCGGAGCTGGGCCGGGAAAGCCTTCCCCAAGCTCATCTACTACAACCGGGTAGACAAGGGCGGTCACTTCGCCGCCTGGGAACAACCCGAAATCTTCTCCAGTGAAATGCGCGCCGCCTTTAAATCCCTGCGCAAACCCCTGGGCAACGCAACGGCCAAGGCCGGGGCGGGCCGCTGATTCCCCGGGACGGCCAAAAAAAGTTGATGCAGTCCGGTGACCAACCCCGCGGGCCGGCATCTGAAGACAACAAGAAATCAACAGGAGTAAAGAAACCAACAGGAAAATTTATGGAAACTACAAAAATTGAAAAAGCAGCACCCGTGGACATGAAGCTCGAAGTCGTGGTGATCGGCGTTTCCGACGTGGACCGCGCCAAGGCGTTCTACCAGCAGCTCGGCTGGCGGCTCGACGCCGACTTCGTGACGGGCCAAGATTTTCGCGTGGTGCAATTCACCCCGTACCACTCCGACGCCTCGCTGATCTTCGGCAAGGGCGTTACGGCGACCAGGCCCGGTGCAGTAGACAGCCTGGTGCTCGCCGTGGGCGACATTGACGCCGCCCGCCGGGAACTGATTGCCCGCGGCATCGCCGTGAGCGAGGTGTTTCACTACGCCGGCGGACCCTTCAACAACGCCGTGGCAAACCCGCGCGTGACCGGGCGTGACCCGCAGGGGCGCACCTACCACACGTATGCCTCTTTTGAAGACCCGGACGGCAACGGCTGGCTGCTCCAGGAGGTCACTACGCGGCTGCCCGGCCGCGAGTGGGCGTCGAAGCGAACCCCCGACGTGGCAACCCTTGCCGGATTGCTCCGCGAGACGGCCGCGCACCACGACCACTTCGAGAAGGGAAATACGCACGCCGACCATCACTGGTCGGACTGGTACGCGCCCTACCTGAACGCGCGCCAGAACGGCAGCAGCCCGGAAGAGGCCGCCGCCGCCGCCGACCGCTACGTGGAAGAGGTGCTCGTGAAAATGTAAAGGCCATGCAAGCACCCGAACGTTACGATGCCGCCATCATTGGCGTGGGCCAGGCCGGCAAGCCGCTGGCCCTGGCCCTGGCCGCAAAAGGCTGGAAAACGGCCATCATTGAAAAAGCCCACCTGGGCGGTACCTGCATCAACTACGGGTGTACGCCCACCAAAACCCTGATCGCTTCGGCGGAAGTAGCCCACCAGGCCCGCCACGCCCACGCATACGGCATCGGGGTTGACGCGGTACGCGTGCACTGGGAGCAGGTAAAAGCCCGGAAGCAGGGGGTGGTGGAGTCGTTCCGGCAGGGCATTGCCAACCGCTTCGCCCGGACCGAAAACCTGACGCTGTTGCGCGGGGAGGCTTCTTTTACGGCGCCGGATGCGCTGGTCGTGCAAACGCCGGAAGGAAAAACGCAATCCATCACGGCCGGCAAGATTTTCATCAACAGCGGGGTACGTCCGCGCAACCCCGGTTTTGCCGGCCTCGATTCGGTCCCGTGGCTCACTTCCACCTCGGTCATGGAACTGGAGGAGGTGCCCAAACACCTGCTCATCGCCGGCGGGGGGTACGTGGCCCTGGAGTTCGGGCAGTTGTTCAGCCGCCTGGGCAGCCGGGTGACCATCGTGGAACGCGGCCCGCAACTCCTCGGCCGCGAAGACCCGGAAGTCGCCGCAGCAATGCTCCGCATCCTTTCGGCCGAAGGCATTGCCTTTCACCTGAACACCCGCGTTGCGGAGGTTGCCCGCAGTGCGGCGGGGAAGATCACCCTGCGCCTGGAAAGCGACGGGGAGGTGGACCAACTCGCCGGGTCGCACCTGCTGGTGGCGGTGGGCGTC
>CADCTQ010000419.1 GCA_902805615.1 uncultured Cytophagales bacterium
CAAGGGCCGTAATTGAAGCCGTCAGGGCCTTGGCCGTAATGTTGGCCGTGGTCTGGGCGGTGGCATTCGCCGAATAGTTGCCGGCGTCTTTCCCCGACAGGCTGATGGAGGCGGTTACTTCTTTGTTTTCGCCCACGTTTTTGTCGTCGAACCGGCCGTTGGTGGCCGTTACCGTCAGGTCATCTCCTTCGATCACCGCAATCTCGCGGCGAACAACCGAAGCAATGACCGCAGCCGTGGCGTTGCCGTCGTACACTTTGTCCTGGGCGGTCACTTCGACCAGCAGGGGCCTGGTCGCAATGCCGGCCTTGGCGGAAGCCGTGGAGGAAGTGAGGAGGTAATTGCCGGCGTCCCCGCCGGTCAGCGCTACGGTAGCCGTTACGGGCTTATCAGTGCCTGCGTTCTTGTCGTCAAACTTCGCCTGGGTCACCGCTACGTTCACTTCGTCACTGCCGATTGCCGGTACGCTGCCGCTGGCCGTAGCCTCGTCGTTGCCGTTGTACAGTTTGTTTTCCGCAACCAGGGTAGCCGTCACGGGCTTGGGCGTAATGGCGGCCTGGGTGGTAGCCGAGGCATTGGCTGCGTAGTTGCCCGCGTCGCTGCCACCGGTGATGCTTACCGATGCCGTTACCGTTTTACCGGCTCCCGCATTTTTGTCGTTGAACTGTCCGTTCGTGGCGCCAACCGTTACCTGGTCGCCGCTTACGAGGCCATCCGCAATGGCGGCCGATACGGCTGCATTTGCGTTGCCGTCGTACACTTTGCCGGTGGCCGTAATGCCAATGGTCAGGGCCCGGGCCGTGATGCTGGCGGTGGTGGCAGCCGAGTTGGCCGCGAGGCGGTAGTTGCCGGCGGCGGTGCCGGTCAGGGAGAAGCCGCCCGCGGTCACGGTCTTGTTCGTGCCCACGTTCTTGTCGGCGAAAGCGGCCGTACCGCCGGTGAGGGTCACGTCGTCGTCACCCACCTTGCCGCTCACGGAACGGGAAGCAAGGCTGGCATCCGTGGTGCCGTCGTAGGTTTTGCCGCTGGCCGTAACGGAGGCCGTCAGGGCTTTGGGCGCAACGGTCAGGGTGGCATTGCTGCTGTTGCTGGCCGTGTAGGGTCCGGAACCGGCGTAGCTGGCCCGGATGGTGTAGGTGTCGGCGCTAACTCCGCCCAGGTTGTAGGCGAAGGTGGCGGTGCCCGACGACAGGGTGGCCGTGCCGACGGCGGTGCCATTCACGAAAAACTGAACGCTGCCCGGAGCGGCGGCCGGCGTGACGGTGGCAACCAGGTCTACGGAAGCGTCGCCGTAGGTGGCCGTGGCGTTGGCGGCCGCGGTGGCGGTGCCGATCTGGTTGAACGTAACGCTTACGTCATCGGTGGAAGCCGCGCAAACCCCGTTGCTGATCGTCCAGCGCAGGGTGTAGGTGGTGCCGGGCAGGCCGGAGAAACCGGATTGCGGGTTTGAGGCGTCGGCAAGGGTGCCGCCGGGGGTGTTGCCTACGATGGTCCAGGCGCCGGTGCCCACGGAGGCGGCGTTGCCCGCCAGGGTGGTCGAGGTGCCGTTGATGCTCTGGTCGTTGCCGGCGTCGGCAGCGGTCGGCCGGGGGGTTACATTCGTAATAATCACCAAACTGGTGACCTGGCAGTTGCCAATGGCTACCCGCACGGACACGCCTTGCTCGTCGGGAAGGGTCGTGGTGGTGAAGATTCGGCTGGTGCTGGCATCGCCGGTGGGGGCTCCATTTATGAAGAACTGGTAGGTAGCTCCCGCTACTTCGCCGGCCGTGAAAGTGATGGCCTCGCCGGCGCAAATGGCGTTATCGGCGTCGCTGCTGGTCAGCGTGGCCGTTGGCGTAGCATTTACCGTTACACTGAAAGACGTACCGACACTTTCACAGGTGTTGGCATTTCTTACTTTGATGGTTCCGTTGTACGTACCGGCCGCTGCACTAGCAGGGATGTTTATCGTTAACGGACTGACTGCGGGCATGGCAGTATAGGCTACATCCGCAAATCCCTGCGCATTGGCAGCGGCATTAAAGTCAATTGTGTACTGCTGCCCTGACGCGCTGCCCGTACCACTATAGGTCAGCGTTGTTCTCGTTGTGCCTCGGCAGACCGCCGGACTATTTCCAATCGTGATGGCAGGCAAAGCATTCACGGTAACCGTTCTGTCTACTGATGGCGTATTGTTATTTATAGGGCTTCCATAATTGACGTTGGCACCCACAGTAGGATTCCATACGAAGGAAGAACCAGTTGTTGCCGTTAATGAAAAATTAACGGTAAGCGAGGTTCTTACGGGATCTTGGTTGGCTGATAGTTTGTATCGAATGGACGTTGCATTAGGTGAACCTACATGGTCAGCAATCCAGCCTGTACTGCCAGAAAAAGTTATGCTTGAAACCGGTACTGTAACGCCGCTGGGAACCGGTATACTCACTGATCTGAATCCTCCTTCCGAGGGCGCACTGATCGTAATGCTGTACGAGGTAATCGGCGTATTCAGGCACGCGTTTCTCGTAGAAATTGACATCGTGTAATTGCCGTCGGTAAACACGGTCGTTGCGGTCGCCCCGGTTGTTTGTCCTTTGGCCAACACCGTAAACTTCACCCCCAGGTGGCGTGATTCTATGTCATACCGGATCACCCAGGTGCCGTTCTCATCCGCTTGTACGTCATAAACGTGATAGTCGGGATAATCAGGCTCTTCTTTGAATTCAACGTGCACCATTTCACCGGCTTCCCAGCCACTACCCGTAATAATGGCTATTTCTCCGGGTAAATAGTCGTCCTTGTCGGAAGAGACGGTTTGCCCAAAAACGGTAGCGCTGCTCACCAATAGGCACAGCAGGAGCCACGCAGAGAACACCCAACGGCTGCGCGCGGCAGCGGTTGCGGGCGGGCGTCCAACGCTTCGTGTTGCGTACTTGTTTTGCATAGTTAAGTAGGAAAGGATTTGGGTATTGGAAATCAGGCAATCGGGGGATTAGGAGATGCGTAGTGGGTATTGTCGCTTTGGGGGTCGGGCAAGGGGGCGCAGCCGCGGCGGGCCGCACGCTTCCCGGCCACCGACGGGCAGCACGCACAGGCACCGTCCGGACAGCGGCGCTGCCAGGCGGAGGCCCTGCCGGGCTCCGGCGTTGAACGGATCAGTTGGTGTTGATGGAGGTGATTGGAACCGGAGGGCCGCTTTCCGCCCCAGGCGGAACGTATTCCGGGAGCCGGCAGCAGCCGCGAGAAGCAAGTGTAAAATTCAATGCAATAACGGTTTATTAAAGTTGCAGTAGTAAATGTCACTCGTGATAGTAAAGCTACGCGAACCATGGGAGAGAGTAAAGCGTTTGAGAAATGTTTTTTTGTAATTTTTCTTTATGGGTTTCCAGTCGGGAAATGAAGCTAAAACGTACGCAGTCAGGCACTAAGCGGATTTTTCACAAAAATGTAAATCGCATCGAAATGGTACTTATGTTTTGCTGACACTGCTGTCCCCGTGGCTTCCCATTCCCGCCTTCCTGTATCCCGGGCGGGCGTATTTGGTAACTTTTGCGGTTCATATTTTTCACAAACCGCCGTTTTCTTACACGGGTACGGTCCCGGGGAGAAGTTCAGGGCTGCCGGGACGCCGGAATCCCCCGCGGAGCTGGCACCGTTGCCGGGTCTTTTCCCGTCTCACGCGCCGGTCCGGAGCCTTGGGGGCCGTGTAAAAATTACCGGTTTTGTAAAATTAGCTCACGGCTTCAACCGGGTATGTGATCAGCGCTGCTGAGGCGAAGCGGCAGGTGCTGGCCTGGTGTAGCGGGCTGGCGCGAAGCAGGTATCTGATTAGCGCCCTGCCTAGTGGATACGCAGTGAGTAGCCAGGCAGTGAGTAGCCAGGCAATGAGTAGCCAGGCAGTAAGCACGCCCCCTTCCTTACGCGCTGGTATCGTTGTTTCGGCAGCGGTGGTATCGCGGCGCGTGGGCCCGGCCCAATGGCGAGGGGCGGGTAAGCCCAGTGGGGGGAAGCATCATTGGGCCTAGACCTTTTTGGTTCTTTTTGGGGCAATGCCAAAAAGAACAAACTCCACTTACGCTTCATCAACCAATCCCCATCCCTTCACAACCAACCCAGCACATGCGCTAATCACATACACGGTTTCAACCATGGGTTGACGCGTATGATGAGGTCTGGCAACGGTTTCAACCGCTAGGGTTCCTGTCGGTGCCGGTTCCCACAGGTGAAACCGTGGACTAAAAGACTCTTTATCACCAGACTGTGGGCTAGGGTTGCCTGACCTATGCCTGAACCGTGGAACCGTGAGCCGCACCAGCTCTCAAACGCCCCAATTCTCAAACTCCTTCCCTACCGGTCCGGGTAGTTGACGCTCAGCCAGTAGTTGATGATGCGCTGGACGGCTTCGAAGAAGTCTTTGTACTCGAGGGGTTTGATGACGTAGCTGTTGGCCCCGGCCTGGTAGGAAAGCGTCACGTCGCGGGGTTCCTTCGAAGAGGTAAACACGATCACGGGGACGGTGCGGGTCTTCTCTTCGCCGCGCAACTGGGCAAGCACCTGCAAGCCGTTCACCTTGGGGAGCTTCAGGTCGAGCACAATCAGCCGGGGCGGCCGTTCCCGCGCCGCCAGGAACTGCAGCGCCAGTTCCCCGTCGGCCACCGCCTGGAAATCCAGCGGCCGGCCTATCTTCCCGAGGGCCCGTTCCATCAGTTCCACGCAGTGGGGGTCGTCTTCAATGTGCAGGATGTCAACGTGGTGCATGGCGGGGAGTAAGGGGTGTTGGGTATTGGGAATTGGGAATTGGAAGAGTAAGGTATTGGGTATTGCCGACCGGTTACTGGTTACTGCTTACTGCCCGCTGCTTACTGAGTGCCGGGTCTCGGGGGATCAGGGGACTGGCTTTCGGATCGCCCTTCGGTGCGGGCTTCGGCAAAGTCCGTTCCCTCCTCCGGCCTCCCTTCCTCCGGTTTCCGGTCTCCCCGCGGCTGTCCCGGCAGGGTAAAGTAGAAAGTCGCCCCTTCGCCCTCGGCGGCTTCGGCCCAGGTGCGCCCCCCGTGGCTGCTCACGATGCGCCGGCAGATGGCCAGGCCGACGCCCGTGCCCGAAAACTGCTTTGAGGTATGCAGCCGTTTGAACACGCCGAACAGTTCGCCCGCGTAGGCCGGGTTGAACCCGATGCCGTTGTCGCGTACGTAATATACCTCTTCTTCCCCGCTCGTCCGGTGTCCCACCTCAATGCGGGGGTCCGGCTTGGCGGCCGAAAATTTGAGGGCGTTGCTCAGCAGGTTTTGCCACACCTGCCGGATGAGCTGGTGGTCGGCGCGGGCCACCCCGAGCGGCCCCACCGTGACCACGGGTCTGGCCTCGCGGTCGGCCAGCAGTTCGTCCACCAGCCCGTGCACCATCTTGTCCATGTTCACCGATTCTTTGCGCACGGCCGTACGGCCCAGCCGGGCAAACTGGAGCAGCGCCTCGATGAGTTCGTTCATGAACCGGGCGTTCCGGACCACAATGCCGATCAGCCGCTTGGCCTCCCCGTCGAGCTGGTCGGCGTACTCGTCCTGGAGGATGCCCGCAAACGAGAGCACCGACCGGAGCGGCGACTTGAGGTCGTGGGAGATCGAGTAGGAAAAAGCTTCCAGGTCGCCGTTGCTGCGCTGCAACTGCCCGTTTTTCAATTCCAGCTCCTCGCTGTATTCCTGGATCTTTTCGCCGGCGGCGGCCAGTTCCTCCACGTTGGCGGCCAGTTCTTCGTTGGTAGCCTGCAACTGCTGGTTGAGTTGTTCGAGGCGGGCTTCGTAGCGTTTGCGTTCACTCACGTCGCGGATGGCGGCGGCCACCAGCAGCCCTTCGCCCGTCTGGATGGGGCTCAGGCTGATTTCGACCGGGAACTCGGTGCCGTCCTTCCGTACGCCTTTCAGGTCGAGGCCGATGCCCATGCCCCGCACTTTGGGGGCGGCGGCGTAGGCGGCCCGGTGCTGCCGGTGCCGGCCGGCCAGGGCCGCCGGGATGAGGACTTCCACGGGCTGGCCCACCAGTTCGGCGCGGCGGTAGCCGAACAGGCGTTCGGTCTGGGCGTTCACCAGTTGGATGTGGCTCCCCTCGTCGGTGATGATCATGGCGTCGGGGGCCGATTCGAGCAGGGCCCGGAACCGGGTTTCGGAGGCCCGCACCTCGGCTTCGGCCTGCTTCTGTTCGGTATTGTCGAGGGTGGTGCCCCGCAGGTACACCTTGCCGCCGGCCTTCATCGGCCGGCCGCGCACCAGGATGTGTTTTTCCCCGCCGTCGGGCAGCACGATCCGGTGCTCCTGGCGGTAGGGTACCAGGTGTTGCAGGGAAGCCGCCACGGCTTCGCTCACCCGCTGGCGGTCCTGGGGGTGCAGCCGCTCGAAGAGCAGGGACATGGGCGACGGCACCCCCGCAATGGCGGGGTCGAGGCCGTAGTTGAGGCAGTTCTGGAGGCTGGCCGTAAACAGTTTGTTGGTCCCGTCGAGCGTAAAGCTGCCGAGCCGGCCGATCTCCTGGGCTTCTTCGAGCAGGCCGAGCAGGTGCTGCTGGGCGGCGTTGGCTTCTTCGAGTTGCCCGTTCTTGAGGGTGAGTTCCCGTTCCAGGCGTTCGCGGCGCCGGAGGTCGCGCAGGATCGTGTACATGCCCAGCGCCGAAAGCACGGCCAGCACGGTGATGCTGAGGAAGTTCACCCAGTTGTTGAGCCGGGCTTTGCTTTCCACGCGGCGCAGCAGGAAGGCCAGATGGGCCCGTTCGCGCGCCTGCATGTCGCCCACCAGCCGGCGGATGGCATCCAGGCTTCGTTTGCCTTCCCCGCCCGCTACGTTGCGGACGGCCTCTTCGTAGCGGCCCGACCGCACGCGCAGCACGTTGGCGTTGAGGATGGCGATCTGCCCCTGCACGAGGCGTTCCAGTTGCCGGATGCGGGGCGGGTAGTAGGGCGTGCGGGCGGTCATGGCTTCCAGGTCCTTCATCTCGCGGTCCAGGTTGCGCAGGGCCCGCGCGAAGGGCTCCAGGAAGCGTTCCTGCCGGGCGATGATGTAGCCCCTTTCGCCCGTCTCGGCGTCCTTGGCCAGGGAAATGACCGTTTCGAGCTGCGCCAGCACCTGCTGGGTCCGCTGGAGTTGCAGAGCCGTATCAATGTACTGGTTGGTGCTCAGGAAATAAAAATACCGCGAAGCCCCGATCAGCAGCGCCGCGATCAGGAAACCCAGGTATAGTTTGCTCCGCAGGGAAATGTGTTGCATACGAAAAGTTCTGCCCGTTGTACCCCTTCGCAGGCCGGCGTCAACGGGCCGGAAAAGCCATACATCGCTTAACGCCAAACCCAAAAGCAGAGTTCGGCCCCGCCTGTTCGTTTTTCTGACTAGCTTTACGAATACAATTGCCATCATGCAAATGGACAATTGCAAATGGTCAATGGAAAATGCCCGCATCGTCCATTTTCCATTGACCATTTTTAAATTTCAAATTGACCGCTATGCTTGCCGCTCATCCTGAACTCCTCCTGATCGAAGACAGCGCCTACGACGCTGAACTGACGTTTAAGGCATTGAAGGCGAAGATGCCCACCCTGCAATACCACCACATCCGCGACGGGGAAGAGGCCCTCGATTACCTGTTCCGGCGCGGGGCTTACGGGGACCAAGAGTACAGCCTGCCGCTGCTGATCCTGCTCGACCTGGACCTGCCCAAGGTGAAGGGCGCCCGGGTACTCCAGGCCCTCAAAAGCG
Source organism: uncultured Cytophagales bacterium (assembly GCA_902805615.1). Classification (GTDB taxonomy): domain Bacteria; phylum Bacteroidota; class Bacteroidia; order Cytophagales; family 172606-1; genus CADCTQ01. The sequence goes on from CADCTQ010000419.1 coordinate 7,719, forward strand.
ATCCCGCCACCACCAGCATCCCGGTGGTGGTCATCACCGTGTCGGCCTCCGAAGAACAGATGCGGGAGGCTTACCAGTTGGGCGCCAACAGCTTCATCGTCAAGGCCATGAACTTCGTAAAGTACTCGCTTACCATTGCGGAGGTGGTGCACTACTGGCTGCTGGTCAACGACCTGCCCAACTACCGCAAACCCAAAACGCTGTAGGTATCCCAACCCGTTCACCAGCCAACCACCCGACCCGCCGCCCCCCAATATGGAAGATCGTTCGCACACACTGCTCAACACGCTGCCGGTCGCCATGGCCCGGCACGACGGCGACGGGGTCATTACGTTCGTGAACGCGGCTTTTGCGCGGGAAACGGGCCTGCCCGCGGAGGGCGCCACGGGCCGGCGGGTGTCGGAGCTGCCCGCCTTCGACGGGGCTGCGGCATGGCTCACGGCCCTGCAGGCGGTGCTGCGTACCCAGGCGCCGGCCACCGTAGAAATGCGCTGCGGCGCCGCCCCCGCCTTCCGGCACTACGCCGTGGACCTGGTGCCCGACGTCTCCTCGGACGGCGGCCCGGCAACCGGCGCGTGGTCAGTGCTGCGCAACCTCTCCGAACTGCGCCAGTCGCAGGCGGACTTGCAGCAATCCCGGCTGCTCATGCAGGACCAGCAGGCTGAACTGGTGAAGGTGAGCGGGCACCTGGAAACGTTCGTCTACACGGCGGCCCACGACCTGAGGGCGCCGGTGGCGAACTTGCTGGTGCTCACCAAGCTGCTCATGGGCGACCCCGGCCCGGCCCAGCGGGATTCGCTGCTGGAAACGATGCAGCAGTCGGTGGCGCGGCTCGACCAGACGATCAGGGGGCTGGTGGAAGTGCTGGAAGTCCAGAGCACTTTTCACGTGGCCGTGCAGCCGGTGGCGTTAGCCGACGTACTCGCCGGGGTGCGGGAAGAACTGGCAACCGGAATGGCGGAAGGGGCCGCCTGCATCGAAGCCGACTTTGCGGCCTGCCCGGAGGTCACCTACATCCGGGCCTACCTCCAGAGCATCTTCCGCAACCTGCTGGGCAACGCCCTCCAGTACCGGGCGGAGGGCCGGCCCCCGGTCGTTTCGGTCACCTCGGGCCGGTCGGGCGGATTCGTGACCCTGGCATTTGCCGACAACGGCGCGGGCCTCGACCTGCCCCGGCTGGCGCATAAGCTTTTCCAGCCGTTTTCCCGTCTCACGACCCGGGGCGACGGCAAGGGCCTGGGCCTGTACCTGATCAAGAACATGGTGGAGAAGAACGGCGGCAAAATCCGGCTCGACAGCACCGTGGGGCGGGGCACGACCGTCACGTGTTACCTGAAAGAATACACCGACAGCCCGAAGCGGTGAATGACAGCTCTTGCGGTACGAACGGGCCAATTACCAGTGGGCGGCCCAAGGATTTGTCACCGGAACCGTGTATCATTCCGCGTTTATCACTTACAATCATTCCCCCGCGTATGCCGCCCAAAAGATTCCTGTTGATTGACGACGATTATACGGTAAAAATCCTCTTCGAAGCGGCCCTCGAAGAACTCGAACAACCCGTGGAATACGCGTTCCAGCCCGGCGCCCCGGAGGCCCTGGCGTACCTGGACAAGTGCCGCCAGACGGACCAGTACCCCGACTACATCCTGGTGGACCTGAAAATGCCCGTGATGGACGGCTTAGAGTTCATTGCCCACTACGAAAAGGAGTTTTCCGCCGCCCGGCCCGCCACGAAGCTCTTCGTGCTTTCCAGTTCGATCAGCGAAAAAGACCGGGCCCTGGCCCTGCGGCACCGACTGGTAAAGGATTTTATCACCAAACCCATTATTGCCCGTAAGCTGGCCGGATTAATGGCTGATTAAGACGCTTCCCGTAGGCGTGACGGGCCTCCTTTTATTCCGGGAAGGCTAAAAACCAAAAAATCAGGCCGTTATTCATTTCGCCCGGTTCATCCCTCCTCTCTATACATGTTTTACCTGAAAAAACCTTTTACGGTCCCGGGCGGGCCTTTTTTGCTTTCCTTCCGGAATTGTTGCGGGGGTAACCGGCGCGGGCAGCCGCCCCCTTGTAAGGTCAGCCCCGGGATCGGCAATTCCGGCGGGCGGCGCGTTTTGTCCGGGCGGCCTTCCGGGGCGGACGACGGAGGGGTAGTCCAACGCCCGGTTGCGCAACCTGCTGACGGAAAAGGACTCAGCCGGGCGCCGGGCGACGACGGCGGCCATCATTTCCAAAAAGCATCCGCGTAAGGTCCCGGCCGCGAAGCCATCACCGGCGCTGCCGCCCGGGATGTATTTTTGTCGCCTGAGCCGCACCCGGCCCACACCATCCGTTCAATACGCAAATGATCATTGCCCCTCCCCTGCCCAACGAGGCCGAAAGACTAGCGGCGCTGCTGCGCTACGAAGTGCTGGATACCGAAATGGAAGCGGAATTCGATGAGATCACCCGGGTGATCGCGCAGCTCTGCAACACCCCCATTTCGCTCATTACCCTGCTCGACGAAACGCGGCAGTGGTTCAAATCGCGGGTAGGCTTGCCCGTTGGCGAAACGCCCCGCGAATGGGCCTTCTGCGCCCACGCCATCCAGGGCAACGAGTTGTTCCAGGTGACCGACGCCCAGCTCGACCCCCGCTTCCGGGGAAATCCCCTCGTTACCGGGGACCCCAACATCCGTTTTTACGCCGGGATGCCGCTGACCACCCCCGACGGCCACAACCTGGGTACGCTGTGCGTGATTGACCGTGAGCCC
>CADCTQ010000420.1 GCA_902805615.1 uncultured Cytophagales bacterium
AACAACAGGTTGTTCGTGGTTGAAACCCAAAGCTACCCCTGTCACATTCACTTCAATGGTGAAAGCAAGATACTGATTCCGGTATTGTTAGAAGAATTGCTGGGAAACGTGACTTAACCTTTGCTTAGGCGGGTACCTCACGCACGGCGACTGCCCGGGAATAAGGGGATTACGAGGCAGGATAAACTGCTTTTACCCCCGCCCAAACGCATCGGCGGATTGCCCCAAAAGCAACGGCTACGTCGCTTCACACAAGTCTTTGGCTCGTGCTATCGTAAGCCGTACCGGATCATTTTTGTTTAAAAATATAAATTACTGTAGCTATGAATACTTACAATTCAGCGGAGCAGCCTGACCAGAATCTTTACAGCAACCTCTATGCGCTTGCGCTTATTCAACCCCTCCTGCAAAACTACCCCTTTATTCCTTTGACGACTTCTTCAATAAAGCCCAACAATCTGGCTTTTTTGCTCAATGATGTAACCCTCAACCAACGCAAAAGCATACTGGAATTTGGTTCGGGCATTTCTACGATACTGATGGGACGGTTGATCAGGAAGAATGCAATGGACTGTAAGATTATTTCAGTGGAGCACGACAAAGGTTGGATAGAATTTGTCCAGGGGTACATTGATAAAGACGGTACCAATGAAGCTATTCAAATGATTTATGCACCCTTAACCAGCTCTGAAAACGCTTTGGATGAAAATGCCTGGTATGATACTCGTGTTCTGGAAAAAAGCGTGCAGGGAATAAAGTTCGACATGGTTGTGATTGATGGTCCCCCTGCGTGGGAGCCCAACAAGGATAGGGCCAGATACCCTGCCTTTTCTTTCATCTGGAATAGATTGTGCAGCAAAGCCGTTGTTTGCCTGGATGATGCCAACCGGGATGGAGAAAAAGATATTCTGGCAAAGTGGGAGGGAGATTACCGGATCCGATTCGATTACACGGGAACGCTGGCCTATCATGTTCGGGGGAACGCTTTTAATTCTTTAATCAAGTAATGGGGTGGTAAGTCCACCAATGGATGTCTTCTCGGGGAATAGTTACTCAGCGTGCGGCTAATTGCAGAAGGTCTCTAAAACGGGTATTGCAAGACTTTGTATTTTAAAAACGATAAACATGAAAACAATCAGCCGCATACCCGGATTGGAACCAATTGCAAAAAGGGAATATTATGAAACGTCAAACAAGCAGCGGCACGAATGGGTTTTTGCGCACAGCCGGCAGAACGAAGAGTTTTTGTTTAAAATAATTACAACTAGGTACGTCACTGATCTGAATGTAGCCGTTTTAGAAAAAGCGGTTGAGCAGTTGATTAAGCGCCACGAAAGCCTGAGAACAAATTTTGTGAGAATAAATGGCGCCTTAATGCAACAAATACATGAATGGGAGCAAAACAAATATTGTATCCATCTATTTGATCTGCGCGGGGAAAACAGTTCTGCCGCTTTTAAGGACACCATGCAGCGGGAAGCTTGCCGCATGGTGAATTATGAAACGGAGCCGCTGATGACCGTCCAGGTCTTTCGCATGGCTGAGGAAAGGTATGCAGTGGTTTTTTTTGTAGAGCATATAATATCTGATACGAGATCAACCCAAGTTATGATGGAAGAACTGGGGCGTATCTACGAAAACGTGGTTGAACAAAAGGAAGAACAAGTTGCTCCGGATCAAATCCAACTTAAAGATTACGTAGCCTGGAAGAACGAAGCCGTAAACGGTGCATCAAACAAAGACTACTGGGAAACCATAAGCAATGATGAATCATACGTTTTTGATTTCAAAAACTTTTACAAGACGTATGGTCACAACCAGTTATGCGTGCAGAAAGACATGAAGGGGAAGTATACCCTTTACATTGGGGAGGAATTGAAAGGCCAGCTGACTGTTATAGCCAATCTGTACAATGTTGGTTTGTCAGGTTTGATCATCAGTGCTTTCGTTATTTTTTTATCTAACGTTTTCAATCAGAAAAACATTTTGGTATCCGTCTTTTACGCAGGCAGGGAGATGAATGCAACAGCCCGGTTACTGGCCAATTGCACTGATTTCGTCTTTTTGTTTACCAATGTGGATACTTCTGTTTGTGTAGACGAAATGGTAAAAAGCATTTTCATGAACTTTTTGGGTTCGGTGAACCATCAATACCCCTGGAGTGATGACGGGCAATGGCCTTTCCCCGATAAAGATCTTTTTAAAATTAATTACGTAACGGAAGATTCTAAAAAAATGACGGATCTGAAACCTGTTCACGAACAGCAAAAATCGCCTGGAATGACGTCTACTTCATACATGCAGTTTTTGCAATGTGCCAACGGTATCGAACTATTGTGCAAGTATTCCTTGCGCTATTATTCCAAAGACATGATCGAGTTCCTCTGTGATCAGTACGTGAATTTTTTGAAAAACATAACAAAAAATCCTCACGCGTTGGTTAGTGACCTAAAACTGGGTTAGGCGGTTTCCTGTAACCTTGGTTTCCTGACGATGATCAAACCGGCTTTCATCGGTTACTACTCTAATCACTATTCCGCAGACACTGCCTGGTGTTGTACGTAATGGTTTTAGTGCGTCATTCTGCCCTGTTCAACAATGCTTGCGGCAAGCAACCCGGTACGGGAACTTCAACGGCATCGAAATGCGGTCTGCCGTGGTGCACCCCACCGGGGGAATCAACATTTATTACGCGACCGGTAACAACGGCACCTTAAGTGAAGCAGTTTTTCTCCAAGGAAGAATACGTAATGCGTTTTGTCGAAGTCGGATGTATTTTTTATTCATAAACAATATTACACTCAAAGTAAACTATTATGATTCAAACTGAAAACCTGTTAGGTATATCCGTGATAGTACCTACTTACAACAGAAGTCGCTTACTTGACTTCACCCTGCATTCTCTTGCCATCCAGAACCTGCCAAAGAGCTGTTTTGAGGTGCTGGTAGTGGACGACGGGTCGAGTGATAACACCAGGGAGGTAGTGGAAAACTACCAGAACCACCTGAACATTCGCTACTACTTTCAGGAGGATAAAGGCTATCGTCCTGGTTCTGCCAGGAACATAGGCATTATGAACGCTTCCAGCAACCTATGTATGCTGGTAGATTCGGGCGTCTTGCTCGGTAGTGATTGCGTCGGGTCTCATCTTCGCTTTCACACCGAAACAGGGCAAAACGTGGCTTTACTGGGTTACGTATACGGGCTCTATGACGACACTTATTCCAGAAATCAGCTGGAGAAAATGATAGACCCCTATTTGCCTACCGAAAGCATTGCCAAACTTAAAGCAGACAAAATCTCACCTGATATACGCGAGAAACAGTATCAGAAGTACAACGATACTATCTTTGATCTGCCTGCCCCGTGGGTAATGTTTTTATCCTGTAATGTATCAGTCAACCGCGACCGTCTCATCGAAGTCGGTATGTTCGACGAAAAATTTGATGGAAGGTGGGGATGCGAGGACAACGATTTAGGCTTTCGTTTGCATAAACATGGCACAAAGATCATGTTGTGCCGGGATGCGGAAGCCGTGCATTTTCCGCATGACGGCGACACCGCCGCCAAGGTACAACAAGGGTATAACAATTGCATATATTTCAACAGCAAACACCAAACGGAAGAGACCAATCTGTTCCTTAAACATTATAAAGAGATTGCCATCAGTGAGTCTATCGATATCAATGAGATCATTTTATCCGGACTTGCGTTTTCCTGACGGCAGCATTGATGGTTTTTGTTGCTTGTTCCGGGAATTTGAATAAAACGGGCTGTGCCTGCTGATCTGCACCATACCCACCCGGGCGGTGGTGTAATCAAAACTTCACGCCGGCCGCCAACAAACTTTCCTCTGTACGTACAGCGCGTTTTGGTCTGCTCTTCCGCGAAGTTTTGCATGATACTGAAATGACTTTATGATTGCGGATTTGGTTGTTCACAACTGCCTGTCAAACACGGAAGTACGAACAACCAACAACCAACGGCAGCCGTTTCTCTTTTGGCAGCTTCATTCGAGTTGGACCTGAAAAAGGGTTGTTGCCGAAAATGATACGGCCCCGGCGGCCGGCAATGGAGAAAAGTGCTTTCGCCAGTTGCGCGGACGTGTCCCATCTACAAATCTTTTCGACGCATGAATTACCACTATTCGCTTCACGGACATGCTGTTGTCCTGGCGGCACCGCCGGGAAGAGCCACCACCCACGCCGGCAGCAAGCACAAACCGCCTGCTGCCCGTTCCCCGGCCGAAGACGCCGGCACGCGTCAGGCGTGGGGTACTACGTTTGCCGGCGATGCCCATACTTCCCAGTGGTACTGCATTCCCTGCCCGATCCCGTTTTCCGCCCCGACGGCGGCGGGCCTGCACCTGGCGGCGCTGGAAATACTGGTGGATGTAGAAGGAGCCGCCTGCATTGACCGCATCCAGGTGCGCAACAACCGGCACGACGACCTGCTGACCGATTCCAACCTGGAGGTTACGCAGAATTACCTCCGGCCTTTTACGACCCCCCTCAACATTGGGGGGGCGTTTCTGATCTACCTGCACGCGCATTTTGGCGCGGATTCAAGAATCAATTTCAGGGGGTCCAATATTACCCTATGGGTAGCGTAGGGCAAGCCTGCGGTCTTGGTGCAAATGTTCACCCCTTAAACCTCGCGATACCCTTGACGAACCGGACTGCCATGCTGGAAGTATCTCTGCTGGAGGTTGCACTCAACCACGTCGATGAACAGCTTGCCGCCCTAAACGGGGCCGACGCCAACTCCAAACCGCTCCAATTGCAGCGGTCCTGCCTGCTGCAGTGGATCAGGTGGATGGAAGACAATTACTACAACGTGCCCATCACGCCGGTGGAGGAGCAGGAGTACTACGAGCCTTCAGCCGCCTTGCAGCACTTCTGGACCGGGTATTTCTACGAAAAAACCCACGTCCCGTTCAACATCGTAAAGCAGTATGATTTTGAGGATTTCAACCCAACAACTTTCCGGCTGGCGTGCCGGTCACTCCTGGAAAGGCACGAAATACTCCGAACGGTAGCAGTGTTTCCTGACGCTTCCGGAAGGGTAAAACAGAAAGTTTTACCGGCCGTTGAGGTGGCTTCCGTCGTTACGGAGGTAGACGCAGGGGGGGAAGGAGAAGAAGAAAAAATAGCATCCGGGCATTTTGAGCGGGCTGCTCAATTTATTTTTGACTACGGGCAAGGTCCGCTTTTTCATTTTACGCTCTTGAGGTACGGCGCGCGAAGTTGCCGGGTAATCTTCAACATTTCCCACGCGATTTCTGATGAGTGGTCGGTGCGGGTATTTGAGGAAGAAGTAATGGCTTTTTACCGGTGGTACTGCCTTGGCACGGGCCCCGTACCCGGCAACCCAACCATTCAATTCAAAGATTATTGCGCCTGGGAGCGAAAGCTGCAAAAGGGGGTGGTCGGTGAGCAATTCAAACAGTACTGGCATTGGCAAAACCCGCATAAGTACCCCGCGCACAACCTGACCACGTACTTCAACAACGCGCCTTTGACTGATTTTTCCTACCGCGAATCACTCAGGCGCAGGATTGCTCCTTACCTGAAAAGCACAGACGAGAAGACTTTACAGCTTTTTTATGGGATTGTAGCCAAAGCAGAAAGAACGCCGGCAAAGTCGTTCAGCTTCGCCGTCGCCGGCGATGCGTACGCCAAAATCAATGAGTTGGTAAAAAGGATGTCGTGCAGCGCTTACTACGTCGTGCTGGCTGCACTGGCCGTTACAGTGTACAAAATAACAGGGGCCCGGGAGGTTGTGTTCGGGGCCAACGCGGCACTCCGGGACCGGGAAGGAGTGGAGAAACTGATCGGCTTCCTGGTCAATACGATCCTGATCAGGATCAACGTGGACGAAAAAAACAGTTTTGGCCACCTGGTCACCGACGTGATCATCCGCGCGGCTTTGGCTTCTTTTCATAAGCAATACACAATGTCTAAACTACTCAACGACCAGGATATTCCGTTCAACGCCGTGAACACGGTGTTCCTTAACTTGTCGCTGGGAAGTTCAGGCACGGTGCTGTCCAATGCCACCAGAAAACACTGGGACAAGGAGGTGTTGGGCTACTTCGACCTGGATCTGCACCTCACGGTTCGCCGGAACGGCCTGGAATGCTGGTGCAATTACAACACCGCCCAATACGCAGAAGATCAGATAACGCTGCTGTTCGATCATTTTACCCAAGTGCTGAACGCCTGCACCGGCCACCCCGATGTGGTCATTGACGACCTCATCGGGGGCGTTTACCCCTGACCCCATCGCCAATGTGTGCAATAGGCTTTGCCCGATGCGCTACGGGAGGATGCCTAAGCCATTCCCGCATACACCGGTGCCGTTCAGCACAGAGCGCCCGGATGGCGCTACGTGGCCGGGCGTGGCAACACCGCCGGCCCAATCCTTGATGACCCGGAAAATCACGCGGGAAAAGTAACGATTGCCCCCGGTGCCGCCCGCGGGCAGCGCAAGGGCTGGGTGTACCGGGCAGACAAGCCCTCTGCAAACGCCCGGCTGGCGTAACCCGGTCGCGCGTAACCACCGGGAACAAGACCTGCGAAATCTGCTGGCAGTAAGGCAATTTCCACCACCCCTTTATATCCCCATTCAACCATGAAAAATTACGTTTACGCAGCCACCGTCCTGTTGGCCAACCTGTGCCTGTGCACAACGGCAACTGCTCAAAATGAGCCCCCCGCGCTTGAAAACGTCAGCGTAAGGGTGGATAAGGCCAACCACAAAGTACTCGTTTCCTATGACCTCGCTGACCGCGAAGAGGATGAACTGGAAGTTACGCTCAAAGTGTCGGGCGACAACGGCCGGACGTACCTGCTCGATACGGGCCAAGCCAGCGGCGACGTGGGCTACCCGGTAAAAACGGGCAAGGCCAAAACGATCAGCTGGACCTACGCGGGGGCCGAGCCGCCTCCCGGCTGCAGGATTAAACTCATCGCCGACGACCGGTACAAGATCAGCATCACCGACATCATCCGGGAGGTCGACAGCACAAACCTGAGGGCCAACCTGGTCTTTATGACCGGCGTGCGCAACCACCAGAAGGAAGGCTTGCGCCACCTCAACGTGGTAAGAGATACGATTGAAAATGCTTTCCGCGCCCACGGGTTGCTGGCCTACCGGCAGGATACGGTCATCGGCGAGAACCAACTCAAGGAGTCGGTGGGCAAAATGTTCAAAATGACGGTCAGCCATTCCAAAAAGGACAACGTGTTTTCCATGCAGAACATCATTGGGGAACTGCCGGGCCAGCACGACGCAAACACGTACCTGCTCACGGCGCACTACGATGCGGCCGAAAACAGCCCGGGGGCCGACGACAATGCCTCGGGAGTGGCCGGAATGATGGAGGCCGCCCGGGTGCTTTCCAAATACCACTTCAGGCACGCCATCAAGTTCATCGGCTTCGACCTGGAGGAAAAGGGCTTCTACGGCAGTTGGTTTTACCTGCTCGACGGCATCAAGCCGCACGAAACCATTGCCGGGGTGATCAACTACGACATGATCAGCTATTATTCGGAAGCACCGGGCAGCCAGATCATTCCCGAAGGGTTTGAGATCATCTTCCCGGAAGTCTGCAAAAGCGTCATCCGCGACGGGAAGCGGGGAAATTTCGTGGTAAACACGTCGAACCGCGAGTCGGAAGGGCTCGGCAAGCACTTTACCGGTTCGGCATCGGCGTACGTGCCCGCCCTGAAAGTGATGCCGCTCGTGGCCCACGGCAATGGCGGATTCACCCCCACCCTGGCCGCCAGCGACCACGCCCCCTTCTGGTACAGGAAGTACCCGGCCATTCATATCGGCGACGGCGGCGAAACCCGGAACGTGAACCTGAACACCCGCAAAGACAAGATAAGCGGCAACTTCAACTATACCTTCATGAGCAACATTGTAAAAGCCACCGTTGCCACCCTTGCCGAACTGGCGGAAATCCAGCACTGCACCGTGGCCGAGGCCGTCCTGCAATAAGGCGGCCCGGCAATTTTCCGCGCTACATTCCCCGGGCCGTTGCCGCCCGGGGCCCCGCGCGTGCTTCCCGGTTTCTTTCTCCCAACCCCCTACGATCCCGCAACGCATATGTTCCCATCCGTCAAAGGCCCATTCCGGAAGCTGCTGTCCGTGCTGGCCGGAATCCTGCCATCCGTGTTTTTGTCGGCCCAGCCACCTGCCACCAACCCCTACACCCGTTACTACAAATTGCAGGAAAACTGGACCGACCAGGTCCGGTGGAACCAGGTAACCGACGTGACCCAGGTCAAGGGAATCGTGGGGGAGCGGGGCGTGGTAGATTCCACGCTGCTCCACCAGCAGTTGGAACGCATGTCGGCAAACGGCGGCGTCCTGTATTTCCCCGCCGGCACATATTACTTCAATTTTGACGTGCACCTGAGGAGCAACGTAGTAATCAGGGGCGCCGAGCCGAAGGCAATTGCCGGTACTCCGCCCAACCAGGCTAAACTGCCTACCCGGTTCGAATTCCCCAAGTACGAACCCTCGTTTTCCGGCATGGGTACGCCCAACTGGACGGCGTTCAAGCGGTTTACGGCCAGCAGCAAAGGCGAGAAAAACTTCGGGCTGGTAAACCTGGACCTTAACCGCGCTTCCATTGACCTGTACTCGGACTGGCCCGCCTCGGCCCACGACAACGTCATTCTCTTCGGCATCCGCCAGAACAACGCCGCCACCCCCGACCCCCAGGTTCCGTCGAAGGCCCTCCGGGACGAGCAGCACGGCTGGCAGCGCTGGCCGGCCTCGTTCAAGGAAAGCATCGTGGTCTGCGCCGAAAGCCGCTGCGTGTTGGCCAATTGCCGGCTCAATGACGAGACGACCGACAACTACGGGCAGCCCAACTACATGACCAACGACGGGTACTTGTTCCGCACCGACACCATCCGTTTCAACTACACCTACCACCCGGCCGTCAGGCTGTACGTCACGGAGGAGCAAAACCAGACCAGCATCACCGGCAACTACATCCGGTCTTCGCGCCACTTTCCCAAATTGTCGGTACCCGACCGCACGGTAGTGGTCGAAAACAACGTCCTGGTGGATACCCCCGACGAAGTGGAGCACACGCTGATCGAACCCGGGTTGAACCTGGCGCTGGCGCTGAAATCAATGGCCGACACCTTGTTTCAGCGCCTGGAGTTCACCACCGCCGACAAGCAAACGCTGTACTACCGGCTGCTCAAACCGGCCAACTACGATCCCAAGGTAAAGTACCCACTCGTAGTGTTCTTCCACGGGGCCGGTGAACGCGGACCCAAGGCCAATCACACGAGCCATTTCGTGCAGGTTTTCACCCAGCAGGAGGCCCTCCGGGATTACCCCTGCTTCGTAATCATCCCCAACCTGCCCGAACAGAGAGAGTGGAACAGCCGCCGGCTGAGCGACCCGCCCACCTGGCCGGCTGCCGCATCAATCCACCTGATGGCGCAGATGGAGAAAGACTATAACATTGACCGCAAGCGTATTTACGTGTCCGGCATTTCGGCCGGCGGGTTTGCCACCTGGGAGATGGTGCTGCGCTACCCCAAACGCTTCGCGGCGGCCATCCCGATGGCGGCCAACTGGCGGGTTACCGACAAACAGATGCGGCGCCTGCACAATACTTCCTTCTTCATTTCGGCTGGCGCCCTCGATAAGTTACTGCCCGTTGAGTACGTCCGCGCCCTGGTGATGCAACTCAACAAAGCCGAAGTGGAGGTGAACTACAAAGAGTACGCCGACATGGGCCACTTCAGCTGGGTACCCTTGTATACCGATAAAACTTTTCTCCCCTGGCTTTTCAGCAAACACCGGTAAAGGCAAAACCACTGCGCCGTGTTACAAATGGAATCCACTCAGCGCCTCATCTGCCGGTCCAGGGCCGGCGAACCCTTGCGCCTGTACAAAACGGTTGCGGGCAATCCCGGTCAGTTTGTGGACAAGGATTTGGTGGTGAACAATGACTACGTCCTCCAATGACACTCCAGCCACGGCGTGCGCTTTGGAGTAGGATGCAGCAATGACATGGTGACGAAACATGATGTTAGCCACAACGCGCTTGCACTGCCTATCCCGGCTTATTTCCCTGTAGGAACTGCCCAATCGCCTCCAAATCCTTCTGCCAATGGTTCGATAATGTTTGCCTTCTCTCTACTAGAAAAGACGAAGCCCCTTAGATTCAGTTCTAAGGGGCTTTTGCGTTTTGACAGTTTCATGCGCAAAGGATGGATACTGCCTTTCCGGTAGATTGATTCGCTATGGCCGGGAATGATACCCAAAAGGAATACCTTTGCCCTGAACAAAAAGTCGCACCGTCAGTTGAATACAAAAATTGGACAATAAACTTCTTTGCGCATGAGTCCGCTACTGATTCGGTTCTGTACCGCCTACGGCATCACTGACATGGCTGCTTTTGACAGGCTAT
>CADCTQ010000421.1 GCA_902805615.1 uncultured Cytophagales bacterium
ACCCAACCGCAAAGGGCGCAAGGAGACGCAAAGCACGCCAGGAGTACGCGTATTGCTTTGCGCCCTTTGCGTCTCCTTTGCGATCCTTGCGGTCCTATCTTCTCACTCCTCACTTCTCACCCCCTTTTTCTCCGTGGTAAATCTTTCTCCCGTCTACTCAAAAGACAAGGCGGCCGGGTCTTTGCCGCGGATGGTTTTGCGCCGCGGCGTGGCCCCCCGGATCTTTTCGATGAGCCGGGCCGTGCTGCCGTCGCTGAACGGCGGAAAGACCAGCACCTGCCCGCCGTACTTTTCCACCAGGGACGCTTCGGGCGGCGTGATGCCGCTGTAGGTGGCGCCTTTCACGAACAGGTCGGGCCGCAGCGCCTCCACCAGGGCCAGGGCCGTATCTTCTTCGAAGGACACGAGGTAATCCACCGATTGCAGCGCCGAAAGCACGGTGAGGCGGTCTTCCAGCGTGTTGATGGGCCGGTCTTTGCCCTTCACCCGGCGGATGCTCGCGTCGCTGTTGATGCCCACGATGAGCAGGTCGCCCAGCGCCTTGGCCTTGTGGAGCAGCGTGACGTGCCCCGTGTGCAGGATGTCGAAGCAGCCGTTGGTGAACACCACCCGCTTGCCGGCCTTCTGCCGGGTCCGCACCACTTCGGCCAGGGCCTTCAGGTCGTACACCCGCTTGGGGTTGCTCCGGAAGCAGGCTTTGAGTTCTTCGTTGGTGCACACGGCGGTGCCTTCCTTCTGCATGATGACGGCGGCGGCCGCGGCCCCCAGCTCGGCCCCCTGGTGGCCGTCCTGCCCGCAGGCCAGGGCCAGCGTCAGGGCGCTGATGAACGTGTCGCCGGCACCTATGGAGTGTTTGTTGTCGCGGGGTACGGCTTCCAGGCGGACGGGCCGGTGCCCCCTGCGGAACACCAGGGCACCGTCGGCGTCGAGGGTGGCGGCCACGCAGGCGGCGCCGGTCCGTTCGAGCAATTGCGCCTCCTGCCCGAGCAGTTGTTCCACCCGGTCGGGACCGGCGGCTTTGGGCAGGTCGAGCAGTTGCAGGGCTTCTTCGTAGTTGGGCTTGACGGCGGCCGGTTGCAGCTTGCGGAAGCGCGGCAGGTCCCGCGAATCCACCACGAGGGGCTTAGGGTAGGCAATGCCCAGTTCGGCCAGCGTGTCGAGCACCCGGTCGGTGAGCACGCCGTAGCCGTAGTCCGACAGGATCACGGCGTCCACCGTGGGGTAGATTTTGCGGATTTTCGCCAGCAGCACGGCTTCGGTGTTGCCCGTGACGGCGGCCGTAGCCCCCTCGTCGAGGCGCAGCAGGATGTTGCCGGCGGCAGTGAGGCGTTTCTTGGCAATGGTGGCCCGTTCGCCGGCCCGCACGATGCAACCCGTGTGCACGCCGTAGCGGCGCAGCTGCTCCACGAGGAACTTGCTGTTGTCGTCGCGGCCGGTCACGGTGAGGAAGTGCGTCTGTGCGCCCAGGGCCGCCAGGTTGATGGCCGTGTTGGCCGCCCCGCCGCAACTGTGCTCCTGTTCGAGCACGTCGAGCACCGGCACGGGGGCTTCGCGGCACAGCCGGTCGGTCGTACCCTTGATGTAGGTGTCCAGAATGGCATCCCCGATCACCAGCACTTTGCGTTTTTTGAAACGCTCAATTATTCTTTCGGGTCCGTTTTCCATAGGGGTGCGCAAGTGGGTTGATGCATCAGATCGTCATGCTTCATGCTAAAGCAGGTTGCCTTCCGTCCCCGCCCTCAGCAGCCGGGGGGGGCCGGACGAATCGCCGGCAATGCGCAGGGCGGCTTCGAGCACCGTCCCGACGACCAGGTCGGGCGTCCGCCCGGCGCCGGCCACCCATTCGGTTTCGTTGCCCTTGTCCACCAGCACGGTGCGGCAACCGGCCCGGCTGCCGGCTTCCACGTCGTTGAGGATGTCGCCGATCATCCACGAGCCGGCCAGGTCCACGCCGTGTTCCCGGGCCGCCCGCAGGATCATGCCGGGACCAGGTTTGCGGCACTGGCAGGAGACTGCGTAGCCGGCCACCACGCCGTCGGGGTGGTGCGGACAGTAGTAGAACCCGTCGAGGGGCACGCCTTCCGCGGCCAGCAGCCGGTACAGGGTTTCCCGCACGCCGGCCAGGGCCGATTCTTCGAAATACCCCCGGGCCACGCCAGCCTGGTTGGAAATGACGATGAGCCGGTACCCCGCCGCCCGGAACCGCCGCAGCGCCTCGGGCACGTCGGGGTACAACCGGATCAGCGCCGGGTCTACGTTATACGGCACATCCTCGATCAGCGTCCCGTCTTTGTCGAGAAAAATCGCGTTCATAAGAAATGAAGAAATGAAAAATTGAAAATGGACAATTGAAAATGATGCGAAGGGACACTCAGCCCACGTTGACGCATTGGGCGGAGGTGGCGTTAAGGTCATTTTCAATTGTCCATTTTCAATTTTCAATTGACTAAGGCCACGAGGTTTCCGTCATCGGCACCACCATCACTTCGGGGATGACCGTTTCGGCGGGCTGCATGAGCACGTACTTGATGGTGTCGGCCACGTTTTTGGGGTCTTGCAGGTTTTCGAGGGGCGTGTCGGGAAACCGGTCGAGGATAAAGGGCGTCTGCATTCCGCCGGCCAGGACGGCCGTGACTTTGACCCGCTGCTTGCGGGCTTCCGTGTGCAGGGCGTGGCTGAAGCCCAGCACGCCCCACTTGCTGGCGTGGTACGCCGAGGCGTTGGGCCAGGCCCGCTTGGCGGCCGTGGAAGCAATGTTCACGATGTGGCCGCCCGTCTTGGCCAGGTGCGCCAGGGTCAGCTTGGAGACCACGAAGGGCCCGCGCAGGTTCACTTTCATCACCATGTCCCATTCGTCGAACGAGAGTTCTTCGATGGGCTTGGTAAAGTCCACGCCTGCGTTGTTGACCACCACGTCGAGGCGGCCGTGGTCGGCCACGATGCGGGATACGACTTCGGCCACCTGGCGTTCGTCGGTCACGTCCATCGGGTAGCCGTGCGCCTTGCCGCCCGCGGCGGTAATTTCGTCCACGACGCCGCGGAGCTTTTCGGCTTTTACGTCGGTGGGGATCACGATGGCGCCGTCGGCGGCCAGTGACTTGCAGATGGCGGCGCCGAGGCCCTGGCCACCGCCGGTGACCAGCATTACTTTTCCGTTAAATTGATTCATTGGTAGGTTTATGGGGAATGTAAGGGTTTGGTATTTAATGCATTCATGAAGCGGTCTGAACCATGATTCTCCTGATGAAAAGATGTACATGATAATGGACGGTATCTCACCGGGTGCACCGGACTTCCCCGCTCCCCATCATGGTCATCTCTTCATCAAGTAAATCAAGGTTCAGACGTTCAGACTTACTGTGACATGCCCAGCTTGTATTCCGTCTGGACGTACGGGCCGGGCTGGTCGAACATGGGCAGTTGGATGGGAGAACTGGCCGCCCCCTTTTTGGCGCCTACGCGGTCGTACACCCTGGCAATGCCGGCGGCCACCTTGTCCCAGGTGAACAGGCTGTTGACGTGCTTGATGGCGTTGAGGCTGAAGGTGCGGCTCAGCGCCGGGTTGTCGAGGATTTCCAGCAGCCGTTCGCTGAGGATTTCGGGCTCGTTGGGCGGCACGAGGTAGCCCGTTTTGCCGTGCTTCACGCTGAACTTGATGCCGCCCACGTTGGAACCCACCACCGGCGTGCCGCAGGCCATGGCTTCCAAGGGCGTGATGCCGAAGGGTTCGTACCAGGGCGTGCTCACGAAAATGTCGGCGGCGTTGTAGAAATACTTGAGCAGCCCCCGCTGCCGGCGCCCCAGGAAGGAGATTTGCGACAGCAGCCCCGCTTCGGCGGCAACGGCCTGGAGCCGGGCAATTTCGGGCGTCTTGAGCGGATCGGGATCGTCGGTTTCGCCGCCCACTACCAGCAGGCGGGCCGGCTGTTCGCGCCGGCGGTTCACCAGGGCCAGGCTGCGCACCACGTTATCCACGCCCTTGCGCGGCACCATGCGGCCCAGTTGCAGGATCAGCGGCTCGTCGGGGGGCAGGCCCAGCTTGAGGCGGGCCCGGCGGGGGTCCATGGGGTAAAATTCGGTGTGGTCGAACCCGCAGGGAACCACCTCGATCTTTTCTTCGGGCACGTAGTAAAGGATCATCAGGTCCTCTTTGTCCTGGGGGCATTCGGCAATCACCAGGTCGGCCTTGCGGGCCACGGTTTCCTCCACCGAAAATCGGCAGTCGGGGAAGCCGTCGGCAGTGCCCTGGTGGATGCGGCGGATCTTGCCCAGGGCGTGGAACGTGACCACGTAGGGGATGCCCAGCGACTTGCGCAGCTGCATGGCCACGTAGCCCGACATCCAGAAGTGCGCGTGGATCACCTGGTAGTGCAGGCCCTCCTCCTCGATGAAGGCTTCCATGTTGGCGGCAAATTCATCCATGAATCCGAACAGCTGTTCTTTGGGCAGCACCCGGCGGGGGCCCGCCGCCACGTGAATCACCCGTACGCCCGGCAGGTAGGCAATGATTTGGTCTCGGGTCGGATCGTCCCAGCGCGTATAGACATCTACCTCGTAGCCCAGCGTGGCGAGGTTGCGGGCCACCTGGTCAACGTAGATGTTCTGTCCGCCGCTGTCTGCACCGCCCAGGATAGCCAGGGGTGAGGCATGCTCACTGATGAATGCTATTTTCTTTTTCAAGGGACACCTCCGAATTATATTGAATGAAGTAAGTGGTTTGCGCATTGGGCCGGAAGGGGGAACCGGGTTAGGAATAGAGGGGTGCCGCTGCCGGACGGTCCGGGGCGGCGTGTGGGCCGGTCACGCGGTCCAGCGTGTCGAGCCAGTCCTGCTTGAACCGTTCGATGTTGAATTGCCGCCGGGCCGCTTCCCGCGCCCCGGCGCTCAGGCGATTGGCCAGCGCCCGGTCTTCGAGCAGCAGGCGCATTTTCCCGATCAGGAAATCCACGTCGGTGTGCACGTAGCCCGATACGTCGTTCTGAATGTTGACGGCCATTTCGGTGGTTGCCAGGCCCACCACGGGCAGGCCGGCCAGCAGGGCTTCGCACACCGACAGGCCCATGCTGGTGTAACGGATCGGGTTGAAGAAGAACCGGTACCGGGCCGTGAAGGCGGGCAGGTCGGGGTTGGGGATTTCGCCCAGCCCGCCCAGTTCCTTTGATCCCATGCCCACCAGGTCGAGGGGAATTTCCTGGCGCACCCGTTCAAACACGTCGAGGCCCAGCCGGCGGCCCCGCTTGCCGAGGCCGTTGATGACCACGATGCCCTTTTCGAGTTCGCCGGTGTAGGCCACGCCGGGCGGAATGAGCACGCCGTGCTCGATGACGGCCGTGGGGGTGCGGTTGTTGTCCCACATGAGGCGGTTGAAGTGCGTTACGTGCACCAGCAGCACGGCCGGGTCGTCCACCAGGTGCCGGGTGTCGGTGGGCACCTCGCGGGGCGGATCGTGTTCGAGGTAGATTTTGGGCAGGGCCCGCTGGGCTTCCGAGAGCAGTTCGTGCTGGTCTTCGAGGTAATTCTTTTTCGATTGGAAGAGAATGCAGTCGAATTCCAGGTTGCGCACCTGGGCGGCATCTACTTCGTGGACGTTGTCGCCCCAGGGAAAGGGACCCGAACGGGCGCCGTAGCCTTCGGGCCGGCCGGGCTTTACGGGCAGGTAAAAATCGCAGGGCGTCTGGGTGAGGTAGTAGAGGTAACTGCCGTGGACGTGCCACGTCAGTACGCGCAGGCGTTTTCTCGAATGCATGTTTGCACGTTTCATCAGTATACGATAGGTTCTGAAATGGTTTTCAGGCCGTTCCGGAAAGACAAAAGAATAGCGCCCCGCCGGGGTGCTGTGCGCTGCTAGCGCCCCGCGGTTCCGGCCGGAAAGGCCGCCGCTTCGTCATAAAACAGGGCACGATCCACGTGCCCCAGTACGTAATCCATTTGCTCGGACTCGTGCGGCAGGATCACCTGGTGGCGGCGGCCGTCCAGCGGCGCCCACCGGGCGGGGTCCGAAGCCAGGAAGATGACTACGCTCGGCGTGCGCACGGCCGCCGCTACGTGCGATACGCCGGTATCGTTGGAAAGAATCATGCGGGCGTTGCGGATCAGTACCGCCAGCGTGCCCAGGTCCGTTTGGCCGGCCAGGTTTACGGACGGGTTGCGCATGGCCGTACCCACCGCGCGAACCGTTTCGCGTTCGCCGGGCGTACCGGTAAGCACAACGGTAAACCCCTTGTCGGCCACTTCGTCGGCGGCGCGGGCAAAGTGCCGGGCCGACCACCAGCGCCGGGTATCCCGGGCTCCGGGGTGTACGCAAACATACTTTTTAGGTTGCAGGCCATAGCGGCGGCAAAGCGCCTCGCAGGCTGCTTCTTCTTCGGCCGTCACGGGAAATTCCAATTCTTCCCCCCGCGCCGGGGCGCCCAGGAAGTCCGTCAGGGTGAGCAAACGGCGCACTTCGGACCCCGCTTCGGGGTAGGGCGTGAACAGGTCCGGGTCGGGGCAGTAGCGGCCGGGCTCGTAAAAACCCGCCACGGCCCGGGCGCCCAGGGCGGCCACCAGGGGATTGACAACCGCCCCGTTGCCGTGCAGTTGCACCAGCAGGTCAAAGGAGCGGCCGGCCACCGTGCGCATCCAGTCGGTGATCTGCGCGGGCTGCCAGGATTGCTCGGGCAGGCCCGGGTAGCCCGGAAACGGGATAAAATCGTCGAGGTATTCACGGAACCGGCGCACGAACCCTTCGGCCCACGGCAGGCCGATGAGGGTCACGCGGGCCCCGGGGCAGGCGTGCCTGAGGGCTTTCAGGGCGGGAACGGCGCACAGCATGTCGCCGATCTGCAACGCCCGGAAGACGGCAATCTCCTTGGGTTGGAGGCTAGATAGTCTGGTCATTTATTCTGAATGCATGCTTACATGAGTGGTTTGTCCCCGCAGCCCCCCGTCTTTCCAAAGTGCTGTTACTGCAATTGTCCCAAAAAGGTTGTCTCCTGTCCGGTCCGGCTTGACGTTTTGAGCAACCCCTCCGCCAATTCCAGCACCTCGGCCACGGGTACGTCCTGCACGAACGAAACCAGGTGCCGGCAGGCTTCCGTCTGGGGCTCAAAAGGATACGGGGCGTTGGGCACCACGCCGCACTGCGGGCACGGCATCCGCCACGACACGGCGGCGCGGTGCCGGGCCCGGGTCACGGGTCCCCAGTTGATCAAATTCGGCGCCCAGTGAATGCCCACGGTGCGGGCGCCCACGGCCCGGGCCAGGTGCAACGGGCCGGTGTCGCTGGCAACCGTGAGGGCGCTGCCCGCGAGCACGGCCGCCAGGCCGCCCAGCGACAAGCCCCCGGCTGCGGGCCAAGCCTCTCGCCGCATGGTTTCGGCTATCGAAGACACAACCGGCCGGTCGGCGTCGCTGCCCGTGATCACCACCTGGTAGCCCCTTTCGGCGAGGGCGTCGCCGGCGGCGGCAAAGTGCAGGGCGGGCCACATCCGCCGCACGTCCACGGCGCAGGGGTGCAGCACCACGTAGGGCCGGTCGGGCCGGAAGCCGGACCAGCCCGCCAGGAGGGCGTCTGCTTCCTGCCGGTCGGCGGGCAGCACGGCCACGGCCGGGTCGAGGGTCACGGGCGGGGCGCCGACCAGGGCCACTACGTCGAGGTAGCGCACCACCTCGGACTGGTAGTAGTCGAAGGGCAGTTCGCGGTCGAGCCGGGCGGCGCCGTCGCTGGTGAGCCCGGCCGTGACCCGGGCGCCGAGCCGGTTGAGGAAGGGGTTGGCGGCCACGCCCCGGCCGTGGAAACCCAGGGCGAGGTCGAAGCGTTCGGCCCGCAGGCGGGCAAAGAAACCTTCGCTTTCCCGGGCGTCTTCCGTCTGGCCGGCCTCCTCGCGGATGCCGGGCATCACCGGCACTACTTCCACGCGGTCTGCGGGCGTGCGGCCGGGCACCAGGAACGCCGCGTGCCACGGCCGGCCGAGCAGGGTGGTTTCGGCTTCCGGGTAGGCCGCCCGCAGCGCCGCCAGGGCCGGCAACGTCACGATCAGATCACCGAGGGCGTTGGCCCGCAGGACGGCGATTTTTCGAACGTTTGCAATGCGCAGGGAGCCCATAGGCGGGGAAACGGGATAACCGGCTTCAGGTCAACGGCAGCCGGACGTATTTATACAGCACGGCCGGGGAAAAGGTTGGGGGTGGATATCAGGTATTGGGGGGATGCCCGATGTTCGGGGGATGGAGGTATTGGGGTAATGGGAAAATAGGGTATTGGGGAGAAACCACCCCCGGCCCTTCCTTGATGGAGGCTACGATTAGGACACTTTTGCAGAAGAGTCATAAAAGGCTATCCCGAGCCGTCAGTGAGACACTGACGGCGGCAGGCGGAGCGATTGAAAGCAGTTTGCAAAGCCCTTACTCAGATCATTGCGGGCCGTGGTCAGTGTCGCTGCTGCCGTGGTCAGTGTCTTCACTGACCACTTTTAGCCCATTCCCAAAATTTGTCCTAATCGTAGCCTTGAAAAAGGAGGGGAGCCGTACCCATGCGCCTCTCTGATTAGGGGCAGTATGCGTAACGTGCACTTCTCCTTGTCACGCAGCCGGTTGGCACGGTTCCCCTCCTTTTTTCAAGGAGGGGACAGGGGTGGTTTCTCCCCAATACCCTATTTTCCCATTACCCCAATACCTCCATCCCCCGAACATCGGGCATCGCCCCCTACCCCGCCAACTCCCGCAAGGCCCGGTAGTAGTTCCCGTAGCTGTCGGGGTGGGTGAGCAGGTACAGGAAGGGCTCGATGATTTCCAGTTCCATGAGCAGGAAGGCGCCGCGGGTCCGCACGACGTCCACGCGGGCGTAGAGGCAACCCCGGGCAAACCGGGCGACGTACCCGGTGGTCTGGGCCAGCAGGCCGCCGGGGGGCACGGCCGGGTGGATGGTGCCGCCGTAGTGCTGCTGCACGCGGAAGTCGCCGGCGACCGGCTTTTTGAGCAGGGCGTGGCTGAAGCGGCCGTTGAAAAACAGCAGCGACCACTCCCCTTCTTCCCCGATCTGCGGAATGAACGGCTGCACCAGGTACGCCCCTTCGCGCAGGAGCCCGTCCAGCCGTTCGGCCACGGCCGGCACGTCGGCGCGGCCCAGGGCAAACGTGTTTTTGGAACCGCCGCTGATGCAGGGCTTGACGATGAGCCGGTCAGTATCGAAGTGGGCAAAGTAGCCGGAGAGGTCGGCGGGGGTGCCGCGTTCGAGGAAGACGCCGGGGGTCACCGGCAGGCCGGCCGCGGCAACGTCGGCCAGGTAGTGCTTGTCGGCGTTCCACCGCACCCGCGGGGCCGGGTTGAGCAGCCGCACGCCGAGGCGTTCGAGCGTGGTGAGCCAAGCGTAGAAACGGTCAATCTTTTCGAAGTAGTCCCAGGGGGCTTTCAGGATGGCAAGGCTGTACTGACTCCAATCCGCCTGCGGGTCGTCCCAGATTTCGGGGTGCACGCCGAGTCCTTTGCCGCGGAGAAACGTGAGCAGGCCATTGTTTTCGGCTTCCAGGTCGGGGTGGTAGCTGCCCTGGTTGTGGTAAAGAACGTACGCAATTTTCACGGCCGCAAAGGTAAGTCAAACGGAGTGAATGGACTGGATGGGGGATACTTCCACAATGGTCAGGAGTACCACAGCCGGCTTATCCATGGCAAATGGAAATAAAGAATTAGCCTGTTCAGCAAATGCGGACTGGCTGTTTTATGGTAGCTTTAACGTGAAAGCTTATGACTGAATCAATGGCATCACCCCGGCACAAGCAATCCTCTCTTTCCTTCCCGGAATACCAGGCGCTGGAGGAAGCCGCCGCCCCGGATGTCCGGTATGAGTTCATAGATGGCCTGGTTTACGCCATGTCAGGCGGCACGATCATCCACAACCGCCTTGTTGGAAACATTGCTTTTTCGCTCCGGGACCGGTTCCGGAACAATGGTTGCCAGGTGCTGACTGAAAATGTGAAGCTGGAAGTGCGCCAGGACACCCGGTACGTGTACCCGGACGTGATGGTAACCTGCTCCGAACGCGACTGGCAGGCGAGTCAACTCGTGAAGGACCCGGTGCTCATCGTGGAAGTGCTGTCCGAATCAACGGAGCGGAAAGACCTGATCGAAAAAGTGGAACTGTATCAATCACTCCCGAGCCTGCGTGCTTACATCATCGTTGACCAGTATTCCTGCTGGGTACGGATTTACGAAAAAGACCCGGACGGCAACTGGGGAGCCCACCATCACCTGAACCGCCGCGATGACATACTGTCCCTTACGGTCCCGGCCTGGCAGTTGCCCCTGGAAGAAATGTACCGGAACGTACGCTTCGGGCAGGCAGAGTAAGCAATACACGAACGTTACCGATTGCCTACTAACCATTGCCTGTTGTTTACTGCCTACTGCTCCAGCGCCGCCCCTGTGCCCCCGCCCAGCGCCTTTTCCGCGCCGGTGTGGCAGGAGCCTGCGGTGACAATACCCGGGTTGATGCCAATGAAGGCATACACGCCCTTTAGCGGAAAACGCTACAACCCACCCCGGGGCCGCCGGGCTAGGGCTGCAGGTACACCGCATGCGCACTTTCCTTCAGGAAGATCAGCACGTCGAAGTGCTCGGTCAGGTTGATCTGCCGAAACTGGTTATTCTGCGGTTCGGGGCCCAGGTCGCGCAGCGCCAGCGGCCGGCGCAGCCACTCCCCCACCGGGTGCGCCGGCCGCAGGTCGAGGGCATACTGGCGGTACTTTGCGCGGTTCAGGTAGTGTTCGTAGGTACCGGGGTACGACGGTTCGGCGGGGTAGTAGTTGCGGGGGCCGTACGCCGCGTACGTCCCCGCGTGGAAGGTAAAGCCAACGGCCAGGTAAGCGTCGCCGTACCGCCGGGACAGGTAATTGCCCATGCTCACCCCTTCTCTGGATACGTGGCCGTTGCCGGCCCATACCACCAGCTTGCTGCCCGCCGGGGCGTGCTCCTCCAGCCAGGTGATGTTGGCGGCCATGCACTCCCGGCGGTTGCGCAGCAGGGGCAGCCCGATGTGCTGTTGCAGGATGATGGCGTCCCGTTCCAGCCGGCTCCGCGTCTGCGCATCCACCCCGGCGTAGGGCCCGGCCGACCGGTCGGTGAGCCGCGAAAGCAAGGCTTCGGACATCCCGTACGCCACGTTGCGCAGCGAATCCGACAAGGCACTTTTTGCCAGCAGGGCGGCCATCGAATCTACCTGCCGGGCCATGAATGGGTCGTGTTGCCGGGCAAAGTGCGAAAGGTTTTCGAGGGCCACGCCGCGGCTCTGGATGTCGAACCCGGCGAACCGGACCCGCCGCTGGTGCGTCCGGTTGTATTCCCGCATCCATTCGAGCACGGCCAGCATTTCTTCGGTTTGCCAGCTTTTAAAACCCAGGTACTGCATCAACTCGGCCCGGGTGGCGGCCCCTCCCTGCACGTAGTCGTTGATCCGGTCGGCTTCGGGGGCCGGCGCTTCCAGGGCCAGCACGGTAAAGCCCATCTCCTCCACCAGGTACTTGAGCAGTTGGTGCTTGACGCGGAAGGTGGTGCCTGATCCGTGGGAATTTTCCCCCAGCGCAACGATGCGGGCCGGTCCCACCATTTGCCGGAAGCGCTTCCAGCCGGGCTTATCGCCTGTCTCCGGCCCGGACGGGACCGGGATGGCCTGCCGGTGGAGCCACCCGGTTTGCGCGGCCGACCGTTCCGCCGGGTGGTAGGGCTGATCGGCCAGCGGCTGCCCGTCCACCGAGAGGGTCACGCCATCCAGGTGTACCACGCCCGTGCCGCCCGCCCGGATGCCCACCACGATGCCCTCCCCCCGGGCGGCGGAATCAATCGAAAAGGTGTAGGAATACGCTTGCCAGGGCGTGGTGCCGCTTACCGCCTGGGTATCGGCCAGCAGGGCCCGGCGGCCGTAGTCGTAATACATCCACTGGGCCACGCCGCCCCGCAGACTATCGGTGCGGATGTAGCCGGAAATGCAAATCGTTTTCCCCCGTACCCGGCCCACCGGAAACCGCAGGCCCGCCAGGAGCATTGGGCTGTCCGACGCCGTCAGCCGCAGGCTCTTGCGGCCGCGGTAAGCCACGGACGAATCAACGCGTACGGTGCCGCTGCCCGTCCCCTCGTTCACTTCCCAGACCAGCGGATAGCCCGCCGGGCTGTTGTGTTCGAAGCTGGTGTTGAGGAATTGCTGTCCGCGCAGCGGCAGGGTCAGCAGGGCCAGCAGGAGCCCGCAGGGGATGTAAGTGGACATGAAAGGGAGGGCGCGGCGGGATGAGCCGGGCGGGGGGAAGATGCCGGCCGGGGCCTGGGGGTTGCACCGGCCGGGCAACGCCTCCGTAATTTATCGTACCCGGTCCATCGGTAGGGTTGGCTGCAACGTCGTTTGCGTAACCCGCTGCGTCCGGCGCCTTTTGGGGTCAGCTGCCCGACCATGCCTCCGCCACGGTGAGCAACCGGAGGCCGGCCTGCGCCTCCCCCAGCTTCACCAGGAAGAGGCCGGTCGCCACGCACTGCACGAAACCCCACTCCCAGATGGCTTGCGGGTGGACGCCCGTCAGCCGGCCCAGGTGGGCGCACCGCTCCCGGCCGCGGCGCAACGGGTTGCCGGTCAATTCCTCCGGCCACTCCCGCATCAGCACGCCCAGGTCACAGGCCGGTTCGGCCACCAGCCCTTCGGGGTCAATGAACCGGAACGCAGGCGCCGCCCCGCGCGGTTGGCCCGGGTCCAGCAGTACGTTGCCGCTGTGGGCGTCGCCGTGCACGAGCACCGCCGCCCGGGGGGCGAAAGCCACCTTGCGGGACTGCGTGAAGGCCAATGCGGCCTCGAAGGCGCGGGGGGCGCAGGGTCCGTTGAGGGTTTCCCAAAGGGTGGTGATGAACCGGGCCAGGTCCTCGGCGGCATCGGCCCCGGTGGGCAGCGGTGAGGCCGGCGGCACGGGTACCCAGGCTGCCCGGAGCGTCGCGCAGATGGCCTTTCGCTGGCCGGCGGGTGAAAGCCCCAGGGTTGCCAGCGAAACGCCCAGCCGTTCGAGCAACATGGCGCGGCGCCCGGTATCGTGCGCCAGCAGCCGGACGTACCCGCGTCCCCCCGCCAGTAGCAGCGCGGCGACTTCATTTTCGAACGACCCGTTGCCGTCCATGGCGGGCATTGCCAGTTTCAGAACGGCCTCCGCCCCGTCCCGGGTGGTGGCCCCGGCCGCGTAGCCGGCCGAGCCCCCGGACAGGCTGTCCCCCACCGTGATCTGCCAGTCCCGTTCCAGGGCTTCAATGCACGCCCCCAGGCCGTCCAGCCATTCCAATCCTGCTTTTCCCAGCGTCCGGCACTTTTGCCGCACCAGGTCCGGCACGTCAATCTTCCGGTGGTTCATGGGTTGGGCGAACTGACAATGTAAAGTTGCAGTAGGGATGAAAGCACGCCTTCCGCGGAATTACCGCCGGCCGTTGGCCGGGGGCGGTTGGTTGAGCAGCTTCACGCATTCGTACAGCACGTTGCGCAGGGCTCCCTGGTACACGCGTTCCATCATTTGGGGGGTGGCGTCGAAGGACTGGACGAAAAAGTCGCCGCTTGCCGCCCCCGCCGCCACGGGCTGGTCGGCCGCCGAGTCGTAAAAAGTGACGTGTAATGATGCCACCCCCCGCTCTTTTTCGGTGGCCCAGCCCGCCGAAAATTCCTGGTACGCCTCCTGGATCGTGATGACCGCGTTCACCGGCATCCCGCTGCCGGTCGTGTGTTCGCGGATGGTGGTTTCCATCAGGCTTTTGTGCGCATCCGTCAAGGCCGGTACGTGTTTGCGGTACGTGCGGGGGGCCGAAAGCACGGGCAAGGTCATTTCCCGGCTGGTGGCATCCGTCCGCTGGTCGAGGATCACGATTTGCTGCACCGCGAAGGGCCGCTCCAGCCGGGGCAAGGGTTTTGCTTCATAGGCAGCCAGCTTCCGGGTGCCGGTACAACCCGGGAGGGCCGCCAGGGCGATGGAAACGGACACGAAAAAACAGACGCGCAACGCTGTATGGTCAATCATTGAATTTCATTTGCGGGTACCGGAACAAAGGTCCGCGCACGCAAATATCAGGATTATCGCCGGTACCGGGCAGGGGTATGGCGATGAAACCGTTCATTTACGCAGTACCCCGGATTTTTAACCGGACCGGAATCCTTGTAGCTCCTTTTCATTCCACCCCGGGCGCTGCCCCTGATTGGCGGAGGGCTTTGACGAAAGCATCGAATTGGTCCACTTCGTCCCCGGAATCGTTCTTCTTCCGCAACCTGATTCTGTCGCTGGCCTCTGCATAATCCGGGTACATCTCAACGGATTGGTCGGCGAGGAATGAGATGCTTGCGGCATTGCGTTCTTTAAACGCCGCATAGGTTTCCCCTTCTACCGTATTTGCCAGGCGGGCGGAGAGCGACAGGAAATACTTGCTCAAAAAGGCATCCCCTCTCCCTTTCTCAAGCCTGGCTTCAATCCGGTAACCGTCCACGATTCCCTCGTACCAGGTACTGTATTCCCAACGCGTCGCTTTTTCGCACTTTACAAAATTGAGCCGGCGCAGGTGCACCATGAGGGGACTTTCGGCCTCCAATCGCAAAAACCATTTATAATCCCAGTAGGATAACAAACCGATGAAGGTCAGCACCGCCAGGCTCACCAGTGACATCTGCCCGGCGGTGACAAGCCACTCCCGCCAATTCTCATTGAAGAAGGCAAAAACGACCGGCAGCAGGGAAATGAACAGGAACAAGTAGGCTATGGTGGAAAAAGGCTTTCGGATTTTCAGCAGAAATGCTAGCATCGGTCGGCAATTTAGGGTGGGTCTGTTCTCACAATCTCATTCTCAACTCTTTACCCCCGGCCCGTCACCCAGTCGAGTACCCGGCTGGTGCGGGCCGCCGTCACGCCGGTGCTGGGGCACTCTCCCACGCCGCGCAACTGGTCCACCACCGCCTGGATCAGGGGCTGCTGCACGTGCGACGGGTAGGGCAGCTCCCACGCCTGCGCACCGCCTTCCCCCGTAAACCGCACCGGCGCCGACGTAAACGACGAGAACGTCACCTTGCCCCGGTCGCCGATGATCTCCACGGTGTCTTCGGCCGCCGCGGGAGCCGCCGTAAAGCACCACGTGCCGCTGCCCAGCACCCCCGACCTGAACCGGAAGAGGGCCGTCACGATGTCCTCGGCCGCGTACAGGCCCGCCTGGTTGCCGGTCATGCCCCGGGCTTCAACCACCGGCCCGAGCATGAAGTCGAGGAAGTCGAACTGGTGGGCGGCCAGGTCGTGGAAGTGGCCGCCGCCCGACACTTCCGGCCGCACCCGCCACGCCTGCTCCCGGTCGGCAGGCTTTACGGGCTGGACCAGCCGCACGTTCACGGCCCGCACCGACCCCAGCGCCCCTTCGTCAATCAGGCTTTTTACCTTCAGGAACGACGGCAGGCAGCGCCGGTAGTAGGCCACCAGCAGCGGCAGGCCCCGCTTTTCGAAGGCGTCTACCATCACGGCGCATTCGGCGTAGTTGAGGGCCATGGGCTTTTCGACGTAGCACGGCTTGCCGGCCGCGGCTACCCGCAGGGCGTACGGGGCGTGCGAATCGGGGGGCGTGGCGATGTACACGGCGTCCACCTCCGGGTCGTGGATGAGGGCGTCGGCGTCGGTGTACCACCTGGGCACCCCGTGCCGGCGGGCGTAGTCGGCGGCTTTGGCGGCGTCGCGGCGCATCACGGCCACCAGTTGCGAATGTGCTGCCTTGTAGAAGGCCGGGCCGCTCTTGACTTCGGTCACGTCGCCGACCCCGATAATGCCCCAGCGAATTGTGTTCATGAGTTTAGGAGTTAGAGAGTTAGGGAATGGTACACTGATTTGTTATGATGATTATGATCTGTTATGATCTTTTTTAACATCTTTTTCTAATCAGTCCCAATCATAATCATCATAACAAATCAGTGTACCCTCACATCAGTTTACCCTTCCACCACTCCCTGCTGTAGAGGCGGCGGTAGGGCCAGCCTTTGCGGGCCAGCAGGAACGGCAGGTAGGCGTGGGCTTCCTTGGCCGACAGGCTGGCAAAGTACAGGTCGTCGTCGGTGAGCACCAGCCCTTCGTAACGGCCATCCTTCTTGACGGCCAGGTCGGCGAAGGGCAGTTCCCGGACCAGCCCCGGTGTACTCGCGGCCAGCCGGTCACCCAGCCGGTGGCGGCCCGGCAACGCTTCGGCGGCGGCCGGGCCGGGCACGTAGCGTCCCTCCGACACGTCGAGGGCGTACTGGAGGTATTGCCGCAGCAGCCGCGGCCCTTCGTGCTGCGCTTCGTCGGTACGCAGTTGGGCGGGCAGCAGGCTGGTGACCACGTAAATCGCTTCCCGGGCCCGCGTCACGGCCACGTTGAGCCGGTTTTCGCCGCCCGCCTGGTTGAGCGAACCAAACTGCATCACGAGCCGCCCCTTGGGGTCGGGGGCGTAGCCGATGGAGAACACGATGATGTCCCGTTCGTCGCCCTGCACGTTTTCGAGGTTTTTCACGAACAGGCTTTCCGGCAAAGCCACCTGTCGTTCGAGGGCCTGGGCTTCGAGCACGTCCTGGATCAGCTGGCCCTGCGGGAAGTTGAACGTGACCACGCCGATCGCCTGGTCCGGCTGCGTCCGCAGGAGTTCGAAGACGAGTTCGGCCACCCGTTCGGCCTCGGCCCGGTTGGTCTGGCGTTCCCAGGTGCCTTCCACCCGCACGTACCGGATGGCGGGCTGCCGCCGGTTCATGCCTTCCCGGTCGGGCAGCAGTTGCAGCGTGCCGCCGTAGAAGTGCCGGTTCGAGAAGTCAATCAGTTCGGGCAACTGGCTCCGGTAGTGGCCGCGGAGGCTCGTCTGCGGAAAATAGCGGCCGGCCAGGGCCAGCAGCGAATCCACCTCCAGGTCGGGGTGTTCGGCCTCGTCGTCCTCCCCGAACCGCACGCGGTACAGGTCGCCGGGCGGCAACTGTTTGTCGTCGCCCGTCACCACGGTTTGCCGGCCGCGGTACATGGCCGGGATGCCCCGTTCGGCAAAGCACTGCGACGCCTCGTCGAAGATCACCAGGTCGAACTCCTTTTCGAGGGGAAACAGCGCCGACACCGACTCGGGTGAGGCCATCCAGCAGGGCACGAGTTGGAAGATTTCGCCGGGAAACTGCGTGAGCAGTTTGCGCACGGGCCACACGTTGCGCTTTTTGGTCACCTGGTGTTCCAGGTCGCGGTAGGTGACGCGGTTGCCCAGCCGGTTCTCTTCCACGCGGCGGTAGGTTTGTTCGCGCAGCCGGAGCAGCACCTGGTCGCGGCTCAGGGCCATCTTGCGGGAAAGGCTCGCCTGCAACTCCTTTTCCAGCCCGGCCACCCGCAGCGTGGAGACGCCCCGCAGCACGGGGTGCCTGGCCTCCAGGTGCTCGATCCAGGCCAGGCGCAGGCTGTTGTCGAACAGGGCCGGCAGGTCGGCGCCGGGGTGCGCCCGGCGGTGGCTTTCGAGTTTGTCCAGCACTTCCCGTTCGCCCGGCGAGAAGTCTTCCTTCAGCCCGTCGAGTTCGGTCAGGGCGTCGAAGTCTTCGCGCAGCACGGCCGTCCAGGCGGCGCGGCAGCCGGGGTGTTGCAGCACGGTACGCACCTGGTTGTCGGTGAGGTGGCCCGCCCAGCGGCGGCGGGCGGCGGTCCACTCGGCGGCAATGGCAAAGAGCTGGAAGATTTTCTTTTCCAGGTCGGTGGGCCGGGGCGGCAGCAGCCAGGCGCCGTGCAGGAGCCAGAACTCCGTTTTTTCGGCGATCTTGCGGGCCTTGAGGGCCTGCCGCTGGTCGGTGAACCAGGCCCGCACGCCGGCCTCTTCGTACAGTCCCGCAGTCGGCCCCATCGGTTCGAGGGCGGCAATGGCGGCCTCGATGCGCACGCGGTTCTGCACTTTTTCCGACAACGCTTTGAGTCCTTCGCGGGTGAGGGGCAGGCCGTTGGACTGGGCCACCTTGCGCACGGCCTCGCGGTTGGGGTCTACCAGCCGCCACCACTGCCACCGGAGCCAGCTTTGCCGGGCCCGGCGGGCTTTCCGGAGCTTGGCTTCGAAGGCCGGCAGCGATTCAATGCTCAGGCTCTTGTCAATGCCCTCGCCCTTGAGGCACTTGAGAAGTTTGCGCTCCCGGGCGTCGAGTTCCTTGCCCGACCACACCTCGTCCTTTTTGCGGGCCAGCAGGCTCTTGAAAATCTCCCACTGCGTGGTGGTCTTGAGGGTGTCGAGCAGGTGGGTGAGCTTGCGTTCGTCGGTGTCGAGCTGTTCGACGAGTTCGAGGGTCCAGGGGCCGCCCGTGACCTTGGCGGCCTGTTCGACCACTTCGGCGGCCAGCCGCGGAATTTCGTCGAGGGCTTCCTCGATGGCCGCGCGGTCGGCGTCGGTGAACCCGGCGAACGAAACGCGGTCCTGCCAGGCGTAGTCGGCGCGTTCGAGCCGGGCGGCGTACGCCTGGTAGTCGGCCAGCCGGCGCCCGAACGCCCCGGCGGTGTCGAAGTGGAAGTGTTTGTATTCCTTTTTGAGGGAAACGTTGGGACCGTCGGGCCGGCTGGTGAGGTAGAGTTCCTTGGGCGAGAGGCCGCAGGCTTTGTCGTCGAACAACGCCGCCCGGAACTCTTCCAGTTCGGCGGCGAGGCGGTCAATCTTGCGGCTTTCCTGCAAAAACTCGCGGTCGAGCAGGATGGCGTCGAGGCCCAGGTTCTGGCGTTTGTAAGCGTCCAGGCGGCCGATCTGGGCGGCAATCTGGGCGTAGATGGCCTTGCGGTCGTTTCGGAAGTCGTGGACGAGGGCGGCGAAGTCGGCCATGCCCAGGCTTTTGAGCCGGGCGTACACCACGTCGAGGGCGGCCCGCTTCTGGCACACGAGCAGCACTTTTTTGCCCCGCGCCGTGTAGTCGGCGATCAGGTTGCAGATCAGTTGCGACTTGCCCGTGCCGGGCGGCCCCTGCACCACGAGGCTCCGGCCGGCTTTGGCGGCCTGCACGGCTTTTTCCTGCGACGCATCGAGCGGAAAGGGCGTCAGCAGGGACTCTTCGCGCAGGGGCTTGGCCTCGCCGGGCGGACCGGCGGCGTACGCGTCGAAGAATGCCTCGGGCGTACTGAACCCGTCGCGTTCGATGAGTTCGCGGTAGTCGGGGGCCAGGTAGGAGCCGGCCTGCGGAAAAATGCCCAGCACGGCCTCGGGGTACAGCTTGATCTCGCCGTTGCGCCCCCGTTCCTCGAAACCGGCCCGGGTAAATTTTTCGAAGGGCTGGAGCTTGTCGGTGAAGGAGTCTTGGTTGAAGTTGATCTCCAGCGGACTTTCTTTGAGCTTTTCGTAGAGCTGCGTGCGGAACACCAGCGGGTCGGGACTCAACGCCTCGAAGGACATTTCGAGCCACTTGTCGCCCACTTTCACGTCGTTGAAGTACGCGTAGGCCAGCAGGAAGGTCTTGTTGAACGAAACGGCCTCGCCTTCCCGGGGCCGCAGCGACCAGGCGTTGCCCTTGCGGTCGAGGTCTACGGGGAAAAACAGCAGCGGGCAGCGCACCGGCGTGCCGTCGGCCAGCTTGCCGCGCAACACCGGGTAGCCGGCGTAGAGGTCCTGCGTGCCCCGTTCGGCCGCAATGAAGGCCGCCGTGCGGGCAATCTGCCCCAACCGGCGGCTGGCCTCGTTGACGCGGTCGTAGCGGCTGTCGAGCACGTCGCAGAGGGGCACGGAAGCTTTGCCGGCCATCAGCCCGGCCACCACGTCGAAGGAAGGCTTGCCGTTGAGGAAGTCGAAGGCGTGCAGGTCCACGAACCCTTCGGCCGGCAGTTGCAGCAACAGCAGCGACTTGTTGGCCGCCGTCAGGTCAGTCAACCGCTTCAGGTAAGCCTTCAGAATTTGCTGCATGCCGGCAGAGGTTGGGGGAAACAGGAGAAAAGATTCACCACGGAGACACGGAGGCCACGGAGGTACACGGAGGGTAGTACAGTACATGCGCTTAGGGTCAAGTGTTGACAACGCAAATCCATTTTCTCCATTTCTCCGTGTTTCTCTGTGTCCTCCGTGTCTCCGTGGTAAAATGTAAAGAGCACTGCTATTCTACTACTTTCACCTTCACCGGTATCCGGCGCAGGGGTTTTTCGGCCTTCACGTCGGCGGGGACGTTGGCGATGCTGTCGATGATGTGCAGCCCTTCGACTACTTCGCCGAACACGGTGTAGGCGCTGTCGAGGTGGGGCGCCCCGCCGAGGGTGGTGTAGGTCTGCACGTGGTCGGGGAACAGGATGCGGCCGGTGGCCGACGAGAAGTTGTTGAGGCTGTCCTTGGTGAGCACCGTGCCGTCCACGATGTAGAAGTCGAACGGCGACGACCCCGGGGAGCCGTCGTGGTGGGCCATGCCCAGGGCGCCTTTCTTGTGGAACCGCATGGGGTCGTTTTCGTAGGGCACCAGGTAGTCTTCCAGGTTCATGGTCGTCTTGGCCGGGTAGCCCGCCTGCACCATAAAGTCCTTGATGACCCGGTGGAAGCTGGCCGTGTCCCAGAAGCCCCCTTTGGCGAGGCGGATGAAGTTGGCCCGGTGCAGGGGCGTCTGTTCGTAGAGCTGGGCTTTCATGTCGCCGAACGGCGTGGAGATGACGACCAGGTTGTCGGGGTGTTTTTTGGCGTAGGCCGTCAGCACTTTCCGCGCGTTGCGGCCGGTGATGCGCACGGTGTCGGGGTCGCCGATCTCCTCCTGGCCTCCCCCGCGTTTGTTGCAGTTGAACAGGGCGAACAGGATCAGGGCCGCCAGCAGGTGCGAAAGGTTAAGCATCCGGGCCAGCCCGGCAAGTCGGGTACGGGTCATAAGCGGTAGTACGGTGAGTGGCTTTGCAATGTTAAACGCTTAATTCCACATTCTAAACCAACTGATGGATGGGAAGAAGTTTGAGAGTTGGGGAGTCAGGGAATTTGAGAATTGGTCATTGGTACATAAAGACGCGATTCATCGCGTCTTTATGTACAAGAATTAACCACGGAGACACGGAGGGCACGGAGTTACACGGAGAAAAGGGAGAGGTTTCACGCAAAGGCCCTTCAGCAGCGCAAAGGTCGCCAAGAAAAAGCAGAGATGAAGGCCCGTGCATTTCCTTGCGCAGTGAAAGGACCGCATGGCGGGAAGGCGGCGCATCGCGGCTCCCCTCCTCGGAGGGGCCGGGGGTGGGTTCACCCATAGCAGACAAGTTATGGGGGGATCACCGCCCGGGCAAAACACTCGGGTTCCGAACCTTTCGCAGATTCCCTCTTGCAATGGATTGTTCCTGCCATGATCCTCCTATCACGCGAGGCATATCGGCAAACCCACCCCCGGCCCCTCCGAGGAGGGGAGCCGCAATGCGCCGCCTTCCCGCCATGCGCTGAGTACCGCTATATAAGGCCACGGATCAAACCCATACTACTCCTTATTCCTTTGCCCTCCCCCTTTGCGCTCCTTGCGGTGAAGTTATTTCTCCTTTTTCCTCTTTGTTCTCCGTGCCCTCTGCGGTCCTGTCTTCCGGTCTCCGTTTTCCCTTCCTCCAATCTCCTTTTTTCTCCGTGTACCTCCGTGCCCTCCGTGTCTCCGTGGTTAATTCCTGAACAGCAAGACGCGATCAATCGCGTCTCTACCTGCCAATGACCAATTCTCAAACTCCCTAACTTTCTAACTCCCCCACTCCCTCCCCGATGGAATCGAGGATTTCGGTGATCTTTTCGTTTTGCACGATCAGCAGGCCCAGCCGCTCCTCGGAGACCCCTTCGTGCAGACGGTAGCTGTAGACGGGCCGGCCGCCCTCCAGCCGGGAGTCGAAATAGCCGAAGCGGACGTTGCGCTGCCCGGCCAGTTCGCGGGCCACCTGGGTGATGTGCGTGGATACGAAAAACGTGCTGCTCCTGATCCGGGCGAAGGCCGTGGCAATCAGCAGCGAAGATTCCAAGGCGTCCTTCACGTTGGTGCCCCGGAACAACTCGTCGAAGATCACGAAGACGGTCCGCTTTTCGCGGATCTGCTCGGCCGTTTCCCGCACCCGCACCACCTCGGCGTAGAAATGGCTGTATCCCTTCTTCACGTTGTCGGGCAGGTTGATGCTCGTGACCAGGCCGTTGTAAAGGCTCGTCTGCATCCGCCGGGCGGGCACCGGGAAGCCGGCGTGGGCCAGGTACACGGCCAGCCCCAACGCTTTGAGAAAGGTGGATTTGCCGGCCATGTTCGGCCCGGTCAGCAGCACGAGGTTGTGCGAACCATCCACCCGCACGTGGTTTTCGACGGGGTGTTCGAGCAACGGGTGGGTCAGTCCCTCGATGTCCACGCGGGGCGCCGGGCCGGGCAGGTATTCGGGGAAACAGAGGGGAGTCCCTTTTGCCGCCTGGGCCACCGAAGCCGCGGCATCCAGCGTGTACACCGTGCCGAGCAGGGCCAGCACCGGGTTTCTGAACTTCTTCCGCAGCAGGTTGTCGAACCGCGTGATGCGCGCAAAGGACAGCCGCTTGCCCGTCGCGCAGAGGCTCCTGATCTCCGGTTCGGCCAGCAAGGCGCCAATCGCCGCCAGTTGCCCGGCCAGCCGTTCGGGCATTGCGGCGCCTTTTGCCCCTTCGACCACCCCGGCCAGTTGCCGCAAGAGCAGGATCAGTTGTTCGATGCCGGTCTGGATGCGGTAGTAGTTGTCGTCGGGCTTCAGTTGCGCGGAAAGGTGCGTAAAGAGGGCGTCCAACGGGTTGTTGCGCAGCACCGGCGTCCCCAGCCGGTAGTACCCTTCGATGCATTCCGCCTGGTGGGCCTTGGTGGCGGGGCGGACGTCGTGGTCGAGGAAAAACCGGATGGTGTCGCGGCGGTCCTGCAACGTTTCGAGGTCGTTGGTGGGGGTGCGCAGCCATTCGGCGAGCCGTTCCCGGCCGCCGGCCGTGCGGGTGTGGTCGAAAAACGAAAAGACCGAGTCGCTGTGGC
Organism: uncultured Cytophagales bacterium; assembly: GCA_902805615.1. GTDB lineage: Bacteria > Bacteroidota > Bacteroidia > Cytophagales > 172606-1 > CADCTQ01. The sequence goes on from CADCTQ010000421.1 coordinate 22,919, forward strand.
GGGTGTCGCCGAACAGTTCCAGGTCTTTCCGCGTCTGGTCGTCAATGTCGAACATAAGCCGTGCCGGGTTTTGGGGGTTGCCGTCCGTACCCGCCCTGCGGAGCCCACTTTTCCGCGCGGCGACCGGAAACCCGTATCCGCGCAAAAACCGCGCCCCGGTGCACGCTGGTTTGTGCTGCAAAACCAGTTTATTGCCATTGTCCCGGCCAGTTCCCCCAAAAATCCGCCTGCCGCCCCGCCGGGGTTTTCAAATATCATTTAACAACGTTACTTTAGCACATATCACATTGGTCAATAGCCAATACCCAGTACCCAATCGGCAGTACCCAGTACCTAATTCTCAATACCCAGTACCCAATTCCAATCCCCACCGCCACTTATGACGAAACTGATACGCTGGTCCTTGCTGCTGCTGGCCGCCGGGGCTTCTTTCCTGCCGCTGGCCGCCCAGTCGCTGCGGGTGGCCCCCGACAAACGGCACTTGCTGTACGGGGACGGCACGCCCTTCTTCTACCTCGGCGACACGGCCTGGGAACTCTTCCACCGGCTGGACCGCGAGGAGGCCGACGCGTACCTGGAAGACCGCGCCACCAAAGGCTTTACGGTGATCCAGGCGGTGGCGCTGGCCGAACTCGGCGGCCTCACCGAACCCAACCGCTACGGCCACCTGCCGCTCGAAAACGACGACCCCACCCGGCCCAACGAAAACTACTTCAAGCACGTGGACTACGTGGTCAACAAGGCCGAAATGATGAACGTCTTCATCGGGATGCTGCCCACCTGGGGCGACAAGTGGAACGGGCTGGGCCGGGCCAAGGAAATCTTCACGCCCGAAAATGCCCGCACCTACGGCGCCTGGATCGGCAACCGCTACAAGGACAAGCCGGTGATCTGGGTCCTGGGCGGCGACCGCAACCCGGAAACCGAGGCGCACAAGGCCATCATCCGGGCCATGGCCGAGGGCATCCGCAGTGCCGTGGGCAACAAGCAGCTCATCACGTTCCACCCGATGGGCGGAGCCAGTTCGGCCGACTTTTTCCACAACGACCCCTGGCTCGACTTCAACATGTTCCAGTCGGGCCACGCGGCCTACAACCTGCCCAACTACGAAAAGGCGGTGGCCGCCCGGGGCATGGAGCCGGCCAAGCCGGTGCTCGACGGCGAACCCCGCTACGAGGACCATCCCGTGAACTGGAAGCCCGAAAACGGGTGGTTCGAGGACTTCGACGTGCGGCAGGCGGCGTACTGGTCCATGCTGTCGGGGGCCTGCGGCCACACGTACGGCAACCACAACATCTGGCAGTTCTACCAGAAGGACCGCAAGCCCATTTCTGCCGCCCGTACGCCCTGGAGGGAAGCCCTCGAACAGCCCGGCGCCGAGCAGATGTCGCACCTGAAGGACCTCTTCGAGTCGCGGCCCTGGCAGAAGCTGGTGCCCGACCAGTCGCTGATCACGGTGCACGACACGAGCAAGAACGCCGTGCGGGCCGCCCGCGCCGACGACGGCAGTTGCATCCTGGTGTACATGCCGGCCGGCGAACCGGTGAAGGTGGACCTCACCAAAATCTCCGACCGCAACGTGACGGGCTGGTGGTACAACCCCGGCAACGGCGCCACGGCCCGCATCGGCAAGTTCAGGAACGGCAACGCCCGGGAGTTTGACCCGCCCGGCGAAGCTTTCCCCGGCAACGACTGGGTCCTCGTCCTCGACGCCACCGGCAAAAACTTCGACCCGCCCGGACGGCGAAGGGAATACTAACAAAGGAGACCGGAACGCAAAGGAGACGGGAGGAAGGGAGACGGGAGGAATGTGCGTACCTGGGCAGGATCGGGAAGGGGGCTTGGCGCCGATACACAGAAAGTGGGTTAGAAGAAAAAGGAAAAAGGAAGGCCGGGAGAACATGCAACTCCTGCCTTCCTTTTTCTTCCTGCTGACCCAATGAACCGTCACTGCCAAACCTTCCCGCGCCTGTCCAGGTACGCACATTCCTCCCGTCTCCCTTCCTCCCGTCTCCTTTGCGTTCCGGTCTCCTTTTTATATACCTACTTCTAGGTATTTTTTAACGTTTAGTGAAAATTGTAGGTGTCTCCTCTTGACAAAGGGGTTGGGGGATTGTACTTTGGGACCGAACGACGCGCAGCAGTTTGGGTATAGTAACTTCCTGCCTGTTAATCATTTAATGGAAAGCTTTCCACTCCCGGTTTCCCGGTTTTAACATTTCTTTTCATTTTTCCTGAACACCTGCCCCGGAGCAGGCCGGCGGGGTATTGTCTTTTTTTTCACCAACCTAAAAATCGAAATCATGCGAAGACATGGGAGTAAAAGCCTGTCAGAGATTGCCCACCCGCCCAGGTCCAAATCGTACCGGGGTCCTTTCGGCCGGCTGTTCCGGCACCTGCCGCCGTACGTGCCGCCCGGCCTGACGGCCGCGGAGATCGAAAACGTATTCCAGAACCTGGCCAAGGACATGCTCGAAGCACCCGGCACCGGCGGTAACCCGAAGTTCGACAACCCGGACATTCCGTCGGGCTATACCTACTTCGGCCAGTTCGTGGACCATGACATTACGTTCGACCCGGTGTCGAGCCTCCAGCGGCAGAATGATCCCAACATGCTGGATAACTTCCGCACGCCCCGCTTCGACCTGGACAACCTCTACGGGGAAGGTCCCGACGATGAGCCTTTCATGTACGACCAGCGGAAAGATTCCCTGGGTAAGTTCCTGATCGGCAAGGGACGGAGAATAGACGCGCCGAATGGCAAGCCCCAGGTGCAAACCAACGAACCCACCACGGAAGACGACCTGCCGCGGAACGAGCAGTTCCGGGCGCTGATCGGCGACCCGCGCAACGACGAGAACATCATCGTGTCCCAGCTCCAACTGGCTTTCCTCAAGTTTCACAACGCGATCATCGACTTTCTCAAAGCGAAACGGGGAATCACCGATCCGGGCGTGCTGTTCCGGGAGGCCCAGCGGCTGACCCGCTGGCATTACCAGTGGGTGGTCCTCCGCGACTTCCTGCCCCGGCTGGTCGGCCCGGCCCTGATCGAGCAATTGCTGCCGCGCCCGAAGCCGGGCAGCCCGCAAAAGTTCAACCTGAACTTTTACCACTACGAACACCACCCGTTCATGCCGGTCGAGTTTTCGGTGGCGGCCTACCGCATGGGGCACAGCATGATCCGCGGCGCCTATAAGCTCAACGACGTGCTCGACGGATTCCTCGGGGGCAAGCCGCTGCCCATCTTCATTCCGCCCAGCCAGGCACCCGGGTTTTTGGATGACCTGCGCGGGGTGCGTCCGCTGCCGCAGTTCTGGACGCTCCAGTGGGATAAATTCCTCGAGTTTGAGAATGGGGGCGCGTGCCAGAAGAGCCGCCTGATTGACGCGAAGATCGCGGCGGCGCTGGGCCAGATTCCCGCCGGGCCGGGCATCGAGAATCCGTTGGCATTCCTCAACCTGAAGCGGGGCTACCGCATGGAGTTGCCCTCCGGGCAGGACGTGGCCCGGGCTTTGTCCATCCCCCGCGCCGAAGTACTCACCAACCAGCAGATGGAGCTACCCGGCCGGTTCGGGACGGAAGCGCCGCTCTGGTTCTACATCCTCAAAGAGGCGGCGCTTGTCGGGAAGGGTAAGCAACTTGGGCCGGTAGGTGCCCACATCGTGGCGGAAGTGTTCATCGGCCTGGCCAAGGGCGACCCATCCTGCTTCCTCAACGTCCACCCGCTATGGGAGCCGGAACTGCCGCACCAGGGAGCCAACTTCGAACTGCGTGACATCATCCGCTTCGCCGGGATGCCGGTAACGGCGGCGGATTTAGGATTTCCCCCACCCGGGAGCTAGATGAGTTGACGAAGAAGGTTATGGTCCGGTGGTCCGATTGATTATCGAATGATGACCAAGGAATGTTGAATGTCGAAGTAATGGTACGCGCCCTTTTCCTTCATCATTCGGCATGCCTTGGTCATCATTTCTTCTCTTTCCCCGTTGTCCATCAAGCCCTCTTTTGTCAGATCAGCCAGGCGTAGCCGCTGCGGGAGCGGACCGGGCCTGGCGGCAAACATACACTGGCCCGGTCCGTTAAGGGTTTGTGCAAGCCGTGCGGCTTGCTGCCGGTGCGCTGACGTCAATTACCGGCGCAACGCCCATCAACGAGACCCGTACACCAAATGCCCAACAACCGCTACCTCATCACCAACCGTCAGGTTCACCACGAGATCATCCATGCGCAGAACGGCCTCGTGGCGCCGCCCGCCGGCACGCCGCCCGAACGGATCAACGTGGATGGCCGCGAGGAGGCCCGCGAACGGCTGCGCTTCGGCTTCATTGCCGGCGACAAGCCGCTGCCCGTCACCCGCGGCGCGGCCCATGCCGGCGACCCCAACGACCTGATTACGCTCTACCCGCACACGCACCTCGACGACCCGGAGATCACTTCTCCCGGAAACCCGGCGGCCAATGCCGGCTCGGGGGCGCTGTTCACGGATTTGTACCGGGACATGTGCAGCGACGCGGGCGGCGACGCGCTGGTGTTCGTGCACGGCTACAACCTGGACCTCGCCGACACGGTGCGGCTGATGGGCGAACTCGAAAACACGTACCTGCGCGAGGGCAGCCCGATCAAACACCTGGTGATGTTTACGTGGCCCGCCCGGAGCAGCCTCATCAAGTACCGCGACGACGTGCGCGACAGCCAGCTTTCGGGTCGGGCGCTGGGCCGCGCCATCCTGAAGCTCGGAACGTTTTTCCGCCACTTCTTCGCCCCGCAGCCGGCGCCGGCGGGAAGTGCGGAGGCGGTGCAGCCGCGCAACCCGTTGTGCGGCCGGAAAATTCACCTGATGGCGCACTCCACGGGGGTGCGGGTGCTCGAACACGCGATGCGCTTCCTGGGGGCGTTTCCCCGTCGCGGCCCCACGGAACTGTTTGCCGAAACGATCCTGGCTGCCGCCGACGTGGACAACTTTGCCCTCGAATTCGACCAGCCGCTCACGTACGTATGCAGCCTGAGCCGGCGGGTACACTCCTACAACCATAAGGGCGACCTGGCGCTGGTGTGGTCGGGCAGTTTCAAGAACCCCTACCCGCGCCTGGGCAAGAACGGCGTGCGCAACACGACCAACCTGCCCGCTAACCTGGTGCTGGTGGACGTCACCGACGTACAGGGCGAAACGACGCTCGAAGGCAAGCTCATCAACCACTGGTACTACTACGACAGCCCCGCCGTGGTGGCCGACATGATCGAAGTTTTCCGCGGCACGGCCGCGCTGGACATTGCGCGGAGCACGACGAGCAGCCGCGAACCGTGGCCGGGGGTGAAGGGGTTGTATTATTTGGGGGAACAGGGGTAAGCGAGAGTTGTTGCTGCGTCTACCTACCCTTCAACTGGTAGTGACGATGGAAACATTAGCACTATTTATGCGCAGTTTGTTTGACTATTGTGCCAAGCGTATACCTACTGCTAGGTATTTTTTAACTGTTAACAAAAATAGTGGTTACATGGACTTGCCAAATCGCTTTACACATCATACTTTCGACCCATCCAACCAGCAAGAACAATCCTGAAGTAACTTTTTAGTAATTAACCTTCTGCAATGCGGCCGTCGCTTCTATTCCCAGCGTTGTGCCTTTTCCGCATTCAGTTTCTGACTTACCGCAAAATAACTGTTACTGCCTTTCACTAAGAGCAGTTAGTGAACTTGTTTTGCCTGATAAAATAAGAAAACGAGCACCACAAAAAAATACCCAAATGGTTAAACTCTTGCTGGCGTTCTCGACCCGCAATTTTTTCTACGCTTAGTTGGTTTGCGGTGCATCAGATAGTATGCAGGTGCTTATGCAGATGTTTTCAACCCATTAAATCCTCCTTATATGTCCTTTTTAGGTATGCTAGACGTAGCCATTGGCATTATTTTTATCTACCTTCTTTTGAGTCTTGTCTGCTCGGCAATGAACGAAATAATTGAGGGATTATTGAAGAAGCGCGCTGCTGACTTGGCCCGGGCCATCAGGGAATTGCTGAGGGACCCCCAGGGCACCGGGTTAGCCAAGGAACTTTATAATCATCCGTTGATATTTGGTTTGTTTAAAGGAAATTATGAGGGAAGGGCAAACCACTATAAATACTTTGGCAAAAATCTGCCTTCGTACATTCCTGCCAGGAACTTTGCACTTGCATTGCTGGACGTCATATCCCCAAGTACTGCAACAACTCCCGGTGGTGCATCAGGTGCCACAACAGTACCTGCACAGCCAGTTGTCGTACCAGCAAGTGCTTCCCTCATACCTACGCCATCGCCACCTATCGCATTAGCCCCCTTGAGGGCCTCAATCACCAAGATTGCCAACCCAAATGTTCAGAAAGCCCTGCTAACCTTGGTGGACGCCGCCGGCAATGACGTAGACAAAGCAAGGGAGAATATTGAAGCCTGGTATAATAGTGCTATGGACCGAGTATCCGGCTGGTATAAAAGAAGGGTTCAATACATTTCACTCCTGCTTGGGTTTGGTATTGCATTGTCCATCAATGCTGATACCATTACCATTTTCAGCAGCCTTGTAAATGAGCGGCCCTTACGTGATGCCATCGTAGCAAGTATTGTTCAGAAAGAAGGCCAGGCGCAGATGCCCAATGCGGATGAGGTACAAAAGACACTCGAATCCTATAGAGCGCTGGGGTTGCCCATGGGCTGGAAGAACGGTTCGCCTTTCGTAGGAGCGGGCGAAAAAGAAGAAAACATATTATTAAAAATAATAGGTTGGCTGATTACGGCCTTCGCCATCACACTAGGCGCACCTTTCTGGTTTGATCTTCTTAACAAGTTTATGGTAATCCGTTCCACCGTAAAGCCACGTGAGAAAAGTCAGGAAGAGGCATCAGAAGACAGACAGCAGTAAAATGTGTAGCTGTACAGCGCTTGCTGAACATACAAAGCACCAGAAATCTCAGGCTCTCAACGATCAGGGTCTTGTATTTGTCCGACTTCATGAATCAACAAACAATGATCATTATAAAAACTAAAACAATACTTATGAATAAAAAAATGATTTTCAAAGCGGCATTTCTAGTCCCGGTGTTACTACTGGCAAGTTGTGTTAATCTGAAAAAGGTAAATGATTACGCTACTAATTCAACAAGGAGCCTCAATCAGTTTGAGGAATTAGGTTACACCTTCGTTAAGGCGTGCAACGAGGTATGTCAGCTTGAGCAATTGGACAAACAACAATTGCGAGAGGCGGAGTGTGATTGCAGGAATGAGCAGGCAGCAGACAGCATGACTTCTGCAATCTACAGTGCCTTGAAAGGCTATTTCGAGGTAATAAGCAAAATTTCTGGTAAAG
>CADCTQ010000422.1 GCA_902805615.1 uncultured Cytophagales bacterium
ATGGCCATGTCGGCGTTTTTCCAGCCAATCTGCTTCACGGCGGTTTCGTTGAGGATAAAGGCCGTGGTGTCGTCGGTGGCAAACTGCCGCGAAAAGTTGCGGCCCGCCACCAGTTTCATTTCGTAAGTGGGAATGAAATCGTGGTCCACGTTGAGGAACTTGACCGGGATGTCGGTGAAGGCCAGCGAATCGCCCTTCATCACCCGGGCCCCGTTGGTGTCGAGCAGCCGCCCCGACGGGATGCGCGACGAACGGCCCGCGTTCTTGACGGCGGCACCCGCCTTGAGTTCGTTGGTGAAAGCCTGGTAGTTGACGGTAGAGTCGCCACTGTAGGCGGGCAGCACCAGCACCTGGTCTTTGCGGTAGCCCAGGCTTTTGCCTTCCATGTAGTGCAACTGCCGGTATACCACCGTGGTGCAGATGACGAGGAAGATCGAAATGGCAAACTGCACCACCACCAGCGACTGCCGGAGGCCGGCGTTGCTTGAAGCGCCGCTCAGCTTGCCCTTGAGCACCTTTACGGGCTGGAATGAGGCCAGGAAAAAGGCCGGGTAGCTGCCCGCCACCAGGCCCGTCACCACGGCCAGCGCTACCACGATGGCAACCACCGGGCCGTCGAGCAGGCTGCGGAAGGTGAGGCTTTTGCCCGCAAAGTTGTTGAGGTAAGGCAGCATGCCCACGGCCAGCACCAGCGCCAGCAAGAGGGCTACCCCGGTGAGTACCGCCGATTCGCTCAGGAACTGGCCCACGAGCTGGCCGCGCCGGGCGCCGATCACCTTGCGCAGTCCCACTTCCCGGGCCCGCCCCGCCGACCGGGCCGTAGCCAGGTTCATGTAGTTGATGCACGCAATGAGCAGCACGAGCACCCCGATGGCCGAAAAGATGTACACGTAGTTGATGTCGCCATTGGCCTCGATCTCCGAATCGAGGTGCGACCGCAGGTGAATGTCGGTGAGCTTCTGCAGGTACAGGCGGGTCCACTTGGACGGCTTGTCGCCGTCGTTGGTCACGTTCTTGTCGATGAACGCGGGAAAGCGGGTACTCAGCCGGCTGGCGTCGTAATGCTTGGGCAGCAGCAGGTACGTGGCAAAGGAGTTGTTGCCAAAGTTGGTGCGCAGCCCCTCGCGGCCGTAGATGCGGTCGTCTTCCAGCGTTTTGAACGAAACCAAAAAGTGCGGGTGGAAGTGCGACTGGGCCGGCTGGGGTTCAAACACGCCACTCACCGTAAGGTCGTAGCGGTCGTTCACGCGCAGCACCTGGCCCACGGGGTTCTGGCCCTTGAAGTACTTATCGGCCATCGGCTGCGACAGCATGATGGTGAAAGGGTCGGCCAGGGCCTTGTCGGGGTTGCCCTGCACCAGGTTGAAGCTAAAGACCTTGAAAAGGTTTTCCTCGGCATAGAAAGCATCCCCGTCCCCCTCGTTGAACACCTTGTCGCCGTGGCGCAGCGTGAAGTCCGTCCCGCGGAGGCGCACCACTTGTTCGATCTCGCTAAAGTCGTTTTTCAGCAGCGGCCCGAACGGCGGGGCCACGTGGCCCAGGTGCAGGCTCACCGTGCCGCTCTTTTCCACCCAGTCGCGGGTGACGCGGTAGATGCGGTCGGCGTGGGCGTGGTGGCGGTCGTAGCTCAGCTCGTCCTTCACGTACAGGGCAATGAGCAGGAAGCAGGCCAGGCCCACCGTGAGCCCCAGCACGTTGATGGCGGTGTAGCCCTTGTGGCGCGTCAGGTTCCGCAGGGCAACGGTCAGGTAGTTCTTGAACATAAAGTACGCTGTTTGGAGGAGACCGCAGACCGGAGGAAGGGAGACCGGAGGAGGCGTACCGGAACGTACGCGGGAACGAGGCTAAGGCGCAGGAGAACTAACAACGCAATTCACATTCTCTCTTTATTGAGTCTGTCCCCGTCCAAGCGCCGTTCCCGATCCTCCGGTCTCCTTTAGGTCCGGTCTGCGGTCTCCTTTTGTAGCCAACAAGCATGCCAGCCTCATAATGGGCACTTTTAAGCCGGGCAGTGTGTTTTCGGGGACGTCTTTTGTTCGTTTCCGGACGGCCGTGGGCGGTTGCGAACAAAGGCGCCGCCGGGTAGGGCGGGGGAGAAATCCCGGTAATCAGTGACCTTAAATGCGTATTTTTGCGTTAATACCTTACATTCCCCCATCCTTTCTCCCCGACTCTTTTCCCAATGAAGCGACTCAATGCCTTCTACTTTGCCGCCTTGTGGGGTGCGCTGGCCCTGCTGGCCGCCTGCAACGGCGGCAATTCCGCCAAATCCGTCAAAAGGCCCTACGAAGCGTGGGTGCTCCGTTCGGTGCTCGACCAGAAGCCCCGGATGCTGAGCATCGCCCTGCACGACACGCTGTGGGTGGCCTATAACACCAAAACCGGCACCCTCTACAAAGCCTGGAGCGGCGACGTCAACTTCGACGGGCCGGTGTATACCACCGCCCACGGACCGCAGCCCACCAGCCAGGGCGTGCCCTTCATGATGGAGCCCGACAGCGCCGCCTGGCGCATCGTCGCCAACGGCACCGAAACCACCCCCGAAGTGAACTACCGCGGCCACACCATCCGCGACAACCGGGTGACGCTCCGCTACGAACTGCTCCACAACGGCCAGAAGATCACCATCACCGAAACGCCCGAATACTTCGCCGGCAAAGACGGCAAGGTGGGCTTCCAGCGGGTGTTTACCACCGAAAACGTGCCCTCCGGCGCCCAGGTGGCCCTGCGGATGCACCCGGCCTCGCTGCTGTCGGAAGAAGACTACCGCACCGACGGCACCTTTGCCGCGCTGCGCAAGGGCATTGACGACCTGGAAGGCAAGAAGTACCTCAACCTGGCCGGCACGCTGACGCTCAAGCCCAACGGCAAAACCGAATTCTCCACCGAGTTTACGCCCCAGCCCGCCAGGGCCGTGGCCGCCAAGGAACAACTGGCCGGCGAAGCCGCCGTGCAGGCCCTGTTTGCCAAGAGTGACTGCAACACCTGCCACAACAAGGATGTGCGCACCGTGGGCCCGGCCTACGTAGCCATTGCCAAAAAGTACGACAACACCCCGCAACGCACCGAAGAACTGGTGGCCAAAGTCATCAAGGGCGGCGCCGGCAACTGGGGCGACGTAGCCATGACGCCCCACCCCGACCTGCCCAAGGCCGACGCCACCACGATGGTTTCTTACATCCTGTCGCTGGACGGCGAAAAGCCCGGCGCCGCCAAGGAACACCCGCTGATGCCCAAGCCGGCCTTTGCCGTGCAATTCCAGCCTGCCGACCCGGCCGCCACCGTCCCGGATGCCGAAAAGCCGGGCATTGCCGTCAACGTGTACAAGTTTGCCGACGCCGTGCCGCAGTTCCCCGAGATCAACGGCGAAATGCTGCCGGTGGCCTCGGGCACGTTCAACGCCCTGCACGCCAACGAGAATGCGCTGGTTGACGACATGGATAACTTCGCCCTCCACGCCACGGGCTTCATCAACGTGGACAAGACCACCAACGTGGTGTTCCGCGTGGTGGCCGACGACGGGGCCCGGCTCTTCCTCGACAACAAGCTGCTGGTGAGCAACGGCGGCTTCCACGCCCTGGAGGCCAAAGACGCCGAAATCATCCTCAAGGCCGGCAAGCACCCTTTCCGGGTCGAATACTACCAGGGCACGGGCGGCAAGGGCCTCTCGCTGCAATGGCGGCCCTACGGCACCAAAGATTTTACCGTGATCCCGCCCGCCGTGTTTACGCACAAAGGGACCGACATCCGCAAGACGCAGCAGGCGCCGGTGGTGGCCCTCAAGGACAAGGACCTTGTGCCCGGCGACGCCGCGCCGCTCCAGGCCGTGCACCCGAGCTTCGACCTGGCCCAGGCCCGGCCCAGGGACTTCAAACCCAAGGTGGGCGGCATGGACTTCCTGCCCGACGGCCGCATGGTGGTGAGCACCTGGGATTCGCTCGGCTCGGTGTACGTGCTCGACGGCGTGAACGGCAAAAACCCCGAAGGCATCAAGGTGAAAAAGATCGCCTACGGCCTGGCCGAACCGCTGGGCCTCAAAGTGGTGGACGGCGAGATTTACGTGCTGCAAAAGCAGGAACTCACCCGCCTGGTGGACCACGACAAGGACGACGTGATTGACGAGTACCAGACCGTGTGCAACGGCTGGCGGGTGTCGTCCAACTTCCACGAGTTTGCCTTCGGCCTCCTCTACGAGGATGGCTATTTCTACGGCACGCTGGCCACGGCCATCAACCCGGGCGGCGCCAGCACCCGGCCGCAGATCCCCGACCGGGGCAAGGTGGTGAAGATCTCCAAAAAGGACGGCACCTTCGAATTCATTGCCACCGGCCTGCGCACGCCCAACGGCATCGGCTACGGCGTGGACAGCGCCATCTTCATTGCCGACAACCAGGGCGACTGGCTGCCTTCGAGCAAGATTTTACATTTGCAACCCGGCGCGTGGTACGGTTCGCGTTCGGTGGACTCGGTGGGTACGGCCAACCTGACCGAAACCCTGCCGGTGGTGTGGCTGCCGCAGGATGAAGTGGGCAACTCGCCCAGCCAGCCGGCCGTGCTCAACGTGGGCCCCTACAAAAACCAGATGATCCACGGGGAGGTAACCAACGGCGGCATCAAGCGGGTGTTTGCCGAAAAGGTGAACGGCCAGTACCAGGGCGCCGTGTTCCACTTCACGCAGGGCCTCGAAGCCGGCATCAACCGCCTGGCGTGGGGTCCCGACGGGGCGCTGTACGCCGGCGGCGTGGGCTCCACGGGCAACTGGAGCCACAGCGGCAAGCTGCACTACGGCCTCCAGCGCCTCACCTACAACAACAAACCCGCCTTCGAGATGCTGGCCGTACGGGCCCGGGCCGACGGCGTGGAGATCGAGTTTACGCTGCCCCTCCGGGAAGGCACCGGCGCCAAGGCGAGCGACTACAACGTGCGGCAGTGGTGGTACAAGCCCTCCCCCGCGTACGGCGGCCCCAAACTGGACGACAAAGCCCTCAACATCCGGGGTGTGCAGGTGTCGGCCGACCGCAAAAAAGTATTCCTGCAACTCGACGGCATGAAGCCCCGGCACGTGGTGTACATCCGCCTCAACCGGCAGACCGTCCGCAGCGCCGACGGCAAGACGCCCTGGGTGACGGAAGCCTGGTACACGATGAACAACATTCCTGCCGCGTCCGGCCTGGTGTCGCAGCGGTAAGGCAAACGTAGTTGCTGTTTCCCATTGGAATAATAGCCCGGTGTGCATACATTGGGCTATTGTTTTTTCCAACGCTTACTCTTTTCATGAAAAACCTTTTCAACCCCTTCCGCCGCCGGTTCATCCGGAAAGCCTCCCTGGGCGCCGCCGCGTCGCTGGCCCTTCCCGGCATCGTGTCGGCCGCCTACGCCGAAACCAAAGCCGGCAAGATCACGCTGGCGAAAGACGACGTGATCCTGTTCCAGGGCGACTCCATCACCGATGCCGGCCGCAAACACGACGAAGCCAACCCCAACAGCAGCAGTGCCCTGGGGGGCGGCTACGCTTTCATGGCCGGCTCCGAACTGCTCTACAAGCACGCGGACAAGAACCTCAAGGTGTACAACAAGGGCATCAGCGGCAACAAGGTGTACCAACTGGCCGAACGCTGGGAAGCCGACTGCCTGGCCCTCAAGCCCAACGTGCTCAGCGTGATGATCGGCGTCAATGACTTCTGGCACACGCTCACCAACAACTACACGGGCACCGTGGACGTCTACCGCAAAGACCTGGATGCGCTGCTCGGCGCGACGAAAAAGGCGCTGCCGGGAATCAAGCTGGTGATCGGGGAACCCTTTGCCGTCAAGGGCATCAAGGCCGTGGACGACAAGTGGTACCCCACCTTCGATGCGTACCGCCGCGCCGCGAAAGAACTGGCCGCTGCGCACGGCGCCGCCTTCATTCCCTACCAAACGGTATTTGACAAGGCCGGGCAGGCGGCCCCCGGCGTGTACTGGACCTACGACGGCGTGCACCCTTCCCTGGCCGGTTCCCAACTGATGGCCCACGCCTGGCTGGCAGCCGTGAAGTAAGGGCGGCTTTTACAACGGGCCTGTAGCGTGCAACTGTATTGACAATCAAGGTTGTACAGGAAAAGGGAGACGGGAGACCGGAGGAACTGAACCGCAAAGGGCGCAATGGAGACGCAAAGACCGCAAGGAGTACGCGTATCCCTCTTTGCGCCCTTTGCGTCTCTTTTGCGATCCTTGCGGTTAAGTTTGTTTTCTCCGTGAAACTTTGTGCCCTCCGTGTCTCCATGGTAAACCCTTTTCCCATTACAACCTTTTTTGTCAGTACATGTAACTGCTTGCACTGTTGCTGTCATGCTTCACCGGGTTCACCATGACCTTTTCGTGCGCCCTCATTGCTCCGGCGGGAAGCGGACAGTCAAGTGTCCAGCCCATCCGTTTCCGGACACTCCAGCCGGGCCGTACCGCCCTTGGGATGGAATGAAGCGGCTTTTGTGCCGCTGGCACCCCTTTTGTCGCCGGGCTGTTTAGTGAAACTTAACCTCACCGCCATGAAACCCGCAACCCTACTCTGCGCCCTGCTGTGCGTCCTGCCGGCCGTTGCCCCCGCGCAAACCGCCGAGAAGAAACCCGTAAAACTGGCCGGCCCGCGATACCTCAACCAGGAGCCGCCCGGCCTGACCCCCAAAGTGTTCGCGCCGGGCATCGTTTCCAACAAGGACGTCTACGAATACAGCAATTCGTTTTCGAAGGATGGCAAAGAGTTCTTCTGGGCCGTGATCGAAAACAACAAGCCCCACATCCGCTGCGTGCGGCTCGAAAAGAACGGGTGGACCCAGCCGGTAAAAGTAGTACACGACCCGCAGTACGAGCACAACGACCCGTTTTTGTCGCCCGACGGGCAAAAGCTGTTTTTCATCTCCGACCGGGCGGTTGACGGCAAAGGCCCCAAGAAGGATTTTGACATCTGGTACGTAAAGCGGGAAAAGAACGGCTGGTCGGCGCCCATCAACGCCGGGCCGGAGATCAACTCCGACAAGAACGAGTACTACATGTCGTTTACCAAGGGCGGCAAGATGTACTTCTCGTCCAACCGCGGCACCGACCCCGCCCACGACAAGAACTACGACGTCTACACCGTCAGCGCCGCCGGGGATGCCTTCGGCAACCGCCGGAAGCTGGGCAGCGCCGTCAATTCGGAGCACTACGAGGCCGACGTGTTCGTGTCCCCCGACGAGCAGTACGTCATCTTCTGCGGCGAACGGCCCGGCGGGCAGGGGGAGGGCGACCTGTACATCAGTTTCAAGGACGACAAGGGCGGGTGGCTGCCGGCCAGGAACATGGGCCCCGCCATCAACACCAAAGCATACGAGTTCTGCCCCTTCGTCTCCGCCGACGGCAAGTACCTGTTCTTCTCCCGCTCCGGCGACATCTTCTGGGTGGGCGCCGACATCATCAAAAACCTGAAATAAACATAAAGGAGACCGCAGGAAGGGAGACCGGAGGAGGCGTGCCCATGCAACGCAATGGAGACCCAAGGGGCGCAAAGTGATACGCGTTCTCCTGGCGGTCTTTGCGTCTCCATTGCGATCCTTGCGGTTAAGTTTATTCTCACTCCTCACTTCCCGCTCCCTCTTTCTATGATCCGCCATTACCTCATCACGGCCTGGAGAAGCCTGCAAAGAAACAAGACCGCTTCCGGCATCAACCTGTTGGGGCTCACCATCGGGATTGCCGCGTCGCTGCTCATTGCCCGGCACGTGGTGTACCAGTTGAGCTACGACCGGTTCCACCGGAAGGGCCGTGACATCTACCGGGTGACCACCGAGTGGTACGAGGGCAACACGCGGGCCGAGGCCAAGGCGCTGACGGTGCCCTGGACGGGGCCGGGCATGCAGGCGGCGTTTCCCGACGTACTGGCCTACGGCCGGCTGGCCCCGGTCAATGCCTTCGTGAGCAAGATCGTCATGCGGTACAAGGCGTCGGCATTTACCGAAAAGCGAGCCTTCTTTGCCGACCAGGGCCTGCTCGACATGCTTACCCTCGAATGGACCAGGGGCCGCCCGGCGACGGCCCTCAAACAGCCCTACTCGGTGGTGCTCACCGAATCGGCGGCCCGGCGGTACTTCCGCGGCGAAGACCCGGTGGGCAAGACCCTCGCATTCAAGACCAGCCAGTTGCAGCAGCAGGCGTACCAGGTGACGGGCGTGGTGAAGGACCTGCCGGCCAACTCCCACCTGCACTTCGACCTGCTGCTTTCCTTCAATTCTCTCCCGGAAGGCTTGAGCGCGGGCAGCAGCTACTGGTTCTGGGATTACACCTACAACTACGTATTGCTGCACCCCCGCGCCGACCCGGCGGTCCTGGGCCGGGAGGCCAGCGGGTTGCTCCTCCGGCAGTTCGGCGACCAGATGCCCAGGGACGGGCGGCGCCCTAAGTTCGTCCTCCAGCCCCTGTACGACATTCACCTGCATTCCAGGCTCACCTACGAACCGGGGCCCAACGGCGATTACCAGTCGGTGCAGTTCCTGGTGCTCATTGCGCTGTTCATCCTGCTGATCGCCCACATCAACGCCATCAACCTCGCCACGGCGCGTTCCCTGGACCGGGCCCGGGAAATCGGCATCCGCAAAGTGCTGGGTTCGTTGCGCGGCCAGCTCATCGGGCAGTTCATGCTGGAGTCGCTGCTCCTCAACGGGGCGGCCATCGTGCTGGCCCTCGGGCTGGTGGAGGCGGGCCTCCCGCTGGTCGAACGCCTGACCGGCAACGACTTCGCCGCGGCCCGGCTCGACGGCGCGGGCATGGCCCTGGCGGCCGCCCTCGTGGGGACTGGCCTGCTGGCCGGATCATTCCTGGCGGGGCTCTACCCGGCGTTCGTGCTTTCGTCGTTCAAGCCCATCAGCGCCCTCAAGGGCCGCACGGGCGGGCCCGGACGCGGCGTACACGTACGGCAGGCCCTGGTGGCCTTCCAGTTCGCCTTTTCGGTGATTTTGCTGGCTGCCACGTTTGCGGCCTACCAGCAACTCCGGTTCATGGAGCATCGCGACCTGGGCATCCACACCAACGGGGTGCTGGTGGTGGAGGGCCCCAACGTGGCCGAGAAGGATTGGACGTTTGCCCCCGCCTTTGCCGTGTTCAAACAGCGCCTCATGCAGCACCCCCGGGTGCGCCAGGTGACCGGCTCGTCGTTCGTGCCGGGCGAGGAGCTGAGCGGCGAATCCGTGAATTTTACCCGGGCCGGCGAGGCGCCCGGGCAGAGCCGGAACGTGCGCATCGTGCTGGTGGACCACAACTTTTTCGAGACCTACGGCATCCGGTTGCTGGCCGGCCGCAACTACGACCCCACGTTCGGCACCGACCGCGACGCCGTGATCCTCAACGAAGCCGCCGCCGCGCTGGTGGGCTTCCGCAGCCCGGCCGAGGCGGCAGCGTCGGTGGTGGTCTGGCACAATGGTTTGTTCAAAGACGACGGCTTCCGGAGCCCGGTGGTCGGCGTGGTCAACAACCACAACCAGTTGTCGCCCAAAAGCGCCTACATCCCGACGGTGTACCTGCAACGCGAATTCCATAACAAGACATGGGCCCGGGATTACTTCTCGATCCGGTTCGATGCCGGTCCGGGGTCACCGGCGGCCCTGGCCGACCTGGTGGCCGCGGCGCGGGCCGAATGGAAGGAAGTGTACCCCGACGCCCCGTTCGGGTACTTCTTCCTGGATGCTTTCTTCAACCGCCAGTACCAGCCCGACCGGCAGCTCGGCGGCATCTTCGGCGGGTTTGCCGGGCTGGCCGTCTTCATTGCCTGCCTGGGGTTGTACGGGCTGGCCGCCGTCACCACCGGGCAGCGCACCAAGGAAGTGGGCATCCGGAAAGTGCTGGGCGCCTCCCTGCCCGGGCTCACGCTGCTGCTGACCCGGGACTTTGTGAAGCTGGTGGCATTGGGTACGCTGGTGGCCTGGCCGTTCGCGTACTGGGGCGTGCACGCGTGGCTGGCCGGTTACGCCTTCCGGACCACGGTCGGGTGGGACATTTTCCTCTTGCCCGGCGGGCTGGTGCTGCTGGTTACGCTGCTCACCGTGGGCGGACACACCTTGCGCGTAGCCCGCGCCAACCCCGCCGATTCGCTGCGTTACGAGTAGGGTGGGCAGCACAACAGCAATTGCCGGTATACATTGTAGTTGGATAAAGCCCCGGTGGAATACAGTATCTGCAAAGGACCCCGACAAACGCTTTGAGTAGTTGGACAAAGTCCCGGAGGGACGCCCTGTTCCTGGCACGCAACATTTCCCTCACGCAAAAACTCCGTAGGAGCGACCTGTTCGCTGACAATATTTCAACAGGACGCTCCTCCGGAGCTTGCGTCTAATTGGGTGATCCTTTCTAGGAACAGCACGCTCCTCCGGAGCTTTCGACCTGGCATCAGCTACGCAGCACTTATCACCACTCCCAACCGCATCCCCGCCCACAT
>CADCTQ010000423.1 GCA_902805615.1 uncultured Cytophagales bacterium
CCCCCGCCAAGCAACCCGCCCCTTGCCATTGGGCCGGGCCCACGCGCCGCGATACCACCGGTGCCGATACAACGATACTGACGCGTAAGGGGGCCTGCTCGCTGCCTGGCTGCTCACTGCCTGGATACGCAGTGCGTAGCCACTAGGCAGGGCGCGAAGCACATACGTAGTCGCTGATTACTCCTTTTTTCGTGCAAAACTTAGTTTTGCCTTTTGCAACGATTCCATCGCTACCGCTCCCGTGGTTGGCATCACTGCTCCTACTGCGGCCTTTTGGCAGGGCGCAGTGGTTAAAGGAGATTATTCATAAAGGGCCAGAGGAGGGTAAAACTAAGTTTTGCACGAAAAGAAGTGTAACGGGCTGGCGCGAAGCGCTGGATTCGTGCTGACTATTGCTTCCGCCTCCGGCGGAACCAACGTCAAAGAATACTGCGCGTGAAGTTATCTCACTGACAGATGAAAGCGGCAATGGATGGAAAACCGCAGGGGTAACAATCACCATACGAATGCCTCAACGAACTAATCTTCGTTCCGCCAGCGGCGGAAAGCATAGTCGGCACGAAGCACAGCTTCGCGCCAGCCCGTCTTCCTTCGCGCCAGCACGCTACACCCCGCCAGCCCGTTCTGTTTCGCCTCAGCAACGATAATCATATACCTCACCGACGGCCCGGAAAGCATTTCAGCGGGCTTCACCCTTGCAAAAAGCAGTTGTACCCCGACCTGCAAAAACCAAGGCAAGCCGGGCAGCACCGCTGCCGACGGCTGCCGGCCCGTCGGGACGTCCTTTTGGCCGGGGGAACGGGGGCTGCTACCGGGTGGCGGCCCGCAGCACGGCTTCGTCGCCCCGGTCAATGCGGATGTACAGGGTCTGGCTGGTACCATCCTTGAATTGCTGGTATTCCTCGGGAAAGTGGGTGCTTACATCCAGGTAGTGCAGGTACTTGTCGGCTTCGGCCTGGTTGATGAGCCGCTTGCGGTCCCCGTACTCGGGAAAACGGTACACCTTGAGTTCGGTGTCCTCATTCTCAAGCAGGTAAAACACCCACTGGGTGTCTTGCAGCTCGGGCAGGGCGGGCTTTTGCAGACTGATCTGGTGCCGGATAGGGGCGTGGTTTTGGGGATGCATGACGTTTGAATTAAATCAGTCGGGCCGGAAGCAGCAGGGGCTAGCCATTGTCTCTGGGTGGGGGCTGAACCGGTAAGATACCCCTTTTCAAGCTAGCCGTA
The DNA here is from genome assembly GCA_902805615.1 of uncultured Cytophagales bacterium. Classification (GTDB taxonomy): domain Bacteria; phylum Bacteroidota; class Bacteroidia; order Cytophagales; family 172606-1; genus CADCTQ01. The sequence goes on from CADCTQ010000423.1 coordinate 1,228, forward strand.
ATGCCAGGTTGCGGAATTCATAAAATAGTTCTCCGGTCAAAAGCGTCAAGGCACTGCGCCGGTCCCCCATCCGGGTCCTCCTCCAACCGGTCCCCCACTGCGGCTTGCCTCCACGTAAAAGTGGGCCATTTTGGAGAACTCCAAATTTTATTGCCTTTTTTCGGAGATAGTGAATGACCGGCCGGGAGGCTGGCAAAGCCGCGTTTTTTGCAAGTGGTTGTAATACAGTGGTTTGATAGGTTAAGCTCCGCGTTGCGCCGCCGGCCGGGAAGGCTGGCACTGCAATTGGAACAGGTGGGTCAAACAGGACGGATTGTTTGGAGCCCCTGGCTAACTCTTCTCACCGGATCATAACTACTACTACCGTGTTTACGCGCAAAAAACTACAGGAACGGGTTGCCGCCTTTACGGAGGCCAACGAAGTCAAACGCAACGGGCTGTACCCTTACTTCCGGCCCATCGAATCGGGCCAGGACACCCAGGTACGCATCGGCGGCAAAGAAGTGCTCATGTTCGGCTCCAACTCCTACCTGGGGCTCACCAATCACCCCCACATCAAGGAAGCCGCCAAGCGGGCCATTGACAAGTACGGTACGGGCTGCGCCGGCTCCCGCTTCCTCAACGGCACGCTCGACATCCACCTGGAACTGGAACACAAGCTGGCCCGCTACGTGGGCAAGGAATCGGCCCTCATCTTCAGCACCGGCTTCCAGGTGAACCTGGGCGTGCTCTCCTGCCTCACCGGGCGCAACGACTACCTGATCCTCGACGAGTACGACCACGCCTCCATCCTCGACGGCAGCCGGCTCTCGTTCTCGCGCGTGATCAAGTACGCCCACAACGACATGGCCGACCTCCAGCACAAGCTGAGCCGCCTGCCCGAAGAAGCCGCCAAGCTCATTGCCGTGGACGGCATTTTCAGCATGGAGGGCGACATTGCCAACCTGCCCCGGATCGTGGCCCTGGCCGATGCCTACGGCGCCAACGTGTTCGTGGACGAAGCCCACAGCCTGGGCGTGATCGGTGCCAACGGGGCCGGGGTCGCCTCCCACTTCGGCCTCACCGACGGCGTGGACCTGCTCATGGGCACCTTCAGCAAATCGCTGGCTTCGCTGGGCGGCTTCATCGCCGGCGACGAGGCCACCATTGACTTCATCAAGCACCGGGCCCGTTCGCTGCTCTTCAGCGCCAGCATGTCGCCGGCCTCGGTAGCCAGCGTGATTGCCGCCCTGGAGGTGATCGAGTCGGAGCCTGAACTGATGGATGCCCTGTGGAACAACACCCGCTACGCCAAAAAGCTGCTGGTGGAAGAAGGCTTCGACCTGGGCAACACCCAGAGCCCCATCCTGCCGGTCTACATCCGCGACAACCTCAAGACCTTCCGCGTCACCCGGCTCCTCCAGGAGTACGGCGTGTTCGTCAACCCGGTCGTCTCCCCGGCCGTGCCGGCCGACGCCTCGCTGCTGCGCTTCTCACTCATGGCCACGCACACCTTCGGGCAGATCGAGGAGGCCGTGGAAAAGATGGCCCGGGCCTTCCGGGCGGTGGAAATCGCGTCGTTCCGGGAAAACCGCGCCCAACACAGCGTAAAGGAAGCCATATGACCCGCGTCGTACCCATCTCGGGGGGCAAGTGCCTGGGGAAGTTCATTGACTTTCCGCACGACCTCTACCGCCAGGACCCCCACTACGTGCCCGAACTCTACATCGCCCAGCGGGACCTGCTCTCGCCGGACAAGCACCCCTTTCACCGGCATTCCCGGGTCCAGTTGTTTCTGGCCTACGACGGGCAAAACCGCGTGACGGGCCGCATTGCCGCCATCCTCAACCGCAACCACAATGCCTTTCACGGGACGACGGACGGCTTTTTCGGCTTTTTCGATTGCATCAACGAACCCGACACGGCCACGCGGCTGGTGGAGGCCGCCGCCGGGTGGGTAAAGGCGCAGGGCGCCACCACGCTGATCGGTCCCGTCAACTTCTCCACCAACGAAACCTGCGGGCTGCTCATCAGCGGCTACGACAGTCCGCCGGTGGTGATGATGCCCTACAACGCCCCGTACTACCGGGACCTGCTCGAAGGGGCCGGCCTGGCCAAAAAGATTGACCTGGTGGCCTACCAGATCACGCGGCAGACCTACAGCGACAAGGCCCGGCGGATGCTCGACGTGCTCGAAACCCGCCTGCGCCGCAGCTACATCACCATCCGGAAGGTGGACCTGAAAAACTTCAGGGGGGAAGTGGAAAAGCTGCGCGAAGTGTACAACACGGCCTGGGACAAAAACCTGGGCTTCGTGGCCATGACGCCCGAGGAGTTCGATTACCTGGCCAAGGACCTCAAGCTGATCCTCGACCCGGACTACTGCCTCATCGCCGAGCAGCACGGCAAGGTGGTCGGCTTTGCGCTGGGCATCCCCGACATCAACCAGGTGCTCATCAAGGTAAAGCGGGGCCGCCTGCTGCCCACCGGCCTGATCAAGCTGCTGCTGGGCCGCAAAAAGATTGACCGCATCCGCATCCTGGCGCTGGGGGTGCTGGAAGGGTACCGCAAGCTGGGCATCGAAGCCTGCCTCTACGGCCACATCACCCGCAACTGGGAGGCGGCCAACATGCAATCGGCCGAATGCTCCTGGATGCTCGAAGACAATCACCTGATGAACCGGGCCGTGGAAGCGATCAACGGCGTGCCCTACAAAAAGTACCGCATCCTGGAAAAAGCCTTGTAAACGACAAACTCATGAAGGAAAAAGTACTCATCACGGGAGCTTCCGGTTTCATTGGGTATCACCTGGTGGAGGAGGCGCTGCGGCAGAACCTGGAAGTGTTTGCCGCCATCCGGCCCAGCAGCCCGACGGCGCACCTGCGGTCCCTGCGGGTCCACTTCACGACGCTGCCTTACCTGTCGGGGCCCACCCTGGAGAAGATCCTGGAAGCCGGGCAGTACCACTACATCATTCACGCCGCCGGGCTGACCAAGGCCAAAACCCAGGAAGGGTACAATGCCGTCAACGCTACGTTCACGCGGAACCTGGGCGAGGCGGCCGTACGGGCGGACATTCCGCTCAAACGGTTCGTGTTCATGAGCAGCCTGGCCGCGCTGGGCCCGGTGCCGGAGGAGGCAACCCGGCCCATTTCGCCGCTTCACCAGCCCCACCCGGTGACGGCCTACGGCAAAAGCAAACTGCTGGCGGAAGAGTACCTGCGCAACCTGCCCGGCCTGCCCCTGGTCACCCTGCGGCCCACGGCCGTGTACGGTCCGCTGGAACGCGACCTGTACCTGCTCATCCGCACGGTGGCCCGGGGCCTGGAGCCCTACATCGGCCGGCAGGCCCAGAAGCTCAGTTTCATCTACGTGAAGGACCTGGCCGAAATCACCCTGCGCGCCCTGCACATTCCCGGCCGCAACCAGCTGAGTTACAACCTGTCGGACGGCAACAGCTACGACAAGTACGCCTTTGCGGAAGTCACCAAAAAGCTGTTGCACAAAAAGACCCTGCGGTTGCACCTGCCCGTGGCCGCCGTCCGGGCCCTGGCCCGCCTGCTGGAGGAAGCCTACCGGTTCAGTGACAAAACGCCGGCCCTCAACCGGGAAAAACTAACGGAACTGAGTGCGGCCAACTGGATTTGCAGCATCCGGGAGCCCCAGCAGGACCTGGGCTTCGCCCCGCGCTACAACCTGGAAACGGGCCTGGCCGAAACGCTAAACTGGTACAAGGCCAACAAATGGCTGTGAGGGGAGAGATGAGATGTGAGATGTGAGATATGAGATATGAGACAGATGCATTTACAACAAAACAACCATAGCAACATGAAAGAAACAGGTCAATACATTCAACCCGCCGGGGGCCGGCTGGGGGTGCTCATCCCCGGGCTGGGGGCCGTGGCCACCACGTTCATTGCCGGCGTAGAGGCCGTGCGCAAAGGGCTGGCCCAACCCGTGGGTTCCCTCACCCAGATGGGCAACATCCGCCTGGGCAAACGCACCGAAAACCGCAACCCCAAGATCCGCGACTTCGTGCCCCTGGCCGGCCTCGAAGACCTGGTGTTCGGCGGCTGGGACGTGTACGAGGACAACGTGTACCAGGCCGCCCGCAAGGCCCGCGTATTGGAACCGGCGCTGCTGGAGGCCGTGCGGCCCGAACTCGAAGCCATCCGCCCCATGCCGGCCGCCTTCGACCGGCGCTTCGTCAAGAACCTGGACGGCACCCACGTGAAAAGCTACATCACCAAGGAAGACCTCGTGGCGCAACTGCGCGACGACATCCGCACCTTCAAGGCCCAGCACGGCTGCGACCGGCTGGTGATGGTCTGGTGCGGCTCGACGGAAATCTACCACCAGGCCGGCGAGGTCCATAACAGCCTGTATGCCTTCGAGGCCGGGCTGCGCGACAACCATCCCGACATTTCCCCCAGCATGCTCTACGCCTACGCCGCCCTCCGGGAAGGCGTGCCCTTCGCCAACGGCGCCCCCAACCTGACGGTGGACACGCCGGCCCTGCTCGAACTGGCCCAGGAGACCGGTACGCCCGTGGCCGGCAAGGACTTCAAGACCGGCCAGACGCTGATGAAGACGATCCTGGCCCCCGGCCTGCAGGCAAGGGCGCTGGGCGTAAAGGGCTGGTTTTCGAGCAACATCCTGGGCAACCGCGACGGGCTGGTGCTCGACGACCCCGACAACTTCCGCACCAAGGAGGTCTCCAAGCTGGGCGTGCTCGAAGACATCTTCCGGCCCGAAGACAACCCCGAACTCTACGGCGACATCTACCACAAGGTGCGCATCAACTACTACCCGCCGGCCGGCGACAACAAGGAGAGCTGGGACAACATCGACATCTTCGGCTGGCTGGGCTACCCCATGCAGATCAAGATTGACTTCCTCTGCCGTGATTCCATCCTGGCCGCGCCCATCGTGCTCGACCTGGCCCTGTTCATGGACCTGGCCAAAAGGGCCGGCCTGAGCGGCATCCAGGAGTGGCTTTCGTTCTACCTCAAGTCGCCCCAGACGGCCGAAGGATTGCGGCCCGAACACGACATTTTCAAGCAGCTCATCAAGCTCGAAAACACGCTGCGCCACCTGATGGGCGAAGAACTGATCACGCACCTGGGCCTGGATTACTACCAGGAAGGGGTCGAAACGCTCTCCTGACGTGGACAAGGTCATGCGCCGCCCGCTGGTCGTGGAAAAGGCCCTCGCCTCCGGTTTTGGCATCGGCTACCTCAGGGGCGGCGGCACGGCGGCTTCGGTGGCCTGCTGCCTTTGCCTCTACGGGCTCGTGCCGCCGGGAGGGACCCTGCCCGTACCGCTGACGCTGGGGGTGACGGCCGGTTTGCTGGGCGTGGGCGTGGCAGTGGCGGGACGGGTGGAACGGCACTGGGGAAAAGACAACTACCGGGTGGTGATTGACGAGGTGGCCGGCATGTGGATCAGCCTGTTGTTCATCCCCCTGACCGTACCCCGCCTGCTGGCCGGCCTGCTGCTGTTCCGCCTGCTGGACATCTACAAGCCCTTTTTCATCCGCCGCGCCGAAAAGCTGCCGGGTGGCCTGGGCGTCATGATGGACGACGTACTGGCCGGGCTCGGCGCCAACGTGTTGTTGCAGGTCCTGGTAAAGTTCTACTTTCTGTAATGACCCATTGTGCTGATCAGGAAAAGTATGGAGGTAAGGAGTAAGGCAAGGACCCTGTACGGGTATAGTCATCTTTCCTGCCAGCGGGCAGGATGGGCACGCGGGAAAGGGTCGCATCGCGGCTCCCCTCCCCGGAGGGGCCGGGGGTGGGTTGACCTACATGGCAGGAATGCTTTAGGGATCAGCGCCCGGAAAAACACTCCGGTTCCAAACCTTTCGCAGATTCCCGCTTGCAACGGGTTGTTTTGCGATGATCCTTCGATAACCCGTAGCCTATCGGTCAACCCACCCCCGGCCCCTCCGGGGAGGGGAGCCGCGATGCGATCCTTTCCCGCAACGCGACCCTTCCGGTTGCTCATGATAAATCAAACCATGCGCACGTTCAGCAAAGCCCAGTTCGCCTCCCTGTTTGCCACTGCGGTGGACTTCGGGGTAACGGTTGGGGCCGGGGGACTGCTGAAAGGGTGGTACGTGGCCGTTGCCGCGCTGGGTACCGTTTGCGGCGGGGTGGTCCATTTTGGCCTGGGCCGCCACTGGGTGTTTGAAGCACAAACCCGCAGGACGGGGGCCCAGGCCGCCCGGTACCTGGTCGTTTGGGTCGGGAACCTGCTGCTGAACGGGGCGGGGATGTTTGCCGCGACGCACTGGCTGGCAGTCAATTACCTGGTTGCCAAAGTAGTCGTCGCCGGGTTGGTAGGGTGTCTTTACAACTATTGGGTGCAGTCACACTTTGTTTTTAAGGAATCTTGAAAATGCTCAATTACTACCATTCGGGCAAGGCCGCCGGCTTCTGGCTCCTGGTGCTGACCAGCCTCCTGCCGTGGGCGGCGGGGGCGCAGACCACCCTGGTGCGCGGCGTCGTCACCCGGGCGGCCGGCGGGGAACCGCTGCCGTCCGTGACCGTGACCGTGCCCGGCACGACGCTGGGCACCCGCACCGGCCCCGACGGCGCGTACGCGCTGCAAGTGCCCGCCCCGCACCGTTCCGTCGCCTTCTCGTACGTCGGCTACCGCCCCGAGACCCGCCCGGTGACGCCCGGCCGGGAGCAGGTGGTGAACGTGGCGCTGGCGGAAGCCGCGCAGGAACTGGCCGAAGTGGTGGTCAGAGGCCGCACCCGCTACCGCAACAAGGACAACCCGGCCGTGGAACTGATCCGCCTGGTGATTGACAACAAGGAAAAAAACCGCCCCGAAAGCTACGACTACGTGGAGTACGAGAAGTACGAGAAGATGTCGTTCGCCCTGAGCAACCTCTCGGAGCGGTTCCGGGCCCGGCGCGCGTTCCGCAACTACCAGTTCCTCTTCAAACGCAACGACTCGGCCCGCATCGGCGACGGCAGCCTGCTGCCCATGTACCTGGAGGAAAAGCTGTCGCAGGTGTACTACCGGCGAAAGCCCGAGAAGACCAGCACGCGGGTGCTGGGCCAGAAGCAGGTGCAGTTCGACGAGAACTTCATTGACGGCCAGGGCGTAAGCGCCTACTTCAACCGCATGTACCAGGACATTGACATTTACGACAACAACATTTCGGTCGTCAGCAACCAGTTCCTGAGCCCCATCGCCAACAACGCCCCGACCTTCTATAAATTCTACATCACCGATACGGTCCGGACGGGGACGCCGCACCTGGCCGAACTCTCGTTTACGCCCCGCAACAAGACCGACCTGCTCTTCGAGGGCAAGCTCTACGTGACCCTCGACGGCAACTACGCCGTGCAGGGGGCCCTGCTGGGGGTCAACCAAGCCATCAACCTCAACTTCGTCAAGGACCTGGAAGCCCAACTGCGCTTTGCACCCAACCCCGACGGCCGCTTTCACCTCGACAAGAGTACGCTCCGCATTGACTTCGGCCTCTCCCGCAACCGGGGGGGCATCCTGGGCGAAAGAACCGTTTCGTGGCAGAAGTACCGGACCAACGAGCCCCGGGACGACGGCTTTTACGACGCGGCCAAAGCCGTGGCGGAAGCCGAAAGCCGGCCGGACGACTTCTGGGTCCGGGGCCGCCACGACAGCCTGACGGCCTACGAAAAAGACATTTACCGCAACATTGACACGCTGCAACGGATCAAATCCTTCCGGCGCACGATGGAGATCGTCAACCTGGTGCTGGCGGGCTACAAGTCCTTCGGGCCGGTGGAGGTGGGGCCGGTGAACACGTTCTACAGCTTCAACCCGGTGGAAGGGTTCCGGCTCCGGGTGGGGGGCCGCACCACGCCCGACCTGAGCAAACGGATCTACTTCGAGACCTACGCCGCCTACGGCTTCAAGGACCAGAAGTGGAAGTACTTCCTGAGCACCACGTATTCGCTCAACAACAAATCCATCTACGCCTTCCCGCAGCACTTCGTGCGGGCCAGCTTCCAGCGCGACACCAAGATACCGGGCCAGGACCTGCAATTCGTGCAGGAGGACAACTTCCTGCTCTCCTTCAAGCGGGGCAACAACGACAAGTGGCTCTACAACGACGTGTACGCGGTCAATTACCTGCGGGAGTTCAGCAACCACTTTTCCTACGGCCTGGGTTTCCGCAAGTGGCTGCAAGCGCCGGCCGGCGGACTCACGTACCGCACCGGGGAATTCACCCCTTCGGATGGCCGGAGTGACAACCGGGTGACCGGCCTGAACACCACCGAACTGTCGCTGGAACTGCGCTGGGCGCCGAACGAAAAGTTTTACCAGGGCAAGGTGTACCGCATTCCCATTCCCGGGCCGGCGCCCGTGTTCACGGCCCGCTTCACGGCCGGGGTGAAAGGGCTGCTGGGCGGGGAATACGATTACCAGCAGGTGGCCCTCAACGTAGCCAAGCGGGTGTACCTCTCGCAGTTCGGGTTCTCGGACGTCATCCTGGAAGGCGGTTACCAGTTTGGCCAGGTGCCGTTTCCGCTGCTGGCCATCCACCGGGCCAACCAGACGTACGCCTACCAGCTCAACTCCTACAACCTGATGAACTTCCTGGAGTTCGTCAGCGACCGGTACGTGAGCCTCAACCTGGACCATAGCTTCAACGGGTTCTTTTTCAACAAGATTCCGCTGTTGCGGCGGCTCAAGTGGCGCGAAGCCGTGTCGGTGAAAGCCCTCTACGGGGGCGTCCGGGCGGAGAACGACCCGGGCCGGCACCCGTCGCTGTTCGCGTTTCCCAACGATGCCGGGGGCCGGCCCACCACCTTTTCCCTCGACCGGGGGCCGTACGTGGAGGGCAGCGTAGGGATTGCCAACATTTTCAAGCTGTTCCGCATTGACCTCGTCCGGCGGTTCACCTACCTGGATCACCCGCAGGTAGCCGAGTGGGGCATCCGCGGCCGCTTCCGCCTGGAGTTTTAATGATTGAATGATTGAATGATTGAATGATTGAATGATTGAATGATTGAATGATTGAATGATTGAATGATTGTTGATAATGAATGGATTACGATTAACCAACCGGCAGGTTTGCGACAAAACCACCCCCGGCCCCTCCTTGAAGGAAGGCTACGATTAGGACACATTTTTGAAGTAGCGCGAAAAGCGGTCAGTGAGACACTGACCGCGGCAGCAAGAGACATTGACGACGGCACGGAACTACCCCGATAAAGGATTCGTCTGCCG
>CADCTQ010000424.1 GCA_902805615.1 uncultured Cytophagales bacterium
TGCCCTTGTACCCGTTCTGGAAGCCATTGCCGTAGGTCACCGAACTCTGGTGCTCCATGCCCAGGTAGGGCACTTCCACCAGCTTGTAGCCGTCCTCGTAGAACGGGTACGGCCCGAACCAGTGCTCAAACGCTTTCAGCATCGGGTGCACCTGCTTGAACTGCTGCCGGGCCTGGGCTTCGTGTTCGGGCAGGGCGTAAAAACTCAGTTCCAGCGGACCCTTTTCGCCCTGGTACGTTTCCTTCCAGTGCACGTAGTTGGCCAGGTTCACGTTGACGCCGTAGTTGTTGATGGGGTTGGACACGAACCAGTCGTAGGTGCGGGTGCTGTCGGGGTTGTCCACCACGCCGCGCAGCTTGCCGTTCGAGACGTTCATCACGTCCCGGGGCACCGTGGCGCTGATGCGCATGCTGTCGGGTTCGTCGTACATGTGGTCTTTGCAGGGCCACCAGGCGCTGGCCCCCAGGCCCTGGCACGACGTGGCGACGAAGGGTTTGCCGGTGGTGTCGCGCTGCCAGGTAAAGCCCCCGTCCCAGGGTGCATTCTTCGCCACGCGGGGTTTGCCGGCGTAGTGCACCACCAGGGTTTCCCGGTTGCCGGGCTGCTGCGGCTTGGTGAGCCCCACGAAGTACGCATTGCCGTCCTGCCGGAATGGCAGCGCCTGCCCGTCCTGCTCGACTTTGGTGATCCGCAGGGGGGCTTGCAGGTCCACCTGCAAGGTTTGGGACGGCTTGAGCACCCGGTAGCCGATGGTGGTGCTGCCGCCCACGGAACTGTCGCGGGGCTGCACCCGGATCTGCAAGTGGTAGTACGCCAGGTCCCACCAGGCCCTTTCGGGCGTGATCGAACCCCGCAGGGTGTCGGCCCGGGTAAAGGTCCGCGGCTGGGCCGCCGCCCCGGAAATACCCAGGAGGGTGAGGAGTAAAAGGAGGAGACAAAAGGAGTTTTTACGCATACGGTACGGGGAGAAACAGTGAGTGGTACAGACAAACGGGGGTATCGGTAGAGACGCGATTTATCGCGTCTTTTCGGAGAAAAGAGGTTTTAACCGCAGAGGACACAGAGACCATGGAGAAATGAAGAGAGGCTTGATCGCAAGGAGAACGCGTGTCGCTTTGCGTCCTTTGCGCTCCTCCTTTTCTTCGCCGAAAAGACGCGATAAATCGCGTCTCTACGCAGGCCCTCCGTGTCTCCGTGGTTCATTCTTTCCTACCTTCCCCCGGGCGGGCAATGCGTTTTGAGGTACGTCGTGAACAGCGTGGACAGGTGCCTGGCGGTGCCTTCCCCTTCCGAGATGCCGTGCGTGCGGTTGGGGTAGGGCATGAACTGGAACTGCTTGTTGTGCTTGATCAGCTCGTTGACCAGCAGCTCGGCGTTCTGGTAGTGCACGTTGTCGTCGCCCGTGCCGTGGATGTAGAGCAGGTTGCCCCGCAGGTTCTTGGCGTACGTGATCGGGGAGCCCTTCACGAAATCTTCCCGGTTTTCCTGCGGCAGGCCCATGTAGCGTTCCTGGTAGATGTTGTCGTAGGTAAGCTGCGAGCCCACGGCCGCCACCGCAATGCCCGTCTGGTAGAGGTCCGGGTACTGGAAAAGCAGGTTCAGCGTGGCCGAGCCGCCGCCGCTCCAGCCCCACACGGCCACCCGCGACGGGTCGGCGTAGGGGCGTTTGAGAAACTCCTTTGCGGCCAGCGCCTGGTCGCGGATGTTGACCTGGCCGATCTGGCGGTACACGCTTTTGCGCCACGCCCGGCCCTTGGGCACCGGCGTGCCCCGGTTGTCCATCGAAACGTAAATGTACCCGTCGGCGGCCATGTCGCCCTGGTATAACGCATTGTCACTCACGCCGTATTCGTCCTGCACGGTTTGTCCCCAGGGTTCGGTATAGACGTAGAAGACGACCGGGTACTTCTTGGTGGAGTCAAAAGAGGTAGGTTTTACCAGCCAGCCGTCCATTTCCACCCCTTCGGGGGTTTTGACTTTGAAAAATTCGACGCGGGACGACGGCTTGCCGGGCGCGGCGGCGACCGGGGCGGCGGCTGCCAGGGGCTTGTGGTCGGGCAGGCTCACCCAGGCCGTCACGGGAGGCGTGGCGGCATTGGAGAAGCGGTGCCGGGCAAACCGGCCGTCGGGCGAAAGCTGGTAGGCGTGCGTACCCGCCTGGGCGGCCGGCGAAAGCCGCTCGGGCTTGCCCTTGCCGTCCAGCCGCGTGCGGTACAGGTATTTCTGGGTCGCGTTGGTGGGGGAGGCGATGAAATACACGTAGCCGCCTTTTTCGTCCAGGGCCGCAATTTCCATCACGTCGTAGTCGCCCCGCGTGACCAGCGTTTCTTTTTTCCCGTCGCGGGCCACCCGGTAGAGGTGCCGCCAGCCGTCTTTTTCACTCGGCCAGAGGAATTCCTTGCCCCCGGCCAGCCAGTCCCAGCCGCCGTCTTTGTAATCGCCATCCCACAGGGGCAGAATGTCAATCCAGGCTTCGTCCTTTTCGGCGTACATCTGGCGGCTTTGCCCGGTGGCGGCGTTGCACAGCAGCAGGTTGCTGCCGTTCTGCTTCCGGTTGAGCTGCTGCACGATCAGTTCGTCGGAGCCCGCGGCCCACTCCATGCGGGGCACGTAGTGCTGCTGCGGGTCGCCGGGAATGTCCATCCACCGGGTGGTGCCGGCCGCGACGTCGGCCACGCCGATCTTGTAGGGAGAAGGCGGCTCGCCGGCCACGGGGTACTCCACCGGCACGGCGAAGGGGTAGAGCGAATCCACGTTGTTGACCATCAGGTAATCTTTGACGCCTTGCGCATCCATCTGCCAGTAGGCGATCCGGCGGCCGTCGGGGCTCCAGCGGAAACCGTCGCGGCAGAAAAACTCCTCCTCGTAGGCCCAGTCGAACGTGCCGTTGATGCGCTTGCGGGTGCCGTCGGTGGTCAGGGCTTTGGTTTCCCCGCTGGCGAGGTCTTCCACGTACAGGTTGTTTTCGCTCACGTAAGCCACCTTGTCGGCGCCGGGCGAGAATTTGGCGAACATCAGCGAGGCGGCCGGGCGGTCTTTGCCGACCTGCTTAAACGATTTTTTGGCCCGGTCGTACACCCAGTAGTCGCCGCGGGTGTTGTAGCGCCACACTTTCCGGGTGTTGGCAAACAGCAATACCTGCCCTTCGTCGGCCGAAAAGGCGTAGCTCTGGACTTTGAGGGGCTGCCCGCCGGCGGGTACCAGTTGGGCACTGCCGAGCAGCGTGGTCCGGCCGCCCGCGGGCAGGGTATACTGCACCAGTTCCCCCTTTTCGAGGGTGGTGTAGGCATTGCCCGCCCGCAGCCATTGCAGGGGAGGGGTTTGCGCCCATGCAGCAGGCAGGGACAACAACAGGAGGAAGATCAGGACGGAGAGGCGGGACCGGGGGGGGACAAACATGATCGGCGGGTAAGTGGTTAGGAATGCCGAAAAATAAAGAAAAACCCGGAGAAGAACCGGTTTCCGCGGTGGCGGCGCACCGTGCGACCGGGTTGCTGAGAAAGGGGTTTACCCCGGAGACACGGAGGGCACGGAGGTACACCGAGAAAAAGGGAGACTGGAGGAAGGGAGACGGGAGAAACCTAATCGCAGAGGGCACAGAGAACACAGCGGAAAAAGAAGGAACTGAACCGCATGGGTCGGCAAAGAGAAGGCGCAAAGGGCGCAAAGAAATACGCGTTCTCCCGGTCTGCGCCTGAATCCCGGTCATCCTTTCATCAAGCCCATCAAGGTTCAGACCACCCGGTGAATCCTGATCCCTTCTCTCCGTGGCAAACCAGCCCGGTTCCGCTCCGCTTGCGTAGAAATACGACGCCCCGGAGGTTTCCTCCAAAAATTGGTGGAATCCGGGACGGCGTGCCCTGCTCCTGGCACGCTTTTTCCATCGGCCGCGCAGAAAAACTATTTTGTAATTATATGATTAACAATGAGTTAATACATTTTATCTTGTTTTTATTCCAGGGATGGCATTTAAATTGGATTGGCTGAAGCGTGTGCCGGACGTACCGGTGCATCGGTACAACCCCTAACCATTCCAACCCATGAAAAAGCAAGTATTCCTCGCCGCCGGCCTCCTTTTGGCATCCCTGGGTGCCCAGGCCCAGATTTCCCTGATTCCCAAAGCAGGCGTGACCCTCTCTTCCATCAGCTACGGCGACGAAGCCAACGACCAGGCGGCAAAGGTCGGGTTCGTCGGCGGCATCGGCGTAGACATTGGGATCGTTGAAAACTTCTTCTCGGTGCAGCCCGAACTCCTCTTCATCCAGAAAGGCGAAAAATACAGCGCCGGCGGGGTCGAGACCAAAGCCACGCTCAATTACCTGGAACTGCCCGTGCTGGCGAAAGTCTCCTTCGGGGGCGAACTCATCAAAGCCTACGTGAACGCCGGTCCTTCGCTGTCAATGGGGCTGACGGGCAAGAACAAGGTGGAGGGCGGCGAAATGGCCGGTGAAACCGACATCCGCTTCGGCGACCCCTCCAACGACGGCCGGCGTTACCTCGACAGCCGCTTCGACTTCGGCTTGCAGTTCGGCGGCGGCGTGGGCATCGGCATCGGTCCCGGCGCGGTACTCGCCGACGTCCGCTACGGGCTGGGCCTGACTGACCTGACCGACGCGAACCGGTCCAAGAACCGGGCTTTTGCCTTTACGCTGGGCTACGCCATCCCGCTTTCCGGGAAGTAGACTGTCGCTGGCTTCATCTCCCTGCCGCGCCTGCGGCCCCGCACCCAACCCGCACCGGCCTCCGTGAGTACGTTTCACCCCGGAGACCGGTGCTTTCGCGTGCTCACGCAAACCGCAGGCCGCGCATTGCCGCCCTTACCCGGGCCCGCTGGCGCAGGCGTCCGCCTGTGCCTCTTTCTCCCAAGCGTCCGCTTGCTTTTTCCCACCCCAACTGTATCACTTCCCTGCATCGCGCAGAGCAGCCCGATGAGTCATGCATTTTCGATCACATTCGTCGACGATGCGGGCTGCCCTCGCTGCCGGGACGGCCAAAAAAAGTTGCCGCCGGGACGGCGGCAACGGCGCACGTTTGACGATCAAGCATGAACAAACAATTCGATTAGACTGGTTTGCCTTTGGTTTTGGCGGAGATGTGCCGTTCTGACAAGGACCCCCTGTCCCCTCCTCCACCAAGGCTACGATGAGGACACTTTTGTGGAACCTGCTTGAAAGACCATCCTAAGCCGTCAGTGAGACACTGACGGCTGCGTGCGGATGACACTGACGGCGGCGGCAGCCAAACGGCCCAAGGCAGTATAAGACACCCACTACGGTCCTGCACTACCCCAATGAAGGTCCGCCTGCCGCCGTCAGTGTCTCACTGACGGCTCGGGATAGTCTTTTAATTGTCTTTACGCTTGTAAAAAAAGTTGTGTCCTAATCGTAGCCTCCATCAAGGAGGGGTCAGGGGGTATTTCTATAACTGATTCATTTATAAGTACTAACGAGTCTGTTGTCGTAGCCCATCAGCAGTTCCCGGTTTACGATTCCTATGGAAAAATGGCGCAAGTGTCGGGAAATGGAGGGATGTTAGGATGTTAGTTGTTAGGATGTTATTGGTTGCAGTGCTGCCATTGGCAGAAGCGTTGAAGCTCCGGAGGAGCGTTCTGTTCCTGGAAAGGACCATCAAATTATACACAAGCTCCGTAGGAGCGTCCTGTTCGAATGTTGGGCGTATACTCCGGACCCGTTTCTGAGTTGTCACCAAGGCACAAAGATTCACTATGACCTTTCCTTTGTGTTTTCTTAGTGACTTTGTGGCAATCCTTGTACCGCAGTATATCTTATCAGCGAACAGGTCGCTCCTACGGAGCTCTTGCGTGAGGGGATAATGCTGTATACTAGGAACAGGACGTCCCTACGGGACTTTCTCCACTACAAGCTACCCACTTGTCATCAGCTGCAATGCCAAACCGGGAAGTGCTGGTAGCCCATACACCACGGCTTGAATCATCGTCGCGGGGAATACCCCTGGCCCATGCCGGTGATGGCGAACCGGCCGGGCCACCTGCCGTCCCGGAACAGGTGGTAGAAGGCCGGCACCAGTTTACGCAGGGTCGGGTACGGGGGCAAGCGCCAGGCCCAACCGGGCCAGCTGCTGCCGGGTGCCCGCTTCGTGGGTGTGGTGCAGGCAGTGCATCCCCAGGCTGCCGGCCACCTGCACGAACAACTTGCGGTCGTCAACGTACACCACCTGCCCGGCGGGCACCTGCGCCACGTCGAGGGCCAGGCGGAAAATGTCGGTGTCGGGCTTGCGAAAATGCACGTAGCAGGAAGAAAGGAACGCGTCGAACAGCCCGTCCAGGCCGAACTGCCGGATGCGGTAGTCGTTGAGTTCCCGCCCTTCGTTGTTGACGGCCACCACCTTGAGCCCGTACTGCCGCTTGAGGGCCCCCACCAGCCCGATCATCTCCGGGAAAGGCTGGGACTGGGCCATCATGAATGCTTTGAATACTTCCCGCGAGAAGGGCCGGGGTTCGTAGAAGATGATCCGGTCCAGGTATCCGTCCAGGGCCAGCTTGCCCGACTCGAAGGTGTCGAAGGTAAGGTGGTGGCGTTCGTTGAGGTCGTCGAGGTCGAGGCCGAACTGCCGGGCGGCCAGGGCCCGGGCTTTGCGGTCCCAGCCATTGGTGAGCAGCACCCCGCCAATATCGAGGAACAGGGCTTTGATGGGAAGGGATGGGTTCATTGTCCTTTGGTAAAATGGGTGAATGAGGAAGCCGTCAATAGGATAGGGTTTAAACTCTATCCTATTGACGGTCAAGCGAAAACGAATCCGGTTAGGGTTCGGGTACCATTAAGAAGTTGCCCCCTTCAGCACGGCCCGGGCCTGCTTGCACACGTTCTCGACCGTAAAGCCGAACGCCTGCATTACTTCCTCACCCGGCCCCGACTCGCCGAAGCGGTCAATGCCCACCACGGCGCCCTCGGAAGTCACGTACTTGTACCAGCCGAACGTAATGCCGGCCTCGACGGCGACCCGTTTGCGCACGGCCGGCGGCAGCACCGTTTCCCGGTAGGCGAGGTCCTGCGCTTCGAACAGTTCCCACGAGGGCATGCTCACCACGCGCACCCGGACGCCTTCCCCTTGCAGCACTTCCTGCGCCCCCAGGGCCAGTTGCACCTCCGAGCCCGTCGCGATCAGGATCAGCTCGGGCGTGCCGGCCGCCTCGCTCAGGATGTAGGCCCCCCGCGCCAGGTTGGCGGCCGGGGCATAGCGTTCCTGGTCAAGGATGGGCAGCTTCTGGCGGGTGAGGATCAGCGCCACCGGCCCCTTCATTCGTCCCATGGCGAGCCGCCACGCGGCCACCGTCTCGTTGGCGTCGGCCGGCCGGATCACCGTCAGGTTGGGAATGGTGCGGAGGGCCGTCACGTGTTCGACGGGCTGGTGCGTGGGACCGTCTTCGCCCAGGGCAATGCTGTCGTGGGTGAACACGTACGTCACCGGCGCTTCGGTGAGGGCCGCCAGGCGGATGGCCCCGCGCATGTAGTCCGAGAAGGTCAGGAACGTGCCGCCGTACACCCGCACGCCGCGGTGCGAAGCCATGCCGTTGAGGACGGCGCCCATGCCGTGTTCGCGCACCCCGAACCAGACGTTGCGGTTGGCATAACTGCCGGGCTGGAAGCTCTCCTCGCCCCCGGTGGGCATTTCGTTGGAACTCGCCAGGTCGGCCGAGCCGCCGATCAGCCACGGCACACGCGCTTTAAGCGCCTGGAGGGCCTTGCCCGAAGCCTGCCGGGTGGCCAGGGCGCCGCCGGCCGGGGTGAAGACGGGCAGCCCGGCGTCCCAGCCGTCGGGCAGTTCCCCCGCGAATGCCTGGTGCCACTGCGCCGCTTCGGCGGGAAAGGTAGTTTCGTAGGCCGCCAGCCCCTCCTCCCAGCGGGCCTGGAGCGCCGCCCCTCGCCGGCCGGGTTCGCGCAGGTGTTCGCGCACCGGGTCGGGCACGAAGAACGCCTGGGTGGGGTCCCAGCCGAAGAACTCCTTGGCTTTGCGCAGGTTTTCCTCGCCCAGCGGGTTGCCGTGCACTTTGGCCGTGCCCTGCTGCGGGCTGCCGAAGCCGATGATCGTTTTGACCGAAATGAGCGAAGGCCGTTCCGTTTCGGCCTGTGCCGCCCGGATGGCCGTTTCGATGGCGGCCAGGTCGTTGCCGTCGCTCACGCGCTGGGTGTGCCAGCCGTAGGCGTCGAAGCGCGCCAGCACGTTTTCGGTAAAGGCCAGGCGCGTAGGGCCGTCAAGGGAAATGTCGTTGTCGTCGTAGAGGAAAATGAGCTTGCCCAGCTTGAGGTGCCCGGCCAGCGAGGCGGCCTCGGCGCTCACGCCCTCCATCAGGTCGCCGTCGCCGGCGATGCCGTAGGTGTAGTGGTCAATCAATGGGTGGCCTTCCCGGTTGTAGGTCGCCGCCAGGAATGCTTCCGAGAGGGCAACCCCCACGGCGTTGCCGAAGCCCTGCCCCAGCGGGCCGGTGGTCACTTCCACGCCGGGCGTGCGGAAACTCTCGGGGTGGCCGGGCGTCATGGAGCCTACCTGCCGGAAGCGTTGCAGTTCTGCCAGCGGCAGGTCGTAGCCCGTCAGGTGCAGCAGGCTGTAGAGCAGGGCCGAGCCGTGGCCGGCCGACAGGATGAAGCGGTCCCGGTTGGGCCAGTGCGGGTCCTGCGGGTTGAAGCGCAGGAAGCGGGTCCAGAGCACGTAGGCCATCGGGGCCGCGCCGAGGGGCAGCCCGGGGTGGCCCGAGTTGGCCCGCTGCACGATGTCGGCCGACAGCATGCGGATGGTGTTCACGCTCAGCGCGTCGAGGCGGGTGTCGGCGGCGGGTTCCGGGAGGGAGGTGACTTGGGGCATGGGGAGAGGGTTGGGGTTGGCGGTTGGTTGTACTGACAAGAGCGGTTACGCGGCAAAAGGTTCACCACGCAGACACGGAGAACACAGAGTTACACGGAGAAAAGGATTTGAACCGCAGCGGGCACAGAGATTTTGGAGAAAAGGGAGGAATTGTCAGTATTTCCTTTTCTCCGTCTGGCTCCGTGGTCTGCGTGTCTCCGTGGTGAATTGTATTCTCCCATCCAACTTTCATTGTCAATTCAGGTAGGTGCAAGGCCCACGGTCCCAAACTTGGTGCCAACCCGGCCCCGGGCGGGCAAACGGCCGCTCCCGGTCCGCCAGCCGCTTTCCTGGGGCCTTGCCCGCGGGGGTTATCCAGTCTTTTCCGTAGAAAACTCCGAACGGATGGAGAACTCCAAACGGGTCCGCGGGTGCCGGTGGGCGTCACAAGGTTTGTTTGAGCACGTCCAGGAAGAAGGCCGACGCCTGCTGCAAGCGTTGCGCATTGAGCGAAAGGCGCACCGAACGACCCGTTTTGACGGCTTTGAGGAGCCCGCTTTCCGCCATGATCTTGACGTGGTGCGACACGGCCGGCTGGGACAGGGTGGTGAGTACGGCCATCTCTTTGTAGGACATCGTGCCCCGTTCGGCCAGCGCCAGGAAGATCGCAAGGCGGTGCCCGTCCGACAGCGCCGTCGCTACTTTCAGGATTCCGTGCGTGTCCATGCCCGGCACATCGAGGGGTGAGGAAAGCAGGGCTGGGGACGTTCCCGGCAGTCGGGGACGCACCGGGGCGGGCAGAAAAGGGTGGGCATGGGGAAGGGGGTTACGGGTACGTCCAAAGGCCGGTAGCCGCCAAGTCCCGTGCCAACCCGCACCGGCCGGCCGCTGCCCCCCGTGGCCCGCCCGGCGGTAAACCCCTACGGGTTTACGGGGGGACGTTCCCCGGTACGGGCGGCCGTCTTATTTTCGGGGAACGGCCCCGGGCCGCCGCGGGGAACCCGGGTGCTGCCTCCACGTGGTCGGAGTTGGGGCGGGGGGACTCCGACCACGTGGAGTTTGGGCCGGCCCGCCCCAAAAAGGGGCCGCGGCGGGCCGGCCGTAAAAATACGGGTTGTGAAATCGCCGGCCGCCGGCGGACGTATCGCGAAAGCGTGTATGTTGCAGAAAAAACCGCCCGCAGGCCCGGTGGCACGCGTTTGGCGGCCGGACCCGCGCCCTTTCCGGCGGGGGCGGCCCTTGGCCGGGCGGGGCGGTCCACCCGGCGGCGCGGTACATTGGTCCCCAAGTTGCATGCGGGTATTCCCATGCGTCTGCTGCCGAACCTGTTTTCCCTGCCCGATGCTCAGTCTCACGTATACCCCCCGCGCCACCTATGTCCGTTAACCTATCCACCCTCCCCGCTCCCGCCCAGCCGGCGGGCCTCTCCACGCCCCAGACGGTCCTGATCGTGGAAGACGAGTTTGCCGTAGCCAACGACCTGCGGCGCATCCTCGAAAAAGCCGGCTACCGGGTCAGCGGCATTGCCTTTTCCGTCGCCAAAGCCCTCGAACTCAACGAGCAGCAACGGCCCGACCTGGTGCTGCTCGACATCCACCTGAAGGG
>CADCTQ010000425.1 GCA_902805615.1 uncultured Cytophagales bacterium
CGTACATATAATAACATCAACAGATTGGTTCTGTTTGTAGTTCAAAGCGCACGACACGCTTACCGTCAACGATTGGGTAAGTATAGCAACCGTTCCGTCTTTGGGTAGAGGCGTCGCAGAAATGTAAGTAACCGTAATATACTTCTTTCTGCAAAACAGCGGCACTGTAATAGCAACAGTACTTCTGGCAGCAGGAGTTTGCAAGGCGTCCTTTGCTTTCCTATGCATGAAATGTAATCTTTTTACCTTAACGAACAAACTTTTTACGATCACTAACGGACTTTTTGCGTCCACTAATGGGCTTTTTAAATGCACGGACGGACTTTTCAAAGCCACTAAAAGGCTTGTCAAAGCAACCTACCGCGTTTTCACCACGGCAAGCCGGCTTTTGAAAGCGCCTTACCGCGTTGTTAACCAAGCAAATGCATGTATTCCACCGGCCTCTTCCCTCCTAGCGTCCTCCTGCAAAGGCTTTCGTGGTGTAAGTTGGGCACTGCTTTTCACTACGAAGATCCTTAAAGGATGACGGCGGGAGGGGGCGTTTGTGAAATCGTTAGCAATGCAGTAAACGGTGTACTTGGCCGGTTGCCCCGCTACCGGAGGAAGGTTAGCGAAAGAAAAACGTCAGCACCGGCCCCGGATGGGAACAACCGGTAGGAATTGTCCTCCGTGGGTTGGAGCAGGGACGCCTTATCCCGTCCCATACGTACTCGCAAAAGGGCATTCACTTCCTGATTCTCCCAAACTTTCCCGCCAGCCGATGGGCACTGTCATGCTGACGAAGGAAGCATCTGCTCCAAAAGCCCGCTTTGTCCGGAACACCATCCCCGTACTCCTTCATGCTCCGAATACAAGCACTTCATTTATGTCCGGATGCTTCCTTCGTCAGCATGACAGTACCCATCGTCTGGCGGGGAAACGGGTAAGGGTGCTAACTCTCCAACGCTCCAACTCCCAAACTCCCTAATGCGCTTCCAGCCAGTTGTTGCCCGTGCCCAGGCCGATCTCCATTGGCACCGGCAGCGGCAGGGCCGTCTTCATGAGTTCCTCCACGTGCGCCTTTACCCGTTCCACCTCGTCGCGGTGCGCGTCGAACACCAGTTCGTCGTGTACTTGCAGGATCATGCTCGAACGCAGCTTTTCCTTCTTCATGAAGGCGTGCACCCGGATCATCGCCAGCTTGATCATGTCGGCGGCCGTGCCCTGGATGGGGGCGTTGATGGCGTTGCGTTCGGCAAACTGCCGTTCGGTCATGTTGCGCGAGTTGATGTCACGCAGGTAGCGGCGGCGGCCCAGCATCGTTTCGGCGTACTCGCACTCCCGCGACTTGCGGATGGACTCGTCCATGAACTCCTTCACGGCCGGAAACTCGCGGAAATACGCCTCGATGATGTCAGCCGCTTCTTTGCGCGGAATTGCCAGCCGTTGCGCCAGCCCGAAGGCCGAAATGCCGTAGATGATGCCGAAGTTGACCATCTTGGCCCGGCGGCGCATCTCCGAACTCACCTCTTCGAGCTTCACCTTGAACACCTTGCTGGCCGTGGAGGCGTGGATGTCAATGCCCTGGTTAAAGGCTTCGAGCATCGTGCGGTCGCCGCTGAAGGCCGCCATGATCCGCAGTTCGATCTGCGAGTAGTCGGCCGACAGGATCACGTGGTCCTCGTCGCGGGGCACGAACGCCTTGCGGATTTCCTTGCCCCGCACGGTGCGGATGGGCACGTTTTGCAGGTTGGGGTTGGTGGAAGAGAGCCGCCCGGTTGCCGTGACGGCCTGGTTGAACGACGTGTGGATGCGGCCGTCCCGCTTGCTGATCAGCAGCGGCAGGGCGTCAATGTACGTAGACTTGAGCTTCTGCAACTCGCGGAAATCGAGGATCTTGCGGATGATCTCGTGGTCGGATTCCAGCCGGGAGAGCACGTCTTCGCCGGTGGCGTACTGGCCCGTTTTGGTCTTCTTGGCGTTCTTGTCGAGCTTGAGCCGGTCGAAGAGGATTTCCCCCAGCTGCTTCGGCGAACCGATGTTGAACGGCGTGCCGGCCAGCCCGAAAATCTGCGTTTCCAGCCCCCGCAAGTCGCTTTCCAGCGTGCGGGAAAGTTCGGCCAGGGCATTTACGTCAATCTTCACGCCGGCGTATTCCATTTCGGCCAGCACCGGCACCAGCGGCGTTTCCACGTCGAAAAACAGCTTTTCGAGCTTGTTTTCCCTCAGCATGGGCGCAAACACGTCTTTGAGTTGCAGCGTCACGTCGGCGTCCTCGGCGGCGTATTCGGCGATCTTCTCGATGGCCACGTCGCCCATCGTCAGTTGTCCCTTGCCCTTTTTACCGATGAGCGACTCGATGGACACCGGCGTGTAGTTGAGGAAGTTTTCGGCCAGCACGTCCATGTTGTGGCGCTGCTCAGGTTCCAGCAGGTAGTGGGCCAGCATGGTGTCGAAAATTTGCCCCTGTATCTCCACGCCGTAGTGCTTGAGCACGATCAGGTCAAACTTGAGGTTCTGGCCGGTCTTGCCGATGGCCGGGTTTTCGAGCACCTCCCGGAAGTCTTCCACGATCTGCTGGGCTTCGGCCTTGTCGGGCGGCACGGGCACGTAGTAGGCTTCGCCCTTGTAGGAGGCAAACGAGAGGCCCACCAGGTCGGCCTCCACGGCGTCGATGCTGTTGGTTTCGGTGTCGAAGCAGAACGTGTCCTGCTTGCGCAGGTGGTCGGTCAGCATCCGGCGCAGCTCCGGCGTGTCCACGATGTGGTAGTGGTGCGGCGTGGTGTAGATCGTGTTTTTTTCGCCCGCCGGGGGCAGGTCGTCGTCCTCGTCGCCGAAGGGCAGGTCAATGTCGAACAGGCTCGTCTGGGCGGCGCCGGCGGCTTTTTTGGCCCGGGCGGCCGGGGTTGCGGCAGAGGGGGTTGCCGCCGCGGGGCCGGCCGTTTCTTCGCCGAAGACCCGCTTTTTGATCGAGCGGAATTCCAGGTCGTCGAGCAGGGCCGAGAGGGTTTCCTTGTTGGGTTCGCGGCAGCGCAGCTTTTCCTCGTCAAACTCCACCGGCACGTTCACGTCGATGGTAGCCAGTTGCTTGGAGAGCAGGGCCTGTTCGGCGTGCTGCGTGACCAGTTCCTTCTGCTTGCCGGAGAGCTTGTCGGCGTTTGCCACCAGGTGTTCGATGGAGCCGTACTCCTGGATGAGCTTCTGGGCCGTTTTTTCGCCCACCCCCGGAATGCCCGGGATGTTGTCGGAGGCGTCGCCCTGGAGGCCGAGGATGTCGCGCACCTGGTCCACGTCCTGGATGCCCCAGCGGTTGAGGATTTCGGGCACGCCCATGATCTCCACGCCCTTGCCCATGTAGGAAGGTTTGTAGAGGTACACGTGTTCCTTCACGAGCTGTCCGTAGTCCTTGTCCATCGTCATCATGTACACTTCGAAGCCCGCGGCGGCGGCCCGGGTGGCAATGGTGCCGATCACGTCGTCGGCCTCGAAGCCGTCCTTCTGGATGAGCGGGATGCCGAAAGCATCCACCAGGCTCTTGATGTAGGGGATGTTGACCACAATGTCGTCGGGCATCTTCTGGCGGTGGCCCTTGTAGTCTTCGAACAGCTCGTGGCGGAAGGTAGGCGAGGCCGATTCGAAGCCCACGCCGATGTGGGTAGGCTTCTCCTTTTGCAGCACTTCGAGCAGCGCGTTGAGGAAGCCGAACGAGGCCCCCGTGTTCATGCCTTTGGAGTTGATGCGCGGCGCCTTGCTGAAGGCGAAGTGGGCCCGGTAGATGAGGGCCATGGCGTCGAGCAGGAATAATTTTTTCGCGGGTTTGTTCATGCGTGGGCCGGTAGAGTGGCAGGTACGTTACTTCTGGTGAATTTTGTGCAGTGGCGTTGCCGGGGCATTTTTGCTAACGTTTTTCCCGTTCGGCAGTTCGCAAAAATACGTAAAAAGCCTTAGTTGACGCGCCTTTTGACGCCTTCCCGTGCCCATGAGAGTCCTCAAGCAGATCGGAAAAACGGCCCAGGCCCTGAGCCTCGACGTGGCCCTCGGGGCGGTGTGCTGCAGCGCCATGTGCTGCCGGCTGGTGGGGCTGGTGCCGCTGCCGTGGTTGCAACTGTGGACCCTCGGGGGCACGGTGCTGCTCATCTACACGGCCGACCACCAGGCCGATGCATCCCGGATGGCCGGCCCGCCGCTCACCGACCGCCACCGCTTCCACTGGCGTTACCGGCGCCTCTTGCGGCCCCTGGCCGGGGTGCTGGCGGTGGGGCTGGCCGCGGCGGCCCTGCGGCTGCCGCGGCCCGTGCTGGTCTACGGGTTGCTGCTGGCCGGGGCCGTGGGGGCGTACCTGCTGGTGGTGAGCCGGCTGCCCGAGACGCGGGGCCGCCGGTGGTTCCACAAGGAAATCCTGGTGGCCGCCCTGTACGCGGCCGGCGTGTGGGGGAGCGTGGCCGTGCGGGCCGCCGGGCTGCCGCCGTTTGCCCGCCTGGCCGGGGTGATCTTCGCCCTGCTGGCGCTGCAGAACCTGCTGCTCTTTTCGTACCTGGAGTGGGCCGAAGACGTATCGCAGGGGCAGCGGTCGGTGGCCCGGAGCTGGGGCAAACGCCGGGTCCGGATCGCCATGCAGGGGCTGACGGCAGCGTTGGCGGGGTTGCTGGCGGCGGGCTGGGGCTGGGCCGAAGGCTTCACCGGCCACGCCGCTTGGTTCACGCTGGCGGCCATGACGGCCGTGCTCGGGGGGCTGTGTACGTTCCCGGCCGCCTTCCGCCGGCGCCGCCTCTACCGGCTCGTCGGCGACGGGGTGTTCCTGCTGGCCGCCTGGGCGCTTTTCGGCTAGCGGGGCGGTGTACCTTCTTTTCCCTTTCTTTCCCCGCGGGTAAATAAAGCCAGACCCGGGCGGTCCGGTTTGTCGGACGGCCGCCCGGGGGCTGCGGAGGGGTATGTGGCTGAGGGTCAACCCGGGGCAGGCAAATGCGGCGGGGGCTTTAAAACTCCCGTTATTTGTGGTACATTTGTTAACCAGATATTCTCCGTCAGGTAATATTTTCGACTTTATCGTATCCCGTGCGGGCAACCCCACCCACCCCCTACAATGCAGCGTAGTTTTTTGAGAAAGCGCCTTTTTGTCACGTTACTGTTCGGCTTTTCTATTCTCCTGTTGCTGGCGATTGGCTTTTCCTCGTACCGCAACACCCGCGCATTGATCGCCAACCGGGACGAAGTGATCCGGGTGCGGGAAGAGATTCTCGACTACGAAAAACTGCTTTCCACCCTCAAGGACGCCGAAACCGGCCAGCGGGGCTTTCTGCTCACCGGCGACAGCCTCTACCTGGCCCCGTACCGCTACGCGGCCGACTCGACCCGCGCCATCCTGGCCCGCCTCGACGCGTACCCGGGCAAGGACCGCCTCACCCGCCAGACGGAAGACCGCATCAAAAGCCTGATCGCCCGGCGGCTGGAGGTATTGGCGGCCAACCTGCGGCGCTACGCCGAACTCAAACACCACGACCCGGGCACCATCAGCCAGAGCCTGGCCTTTGGCCGGGGCCAGGTCCTGATGGACAGCCTCCGCGTGGAGATCAAGCAACTGCAACGCTACAAGCAGCAACGGCTGCAACTCAAAACGGCCGGACTCTCCCGCGACAACGGCCGGGTGATGCGGGCCCAGGTGGGCGGCACCCTGGCGGGCATCCTGCTGCTGACGTGGGCGTTCGTGCTGCTGCGGCAGGAAATGCGCAAGCGCCAGCGCAGCCTCGACGACCTCGAAAAAGCCAACGACTCGCTGGAAGGCCACGTGCAGGAACGCACCAACGAACTGCACGCCGCCCTGGAAGAACTCAACGCCAGCAACGAAGAACTGCTCGCCGGCAACGAAGAGCTGCTGGTGAGCAACGAACAGCAAAGCGTGCTGCTGGACCAGTTGGGTACGGCCCGGCAGCGGCTCAACGTGGCCTTCCGCACTTCGCGCATGGGCGCCTGGGAGTGGGACCTGCGCACGGACCGACTCACCTGGGACGAAAACCTGGAAGCGGTGTACGGGCTCGAACGCGGCCAGTTCGCCCGCGACTACGGTTCCACCCTCGACGGCCTCAAGCGGCTCATTCACCCGGCCGACCTCGACGGGCTGATGCGCACGGTCACGCGGGCCATCGAAGCGCGGGAGCCTTTCCAGGTCGAATACCGGATCATGAAGCCCGACGGCACAGTGAGCTGGCTGCTCGGGCAGGGCACGCTGGTGACCGGCGCCGGCGATGAGCCCGTGGGCGTGACGGGCATTGACATGGACATTACCGAGCGGAAGCAGCAGGAAGAGAAGGTCCGCGAGAGCGAAGCCCGCTTCCGCACCCTGGCCGACACGGCGCCGGTGCTCATCTGGATGGCCGACGAAAACGCCGCCGGGGTGTACTTCAACCAGCCCTGGCTCGACTTTACCGGCCGCCCCCTCCCGCAGGAGCAGGGCAACGGCTGGGCGGAAGGCGTGCACCCCGAAGACCTGCCGCGCCGCCTCGAAGTGTTTACCGCCGCCCTCCGCGACCGCAAGTCCTTTAAAATGGAGTACCGGCTGCGGCGGCACGACGGCTCGTACTGCTGGATGCTCGACCACGGCGTGCCCCGCTTCCTGCCCGACGGCACGTTCGTGGGCTACGTGGGCAGTTGCGTCAACATCCACGACCGGGTGGAAGCCGAAGCCAAGCTCAAACGCCTCTTCGACTCGGGGATGCTGGGCGTGATCGAATTTTCGTTCGAGAGCGGCATTTTCGCCGCCAACGACCAGTTCCTGCAACTCATCGGCTACAGCCGCGAAGACATGGACGGGGGGCGCATTGACTGGGCCGGCCTCACCCCGCCCGAATACGGGCACCTCGACGAACAGTCGGGCCGGCAGCTCCAGGAAACGGGCATTGCCGCGCCGTACGAGAAAGAAATCCTCCGCAAAGACGGCGCCCGGGTGTGGGTGTTGGTGGGCGCGGCCCTGCTGGAAAAGAAGATCAACTCGGGCATTGCGTTCGTGCTCGACATCAACGCCCGGCAAAGCGCCCTCCAGCGGCTCCGCCAGAACGAAGAACGCTTCCGGGTCGCCATCGAAAACTCGCCCATCCTGGTGTTCAACTGCGACGCCGACCTGCGCTACACGTGGGTGTACAACAACGCCGCCACCGCCCGCCAGGACGACGGGTGGCTGGTGGGCAAGACCGACCTGGAGGTCATGCAGCACCCCGAAGAAGCCCGGCGGGTGATGGACCTCAAACGGCAGGTGATCCGCGAAGGGACCGGCCGCAAGGCGGAAGTGCAGGTCACCGTGGACGGCCGTCCGCAGAGCTACATCCTCACGATGGAACCCCTGCGCGACGAAACCGGCACCGTCACCGGCCTCACCTGCGCCACCTTCGACATCACCGAACGCAAGGCCGCCGAAGAACGCATCCGGGGGAGCGAGGCCAAGCTGCGCCGCCTGTTCGACTCGGGCATGATGGGCATCGTGTTCTGGAACCGGCAGGGCCAGATCATTGACGCCAACAATACGTTCCTGCAACAAATGGGCTACACCCGCGAAGAGCTGCGGCAGGGCCGGGTGAACTGGGTGGCCATGACCCCACCCGAGTACGCCGACCGCGACGCGTTGTCGCTGCGGGACCTGGCCGAAACGGGCATCAGCATTCCCTTCGAAAAAGAATACTTCCGCAAGGACGGCACCCGCATCCCGGTGCTGGTGGGCGCGGCCACCGTGGAAGGATTGCCCGACCAGGGCGTAGCCTTTATCCTCGACATCACCGAACGCAAGGAGGCCGAGGAACGGGTGAAGATGAGTGAACGCCTGCTCTACGAGGTGTTCGAAAATTCGGCCGACGCCCTCTTCCTCATCAACGCCGAAGGCAACATCGTGGAGCGGTACAACCAGCAGGCCGTGCTGCTCTTTGACCTGGAAGACAACCGGAAGTACGTGGGGCTGCCGGCGCAGGACCTCCAGAAACACCCCTTCTCCGAAGCCCAGACGGCCGCCCTGCTCGAACAACTCGCCAGCAAGGGGTTCTGGTCGGCCGAGCTCGAATACGTTTCGGTACGGGGCCGCGAGTTCTGGGGCAACGCCGCCGTCAGCTTCATCACCGTCAACGAAGAGCGGTACTTCCTCATCCGCATCCGCGACATCACCGACCGCAAAAGGTTCGAAGAAAAGCTCCAGAAAAACCAGCAGGTGCTCGAATCCATCTTCGAAGGCGTGGCCGACGCCCTGTTCCTGGTGGACCCGGCCGACAACCGCATCGTCAACTGCAACCGCCAGGTGGTGAAGCTGTTCGAGTTCGAGGGCAAGGACGACGTGATCGGCCTCCGGGGCAGCGACCTGCAAAAGACCCCCTTCACGGCCGAAGAAACCGCCAGGATCCGGCGCGAAATCTGGACCCGGCGGTACTGGACGTCGGAAGTGCAATACGTGACCCGCAAGGGCCGCGAGTTCTGGGGCGACATTGCCATCACGGTGGTGCCCTTCGAAGACAAGGAGTACCTGCTGGTGCGGGTGGGCGACATCAACGACCGCAAGCAGAGCCAGGAACAACTCCGCAAGAGCCAGCAGGAACTGCTCCGGCAGAAGCAACGCACCGAAGAGGCCCTGTCCATCATTGCCGAAGACAACGAACGCAAGACCCAGGAACTCGAAGAAGCCCGTTCGCTCCAGCTCTCCATGCTGCCCCAGCAGCCGCCGGCCCTGCCCTACCTCGACGTGGCCATGACCATGCGCACCAGCGCCGAGGTGGGCGGCGACTACTACGACTACAAGCTGCACGACAACGGCGACATCACGCTGGTGATCGGCGACGCCACCGGGCACGGGCTGAAGGCGGGCATCGTGGTGGCGACGGTCAAGAGTTACTTCCAGACGCTTACGGGCCAGTACGAGGCCGTCGAACTGCTCCGGCGCATCTCCGAAGGCATCCAGAACCTCCAGATCCGGGGCATGTACATGGGCCTCACGGTGATGCACTTTTCGCGCTGCCGCCTGCTGATCGCCTCGTCGGGGATGCCGCCGCTCTACCTGTACCGCGCGGCTACGGGCCGGGTGGAGACCATCCTGCTCAAGGGCTTGTTCCTGGGGTCGCGCCTCGACGTGCCCATCCAGCAGCAGGTCTTCGACGTGGGGCCGGGCGACACGCTGCTGGCCCTCACCGACGGCCTGCCCGAGCTGTTCAACGAGGGGCGCGACATCCTCGACTACGCCCGCATTGAAGGGACGTTCCGGGAGGCGGGCCGGCAGTCGCCCCACGAAATCATTGACCGGCTGCTTACGCTGGGGCAGCAGTGGAACCACGGGGCGCCCAACGAGGACGACATTACGCTGCTGGCCGTGCAGGTGAAGGGGTCGCCGCCGCCCGCGAAAGTCTGATATCTGCGGAAATTTTATGAACCCTGCGGGAACTTTTCCGTTTTGATAGGTGGCCCGGGATTTTCACTACCGGCGCCACCCGTTTTTCTGCGTGCACTGATGTTTCACCCCCAAATCCAAACCCTAACCCTATGAGCAAATTGGCTACATTGATGAACCGTGTCCTGGCAGCAGGAGCGGTTGCCGGCCTGCTGGCATCCTGTACTTCTTCCAAAATCGGAATGGTCCACCAGACCTCTACCCAACCGGCCGTGACGGCGACGGCCCCCGTGGCCCCGGATGCGGACGTTGCCCCGGCCGCGGCCCAGGGCGCCCCGGCTGCCGAAGCGTACGCCTCCACGGCTGACGAGGCGGCACCCGTTGCCGCCGCAACCCCCGCAACCACGCTCGAAAAGGCCGCCCGGGAGCAAGCCACGGCCGCTGCACCGCAGGCCCCGGCCAAAAAGCTTTCCCTGGCCGAACGCGCAGTAGCCAAAGCCCTGGTGAAAAAAATCCAGAAGGCCGAAAAGAAGTTTGACCTCAAAAAGGAAAAAGCCCGCAAAGCCGGCAAAGCCGAGGGGCAGGTACGCACCGGGATCATCGTGGCAGTGATCGGCCTCGGGCTGTTGCTGCTGGGTGCAATCCTCGGCATCAACCTGCTGTGGGGCTTAGGTGGCGTTGCCATCGCCGTAGGTCTGATCATCATCCTGCTGGCGGCCCTCGACGTCATCTGACGGAATGCCTTTCCCGAAAGCCCCGGCCGCGCCAACGCCCTGCCGGGGCTTTCTGTTTTAGAGGAAATCCCCTAACAAGCAAGGTTCACCACGGAGACACGGAGACACGGAGGGCACGGAGTGACACGGAGCAAAGGGAGAGGCTTCGTAGTCGCCCGGCGTATAAGTCGCCTCGCGGGAAAGAAGCGCATTGCGGGAAGGCGTCGCATCGCGGCTCCCCTCCTCGGAGGGGCCGGGGGTGGGTTTACTGCATGAAGAATTTATCGAAAGGGAGATTCTTCGTCGGT
>CADCTQ010000426.1 GCA_902805615.1 uncultured Cytophagales bacterium
CAGTCGTAAAAATGCGGTAAATGACTGATATTCAAAGCTACCCAGAAATGCGCGGGTGTGCAAGCGGACAACCCCGAACCGGTTTGCCGGGGGCAGGCACAAACCTCAACGCCCGGGGTGGAGGGGGGCAGCGGGTTTTTTGAAGCGGTAGAGGTAAGGCGCCTTGTGGGCCCCGCCGGTCCATTTTTTGTCGAGCCGCTCCAGGATGTCCAGGCCCAGCATCTTTCGCTGGAAGCTCGTCCGGTTCAGCCGTTCGCCCAGCACCGTTTCGTAGAGGCTTTGCAGGTCGCCCATCGTGAAGGTGCCCGGCAGCAGGTTGAACCCGATCAGCCGGCGGTCGAGGTCCGCCCGCAGGGTATCGAGGGCCTTGCCCACCATGGCCGCGTGGTCGAGCATCAGCGGGGGCAGGGCCGGCAGTTCGTACCAGTCGCAGCGGTCGGCGAGGGGGTCGGGGTGGGGCACGGCCCGGGTGAAATCAACCAGGGCGTAAAACCCCACCGACACAAACCGGCCCAGTAGCCAGTGGTCGTCGGGGGCGGTGATGCCCTTGCCGGCCAGGATGGCCCGGAGAGGTGCCGGGTCGTGGCGCGACCGGTCGCCGAACACGTAGAATTGTTCGAGGTAAATGTCGTGCAGCCCCGTGCGTTCGGCCAGGGCCCGCCGGGCGGCGTCGTTCACGTCCTCTTCCTGGCGGATAAAGCCCGCCGGCAGGGCGAACAGGCCCGTGTTTTCGTATTCGAGCAGCAGAATTTTGAGTTGCCCCTGGTGAAAGCCGAAGATCACCAGGTCAATGGCCAGGCCCGGCAGGTACCCCGTCCCGCGCGGGTGGGTGATGGGTTGAGGGGTGAGGGTGCCGGCCGGTGGGTGCATGAAGGGCGCGAAGGGGTTGGCGGCAAGTTAGCAAATGTCGCAAACGGGAACATTGGCTTTGGAAGTTCGGCCAACGTTTTTTATCATTGTTTCCCGGCGCGACAATAGCATTTTTTATTCTAAGCGCGCATCGTTTAAATCCTAATATTCGCCATTTTTACATTCCCATTCCCTTCCTCCTGATCCCATGAAAAAATTCGTTGTACTGCTGATTGCCGCTGCGGGCTTGGTGCAGGCGACCGTTGCCCAGCCCCGCCGGGCTGCCTCCCCGAACGGCCCCAACCGCGTAACGACCGCCAACGGCGTCGTGGAAGGCGTCGCCGAAAAGAGCGGCGTCCGGTCGTTCAAGGGCATTCCGTTCGCCGCCCCGCCGGTGGGCGACCTGCGCTGGAAGGAACCCCAGCCCGTAAAGAACTGGACCGGCGTGCGCAAAGCCGACAAGTTCGGTCCGCGGGCCATGCAGCGCCCCATCTTCGGCGACATGAACTTCCGCTCGAACGGCGTGAGCGAAGACTGCCTCTACCTCAACGTGTGGACCCCGGCCAAATCGGGCAGTGAACGCCTGCCGGTGCTGGTGTACTTCTACGGCGGCGGGTTCGTGGCCGGCGACGGCTCGGAGCCCCGTTACGACGGCGAAAACATGGCCCGCAAGGGCATCGTGGCCCTCACGGTCAACTACCGGCTGGGCCTGTTCGGCTTCCTGGCGCACCCCGAGCTGACCAAAGAGTCGCCCAACCGGGCGTCGGGCAACTACGGCCTCATGGACCAGCGGGCGGCCCTCCAGTGGGTGCAGCAGAACATTGCCGCCTTCGGGGGCGATCCCAAGAAAGTGACCATTGCCGGGGAGTCGGCCGGCTCGTACTCGGTAAGCGCCCAGATGGCCTCGCCGCAGGCCAAAAACCTGATTGCCGGCGCCATCGGCGAAAGCGGTTCGCTGCTCTCCCTGCAACCCACCATGACCCTCGCCAAGGGCGAAGAGGGCGGGGTGAAGTTTGCCGGGGAGGCCGGGGCCGGTTCGCTGGCGGCCCTGCGCGCCATGCCCGCCGATAAACTCCTGGAAATCACGGCCAAGCCCGGCGTGGCGTGGTTCTGGCCGGTGGTGGACGGCTACTTCTTCCCCAAGTCGCCCACGGAAATTTTCGAGGCCGGTGAGCAGGCCCGCGTGCCCTTGATGGCCGGTTGGAACTCCGAAGAAATGAACTACCGGGCGCTGCTGAAAGAGGACCAGCCGACCCCCGAAAACTACGCCAAGGCCGTGCAGAAGGTGTACGGCGACAAGGCCCCGGAGGTGATCCAGTTGTACCCGGCCACCACGGAAGAGGAGGTCATGCAGGCGGCAACCGACCTGGCCGGCGACCGGTTCATCGGCTACAGCACCTGGAAGCTGCTCGACGTGCACGCCCGGACGGGTGGACAGCCCGTGTACCGCTACTACTACGAACGGCCCCGCCCGGCCATGACGCCCGAGATGGGCGACGCCGCGCCGGGCCTGGCGGGCGGCGTGGTCCGCGGCAAGGACGCCAACGCCATGAAAATGCCCCCGTCCCGCGGCGCTTCGCATTCGGCCGAAATCGAGTACGCCATGGGCAACCTGGCGACCAACAAGGTGTACGCCTGGACGCCCGACGACTACAAAGTGTCGGAAACGATGCAGGAGTACTTCGCCAATTTCATCAAGAAGGGCGACCCCAACGGCCCGGGCCTGCCCCAGTGGCCGGCCGCTGCCGCCAACGGCCCCGCGCCGGTGATGCACATCAACGTAACTTCCGCCGCCAAGCCCGAGCAAAACCGGGAACGCTTCCTGCTGCTCGAAAAACTGAAGGAGCCAACGGGTAGTAATTGAAAATGGACAATTTAAAATTGAAAATGGGTTGCTGCGGGTTGCATGAGCCGTTGTTGCCCATTCACCAATGACCATTTTTTACTGGGATAAGCGTCTTCGCTTGTCCCAGTTTCATTTTCCACTTTTCATTTTCACTTTTCCATTTCTCTCTCATTTCTCTCTTATGTTGCTACGTACCTGCTTGCTGGTGCTGCTGCTGGGCCAGGCGGCCCTCTCCCTGGCGGCGAAAGTAGACACCCTGGAAGTTGCCAGTGCGGCCATGCGGAAAAACGTGCGGGTGGCGGTGGTGCTGCCCGACGATTACCGGAAGGGCAAAGGGGCGTACCCGGTGCTGTACCTGTTGCACGGCGGCACGGGCAGCTTCCGCGACTGGCTCACCAAAACCCCCGATAAAACCCTCCTGCACGGCCTGGCCGACCGCTACCGCCTCATCATCGTGACGCCCGACGGCGGCCCCACCAGCTACTACTTCGACAGCCCCCTCGACCCGGAAAGCCAGTACGAAACCTTCATCAGCCGGGAACTGGTGGAGAAGATTGACGGGAGCTACCGCACCGTGCGGGACCGCAAGGGTCGCGTGATTGCCGGCTTGTCGATGGGCGGGCACGGGGCGATGTACCTGGCCAGCCGCCACCCGGAAAGCTACTGCGCGGCCGGCAGCATGAGCGGCGTAATGAACATCAACACGGCCACCTGGAAAGTGCCGCCGGACTTTGCCCGCCTGCGGGCCCAAAACTTCGCGCGCCTGCTGGGGCCGCCCAAAGACACCCTCGTTCCGTACCCCGAGTACACCGCCGTAGGCCGCATCAATGAGATCAAGGCGGCGGGCCTGCACCTGATCCTCGACTGCGGCGTGGACGACTTCCTCATCGAAACCAACCGCGACCTGCACTACCGGCTGGGGGAAAACCAGGTCCCGCACGACTACATCGAGCGGCCCGGCGGGCACACCTGGGAATACTGGCAGAATGCCCTGCCGTACCAGGTCCTGTTCTTCGACAACGTACTGCGGGCCAACGGCGTAGCCGTTCCGTAGGATTGACCGGAGCCGCGAAATTGGGGACGGCACGCGGAACGTGCGTATCATGCGCCTCTCATGGGATCGGGTTTCAACCTTGTCTTCCATGTCTTCCATATTCCCGCATTCAACGAGAAGAACCTTTTCATGCGACCATCGAAACCATTGTTCATGCTGTCCCTGCTGCTGTTGCCGGGCCTCGTCTCCTGCACGCCGCGCTCCACGACCGGCCCGGTGAAAACGGAGGCCGGACCCGTAGCCGGTACCACCAACGCCGGCGGGGACATCCGGATTTTCAGGGGCATCCCGTTTGCCGCCCCACCCGTCGGCGCCCTGCGCTGGCAGGCGCCCCGGCCGGTAAAGCCCTGGACGGAGGTCCGCAACTGCACCGCATTCGGCCCCAGCCCGATGCAGAAGGATCCGGCGCCCTTCAGCATGTGGACCCAAGAGTTCCTGATCCCCGAGTCGCCCATCAGCGAGGACTGCCTGTACCTGAACGTGTGGACCGGCGCCCGGTCGGCGGCGGAAAAGCGGCCCGTGCTGGTGTGGGTATACGGCGGGGGGTTCGTGAGCGGCGGCAGCGCCGTGCCCATCTACGACGGCGAGGCAATGGCTAAAAAAGGCATCGTGTTCGTGAGCATCAACTACCGCGTGGGCGTGTTCGGCTTCTTCGCCCATCCCGAACTGACGGAAGAGTCGCCCCACCGGGCGTCGGGCAATTACGGGCTGATGGACCAGGTGGCCGCCCTGCAATGGGTGCAGCGAAACATTGCCGCCTTCGGGGGCGACCCGCGCAACGTAACGGTGGCCGGGCAGTCGGCCGGCGCCATGAGCGTCAACTGCCTGGTGGCTTCGCCGCTGGCAAAGGGCCTGTTCAACAAAGCCATTGCCCACAGCGGGGCCAGCTTCGGAAGGGGCATGCTCACGCTGCGCGAGGCCGAAGCGGAAGGGGAGACCGTAGCCCGGTCGCTGGGCGCCGCCGCCCTGGCCGACCTGCGGCGGGTTTCCGCGAAAGAACTGCTCGAAAAGGCTCAACACACGCGGCGGCCCATCGTGGACGGGTACGTGCTGCCCGAACCGGTGCCCGCCATTTTTGCGGCCGGCCGGCAAAACCCCGTGGCCCTGCTCACCGGCTGGAACGAGGACGAAGGGCTGTCCAACGGTCCCGTAAAAAGCGCCGAAGCCTTCCGGCAGTGGGCCGCCGAACAATACGGCGCCGAGGCCAAGGCATTCCTGGGACACTACCCGGCCGCCACCGACGCCCAAGCGGCGGTGGCGCAGGCCCGGCTTTCCCGCGACCTGGTCTTCGGGGCGCAGAACTACGCCTGGGCCAACGCGCAGAGCGAAGCGGGAACCGGGGTGTACGTGTACCGGTTCACGCGCAAGGTGCCCGCCACCGGCCAGTACGCCAAGTACGGCGCTTTCCACACGGGCGAGGTGCCGTACGCCTACGACAATCTGAAGTTCGTGGACCGGCCCTGGGAGCCCGTAGACCACGCCCTGGCCGCGGCCATGTCGGCGTACTGGGCCAGCTTTGCCCGGTCCGGGGTGCCGGGCGGCAGCGGCTTGCCCGCGTGGCCGGCCTACACTCCCACGGACAAACGCATCATGGTGCTGGGCGAAAAACCGGCCGCCATGCCCTTGCCCGACGCCCCCGCGCTGGATTTTTTGCGGGCCAACATGAAGGGCAAGTGAGGAGAGAAAGTTTCACGCAAAGGAGGAGCGCAAAGGGAAAAAGGAGCGAGAAGTGAGAAGATAGGACCGCAGGGATCGCAACAGAGGCGCAAAGGGCGCAAAGAGGGACGCGTAAGCCTTTGCGGCCTTTGCGTCTTCTTTGCGCCCTTCGCGTGAACCTTTATGCTGAGATTACGGAATTAGCCCATGGCTACGGCCGTGTCTACGCTTTCGAGCCAGGCTTTGGCTTTTTCCTGGTCGTCGAAGTAACGGATCTGCACGGCGTCGTCGGCCTTCGACTTGAAGTTGTCCACCGAGATTTTGGTGAAGGCGCTGGAGGGGATGATGAAGGCCATGTACTTGAGGCCAAGCTGGACCAGCAGGGGCGTCACCTGGGTAGCTACCCAATCGGTGTCTTCCTTCTTCACGACGGCGAAGTCCTTCGTGTTGCTGATGATTTTGTTGGACCGCGTCTGCCGGAAGGCTTCTACCGACTTTTCGATGCCCTGCCGGAACTCCTCCGACTTGGCGAATCCCTTCCAGTGCTGGGTGATGCACGCCAGCTCCGGGTTGTGCTCAATCGTAACGTAAGGCTTGGTAAACAGGATCATGCGGATCGTCATTTAAAGGTGAAGAATAGGTTACGCGTATGGATTTGAAACGGATTCTATGAACGGCGGGCCGTCAGCATGGCGACCATGGGAATGCCTTCGAATACGGTGGTGGTGAACCGGCGGTGCGGGTCCTGCACCATGCGCAGGCGGTCTTTGGTTTTAAAGGGGGATTTACGCCCGTCCGGTGCCGGTACGGGCTGCAACCGGAAGCCGGCTTCCTGCAGGCGGCCGGCCCACACGTCGGCCCGTTCGTGCTTCTCGGACCGCTTTTCTTCCCTGAGGCTGAGGATGTCCTGGATTTCCCGGCCGAAGAACGTGTACTTGATGGCCTGCGCTTCGGCAGGGCTCAGTTCGTTCTGGTCTACCTGCTTGAAGATGCCGTCGAACAGGTGGAAGCAGTTCATCAGCCGCGCCGGCAGGTGTTCGGTGAAGTGGTCCGCATCGGGTTCCAGCAGCACGAACAGTTCGGGGTTGCAATCGGCCACCTGCCGGATGACGGCGCTGCGCTTTTCGGCCGTCGGGATGTGGTGCAGGGTAAAGGCCGAGATGGCGCCCAGCACGTTGGTGTCGTGTTCGCGGATGCCGTTCCAGACGGAGGCGTCAACGGCTTCGGCAAAGGCGCACACGGATACGTATTCTACCCGCGTGGTGGCCGGGAAGAGCCTTTCGGCCGTGGCCCGGATGTCGCGGCCGGCTTCTTCCAGGGATTGTCCGTCCACGTCAATGCCGACGATGCGGATGAAGTGGGGGAGTGGCCCACGGCTGGCGGCCAGTTCTTCGAGCATTTTCACTTCGAAGCGGCCCTTGCCGATGCCGATGTTGAGATGGGTAAAGGAGTCGAAGCCCGCGTAGAGTTCGAGCATCCGCACCAGCGCCTGCCGGCTGACCTGCTCCACCGGCGGCACCGACCGCAGCACCAGGTCGAACACGTTGATCTGCTTGTCTTCGGCCTGCGGCGTAGCCACGTAGAGCGGCGCCGAGAGGTGATGCTGCCCCCGCAGGGACTGCACGCAGATGCGGGTGATGTCATCGGTGGGTTCGAGGGCGTCGAGCAGGAGCGACGCTTCCTCTTTTTTGTTGTCGGCAATCAGGTAAGAAGCAAGCAGTAACGTCTGTAGTGCGGGGGAATACGCGTTTTTCATGGGTAATGGAAAAGAAATGATTTTTACACTTGTTTTAGTTGTTGCTCGTTAGCGGGCGGATTCGCGCCGCTGATTTAACGTTGACAAACCTCTATACCAGAAGCGTCGCGGAGGTGGCCCGGGGGCGTTTCCCCGGAAAAGCTGAGGCGGGTAAGATTTAGCGGCTTTTTGACGGAATCTTACGGCCCCGAGTAATACCGTTAAAAGTATGCAACTGAATCTTATCTTCCTCATTTTTCGAAACATAGAATGGCGAACGCCCGGTTTTATGCCGTTACCGGCCGGGGAGGTCATTCCGGGAAGTGGGGAGTAATATTTGGAATGCGTTTGTGGCCTTTTCGGGCCAGTCTTTCTTTTCTCAGTGCAATTCCGGATACGTAAGATTAAGGAGTGCCGGCTCCTTTTTGCGTTGTTTGGCCCCGCTTTTCCCGCAAAACTTCCGCGATGCATGTGCTTTCGGGCATTGGCAAAAGGGTTCACCACGGAGACACGGAGGTACACGGAGAAA
The DNA here is from genome assembly GCA_902805615.1 of uncultured Cytophagales bacterium. Taxonomy (GTDB): domain Bacteria; phylum Bacteroidota; class Bacteroidia; order Cytophagales; family 172606-1; genus CADCTQ01. Next base: position 7,670 of record CADCTQ010000426.1, read on the forward strand.
AGGAGACGGGAGGAAAGGAGACGCAAAGATCGCAAGGAGGATCAGGATTCTCAGGATGGAAGGATGAGCAGGATTGCAGCGCAAACTGAGAGTACGCGTACCTCTTTGCGTCTCCTTTGCGATCCTTGCGGTCCTATCTTCTCACTCCTCGCTTCCTTTTTCTCCGTGTACCTCCGTGCCTTCCGTGTCTCCGTGGTAAATGTTATTCGCCGCCGCAAGGGAAAGTTTTTGGGGGTGGAGGGGCGCAACGGTAAACCTTCTTCCCTTTTTTTTGTTTTCTACACGGGTTAGTATGCCATCAACCAGCCCGGACGGTTTCTTACCATTTTTTTGCATGCCCATCCAACCTCCCGTTTCCCGCATCACCGACGCGAGCCAGGCGCAGCCCGGTGCCCCCGGCCGCGTGGACATTACCAACTGCGACCGCGAACCCATTCACATTCCCGGCACCATTCAGCCCCACGGCGTGTTGCTGGTCCTCTCCGAACCCGGCCTGAAGATCGTGCAGGCCAGCACCAACACGGGTGAAATGTTCGGGGTGACGCCCGACAACCTGCTCGGCCAGCCCCTCGACGTGCTGATGGGCCCGGAGCAGGCGGCCCGGCTGGCGGACATCGTCGCCCGGAACGCCTTTGCCGAAAGCCTGACGGTCAAAACCTTCGACTTCTCCCAGTCTTCCACCTTCCACGTCATCCTGCACCGGGGCGACGCCGGCCTGGTGCTTGAACTCGAACCGGTCGGGGCCGGCAACCGCGCCCTCGAATTTACCGCCCTCAACCCGGTGGTGGCCGCCCTGGAAGGCGCCGGCAGCCTGGCCGCCTTTTGCCAGACGGCCGCCGAAGAGATCAGGGCCCTGACCGGCTTCGACCGGGTGATGGTGTACCGGTTCGCCCCCAACTACGACGGGGAAGTGATCGCCGAAGCCCGCCGCGAGGACATTGAGCCCTTCCTGGGGTTGCATTACCCCGCCTCCGACATTCCCCAGCAGGCCCGGGAGCTGTACCTGCGCAACTGGACCCGCATCATTCCCGACGTGAACTACACGCCGGTGCCCCTGGTGCCCACCCTCAATCCCCTTTCCGGGCGGCCCCTCGACCTGAGCCACGCCGCCCTGCGGAGCGTTTCGCCGCTGCACGTCGAATACCTCCACAACATGGGCGTCGGCGCTTCCATGTCCATCTCCATTATTAAGGAAGGAAAACTCTGGGGCCTGTTTGCCTGCCACCACTTGTCGCCCCGGCTGGTGGACTACGCCGTGCGCGGCGCCTGCGAGTTCCTGGGCCGCACGTTTTCCCTGCTGTTGGCCGGGAAGGAAAGCCAGGAAAACGCCGCCGGCGAACTCCGCATCCGGGAAGCCCAGGCGCGGCTGCTCGAACGCCTTTCCCAGTCCGGCAGCCTGCCGGGCAGCCTGGCCGGCGAGGGGACTACCGTGCTCGACCTGATCCCGGCCCGCGGGGCCGCCGTGTGCCTGGAGGGCGAAACCGTACTGCTGGGCCAGACCCCCACGGCGGCCGAAGTCCGCGAACTCACCCAGTGGTTGCAGCGGCACGCGGCCGAAGACGTGTTCCACACCCGAAGCCTGGCCGCGCAGTACCCCGAAGCGGCGGCCTACGCCGACAAGGGGAGCGGCCTGCTGGCCCTTTCGGTTTCGAAGGTGCAGGCCGAGTACATCCTCTGGTTCCGGCCCGAAGAGGTCCAAACGGTGACGTGGGCCGGCAACCCTACGAAGGCCGTGGTGGCAACCCCGGACGGCGCCCGGCTGTCGCCCCGCAAGTCGTTTGCCAAGTGGGTGGAGCAGGTAAAGGGACAGTCGCTCCCCTGGCGGAAGGCTGAAATCACCGCCGCCACCGAACTGCGCAATGCCATTGTGGGCGTGGTGCTCAAACTCTCGGGCGAACTCAAGCTGCGGTCCGACATCCTCAGCCGCCTCAACGCCGAACTGGAGCGGAGCAACGACGAACTCGACTCGTTTGCTTACATCGCCTCCCACGACCTGAAAGAACCCCTGCGGGGCATTCACAACTACGCCAGCTTCCTGCTGGAGGACTACGCCGACCAGCTCGACGAAGACGGCGCGGGCAAACTCCGGACCCTGGTGCGCCTCAGCCGGCGGATGGAAGAACTCATTGAGTCGCTGCTGCACTTTTCGCGGGTGGGCCGCCTGGAACTGCAAACCGTGCCCACCGACCTGAACCGCGTGCTGGAAGAGGCCCTGGAAGCCTTGCAGGTCCGCATCGAGCAGTCGGGGGCGCAGGTACGCGTGCCCGGTCCCCTGCCCACGCTGGACTGCGACCCCGTGGCGACCGGGGAAATTTTCACCAACCTGATCAGCAACGCCCTCAAGTACAACAACAAAGCCGAAAAGTGGGTGGAGGTCGGCCGGCTGCCCGCCCCGGCGCCGGCTGATGAAAACAAAACCGCCCCGGCCGTGTTGTACGTGCGCGACAACGGCATCGGCATTGAGGAACGGCACTACGAAAACGTGTTCAGGATATTCAAGCGCCTGCACGGCCGGGACCAGTACGGCGGGGGCACCGGAGCCGGCCTGACCATCGTGAAGAAGATGGTGGAGCGGCAGGGGGGGCGCATCTGGCTGGAGTCAACTCCCGGCACCGGCACCACGTTCTTCTTTACGCTTTCGCCGTAAAGGCAGGCGGGGAACAAGAGACAAAA
>CADCTQ010000427.1 GCA_902805615.1 uncultured Cytophagales bacterium
CCTCAACTACCTGGAAAAGAGCAAACGCACCGTGGGCCTGGAAGACGGTGGGTTTGCCGAACCCGCCGCCGAAGGGGCCGAAGACGCCTTGCACCTGCGCGAAGTGGAAAGCCGCGTGCAGGCCGCCATTGATACGCTGCCCCCGGCCTGCAAGACGATCTTCGTGCTCAGCCGCTACGAGGAAATGAGCTACAAGGAGATTGCCGAGTCCATGCAGATTTCGGTGAAAACGGTTGAGAACCAGATGGGCAAAGCCCTGCGGCAACTCAAGCAGCACCTGAGCGTCTACGCCAAACACCTGTTTTCGCTCTTTCTCTAAAAATTTCTTAAAAAATTTTCCCGGGCCCCGTAGGGGTAAGCCGCCCGCAGTCTGTCATAGTAACGACATGTCAATTGAATACGGCCATGCATGAGCCTACCGAAGGGTACTACTGGGAGCTTCTCGCAAAGTACCTGAACCATGAAATCACGGAGGATGAAAAAACCGAGCTGTCTGCCTGGGTAGAGCGGAGTGCGGCCAACAAAGACCTGTTTTACCGCAGCACCCACCTCTGGCACCTGACGGGTTCGGTGAAAACGGACTTTCAGCCCGACGTGGACGGGGCCTGGCAAAAGTTCAGGGGCAAGGCGCAAATGACGCCGCAACCGCAGCCGGTCATGTCAAAACCGGCGGCCGGGACGGCTACGGGACGGGTGATTCCCATGTACCTGTGGCGGGTGGCGGCGGCCGTGCTGGTGCTGGTCGGCGCCGCGTGGCTGGCAACGTCTTACCTGGACCGCGCCGCCGCGCCGGTGGTGCTGACGGCGGGCAACGCCAAAAAGGTGTTCCTGCTGCCCGACAGCAGCCGCGTGACGCTCAAGCAGTTCAGCAGCCTCGCCTACGCACCGGACCTCCAAGGGGCGGAACGCAAAGTGACCTTGCAAGGCGAAGGTTTCTTCGAAGTGAAACGGAACCCGCAGAAGCCCTTCGTGGTGCTTACCGCCAACGCCCGGACGCAGGTGCTGGGCACTTCGTTCACGGTCCGCGAGGACAAGCAGTCGGGCACCACCGAGGTGCAGGTGGTGACCGGCAAGGTGGCCTTTACCGCCGTGGGCAAGGGGCGTACCGGCAAGCGGGTGGTGCTCACGCCGGGCTTCAAGGCCGTGGCCGGCAAAACCGATTCGCTGGTGAAGTCCAGGATCGAAGACCCGAACTTCCGCGCCTGGCAGACGGGGCGGCTCGAATTCGACAACACGCGGCTCGAACAGGTGGTGGCATCGCTGGAGGACTACTTCGGCGTGAACATTAAAATACAAAACCGAAAACTACTCGACTGCCGGTTCACCGGCTCGTTCGAGCAACCCCAACTCAAAGACGTTCTCGAAGTGCTGGCCGTCTCCATGCAGGTCAGGTATAACTACGAACAACAGCACTATACCTTCTCCGGCCGCGGCTGCCAGTAAACACCCCTCAAACCATGAAAAAATTATTGATTGTCCTGATCCTCGCATTGGGCCTCTCCGGGGCGGCCCTGGCCCAGCCGCCCAACCTGGAGCGAAAAATAACGGTCCGCTACGAGGAGGCGCCGCTCGAAATCGTGCTGGCGGACCTGCGCACCAAGTACAAGCTCAACTTCTCCTACGCCAACCAGCTCATCCCGCTGGGGCAGAAAGTGAGCCTTTCGGCCCGCAACCAGCCCCTGAAGACCGTGCTCGATGGCCTGGGCAGCATTGACGTGGGCTACCGGGTGGTGGGCGACCAGATCGTGCTTACCTACCAGCCCCGGCCCCGGGCCGAACCGGAAGGCCAGACCAAACTGGAAAAACCGAAATACCCGGCCCTTTCGAAGATTGAAGCGGGCAACGGCCTGGTGGCCTCCAACGGGACGGTGAACGCCCAGGCCGTAAAGCCGGAAACCACGCCGGTCAACTACGTGAAACCCAAGTGGTACGAGCCGTACGCCCTCATCATTGAGGATGCCTTGCAGAAGGCCACCAAAAAAGCCGCCAGCGCCGTCCTGTCCCTCGACGATAAAATCACCCTCCGCAAGCCGGTCCAGTTGCTCGGCCCGGCGGCGCCCGGTGCCGATTCCACGCAGTTGCCGGCCGTCAGCACGCCTCCCGTCGCCGACAGTCTCGCCGCAGCCGCCCCCGATTCGGTTCCGGCCCAACCGGAAGCGTCTGGCCTCGTGGCGGCCTCCGATTCCTTGCCCTACGAAACCCGGCCCTTCCAGATTTCTTTCGTGACGCCGCTGGGCACCAACGGGCTTGAGTCGGGCCGCATCGTGAACCACGCCTCGTTCAACCTGCTGGCGGGTTACGCCTACGGGCTCGACGGTGTGGAGTTTGCCGGGTTTGCCAACGTGGAAAAAGACTTCGTGCGGGGCGTCCAGTTCGCGGGCTTCGCCAACGTGGTGGGCGGCGACGTGACGGGGGGCCAGTTTGCGGGTTTTGCCAACGTCAACGGCGGGGTGGCCCGGGGCGCCCAGTTTGCCGGCTTCCTCAACCTGACCGGCGACAGTGTGCTGGCGGCGCAGTTTGCGGGCTTTGCCAACATTGCCAACGGCAGCGCCAAAGGGGCGCAGTTCGCGGGCTTCGCCAACATCACCAAGGGGTCGGCGCTGGGGCCGCAGGGGGCGGGTTTTGCCAACATCGTGAAGGGCACGACCCGGGGGCCGCAGTTTGCGGGGTTCCTCAACACGGCAACGGGTAACGTGCAGGGGGCGCAGTTTGCGGGCTTTGCCAACGTGGCCGGCCGCGACGTGCGGGGGGCGCAGGTGGCTGGTTTCGTGAACGTGGCCCGCAAGGTGCGGGGCGTGCAGATCGGGCTGGTGAACGTGGCCGACAGCGTGAGCGGCGTCCAGATCGGCCTGTTCAACTTTGCCCGCCACGGCTACCGCCGCCTCGAACTCTGGGGCAACGAGGTGATGTACGCCAACGCGGCCTTTAAGATGGGCAGCAAGCACTTCCACAACATCTTCGCGGTGGGCGGGAGCGTGGACGGCGAGGCGTACCGCTGGGCGACGGGCTTCGGCTTCGGCTCGGAATGGAACCTGACCAACCGCCTGCTGCTGAACGTGGACGCCATTGCCTGGCACGTGAACGAAAACGAGACCTGGACGGAAGAACTGAACCTGCTCAACCAGTTGCGGGCCAATTTCGGCGTCCGGCTCGGCAACCGCGCCGCCCTGTTCGCCGGACCCACCTTCAACGTGTACGTGTCGAACCTCTACAACCCCGAAAGCGGCCGGTACGGCACCGACCTGGCCCGCTGGAATACGTCCTTCGACCGTCAGTCGGGCCGCACCCGGATCACCATGTGGCCGGGTGTCAACGCGGGCATCCGGTTCTGAGGAAATGGATTTTAAAGGAATGGAAATTTGAAAATGAACAATGAAAAATGGGTAAAACGCCCATTTCCGGATTTGCCGTACTACGCCGTTTTACATCTGATTCTGTCCACGTTGACTCAAACCTGACCACCGAACCACCAATACCCAACAATTTATTGTCGCCTATTTCCCTCAATCAAACCAAACACAACCATGAAAACGATGCAAACCCACTTCTTCCGCAAAAGCTTTTTTACCGGGTTAACCCTGGCTGCCCTGGGCCTCGCTGCCTGCGATGACGATGACGTCATCCGCGGCCGGGGCGACGTGACTTCGCAAACCCGCGCCGTTAGCCCGTTCAACGCCGTGGAAGTAGGCGGCAACTTCGAAGTCTATTTGCGGCAAGGCCCGGCCGAAGCCATCCGCCTGGAGGGCCAGGAAAACGTGCTCGACGTCGTTACCGCCAAAGTAGAAGGCCAGGAGTTGGAAATTAAATTCAAACCTTTTGTCAACGTGCGCAACCACAAGACCATTCGGGTGTACATCACCAACCCCACGCTGACGGGCCTGGAGCTGGCCGGGTCGAGCCGGGCGGAAGGCCAGACGCCATGGACGGTGGACAACCTGAACCTGAAGGTGTCGGGTTCGGGCTCCCTGGACCTGGAAATGCGGGAAGCCAACGAGGTCGAAAGCCGCATTTCGGGCTCGGGCAGCATGAACCTGCGGGGCGACGCCGAGGACTTCGAAAGCGAAATCTCGGGCTCCGGCAATGTCCGCGCCTTCGACCTCGTTACCCAAAGGGCCGACACGAGGATCAGCGGCTCGGGCAACTGCGAACTCACCGTTACCCAAAGCCTCAATGCCCGCATCAGCGGCAGCGGCAACGTCCGCTACAAGGGCGACCCCACCGTGAACGTAAGCGTATCCGGCAGCGGCAAAGTCACCCGGGCCGATTAAACAAATCCGCGTTGCCCGGGCACGCTGGCGCCGGCGTCCGCCGGTGCCTTCCGGAACGGAAGCGTCCGCTTCCCAGCCGTCAGGCTTACTCACTGCACTTTCAGGTACCAATCCGGTTCGCTGCATTCTTTTGTGAGACGACTTGATACGCGTGAAGGGCAAGCGGACGCCTGGAAGGGGAAGGCACAGGCGGACGCCTGCGCCAGTGAGCCAGGGCAAGGGCGGTGAGGCAACACTAAATAAGCACAGGAAACGACTTCGTTCCGCCAGAGGCGGATGCAACAAGCGGCACGAAGCACAACTTAGCGCCAGCCCGTGAAAATCGTTTGCGCCTGCACATCACAGCAATGCGCGTCTACGCGGTAACACCACACCACGTATCCGCGAAGTACCGCTTCGCCTCCACCGGGAACCCTATTCACGTACAGCCGGGACGATTGAACCGGCCGAGCAGCCTTTGCCAAGATCTTTATTTGTAGTTAGTGAGTCGTAAAGCCCGGGGACTTTGTGCCCGGGCTTTATTTTTTGCGGTCCCCGGCCAAATCTTCCGGGTTTCGGAACCCGCAAGGTTTCACACGAGAATCTCCCCTTCCACCGCGTTGCCGTACACCTGGTGTTCGCCCCGTATAAAGCGTACCGCCGCCAGCAGGGCCAGCAGCGCATCCACGTGGTGCCACGAGGCCGCGCCGGTAAGTTGCGTTTGGGAAAAAAGCGTGGGATGGAGCCGTCCGATCTGCCCGAGCACCGTGCCGATGGCCGCGGGTTCTTTTTTGTAGCCTTCCGGGTGGAGGTTCAGCCGCCGGGCCTGGGCGGCCGGGTAGGTTTCGTGCACGGTCAGGCCGTCCCGTTCGAGGGTCGCTTTCAGTTGCATGGCCCGGGCCGTCAATCCGCCCAGGAACATCGGCGACATGGCCGCCAGTTGCCGGTCGGCCTCCCGGTAAAAATAGTCGGTGCAGCCCGGCAGGCCCCGGTACACGCCGGGCAGCGAAAGCGGGGCGTCCAGGAAGATCATCGCCGGCTGGCTTTGCCGCAGGCAGTCGCGCAGGAACGCGTCGGCATCGGTTTTGGGAGCAGAACGTGCGAAGTGGACCCCACCCGTCGAATCATCGAGGGTACAGACCACCGTGGTGCCGGCCAGCTTGCTGCCGTAGTCCACCCCGCAGAGGCGCATCAGGCCTTCTGGAGCAGCTTCTGCTGCCACCGCCAGGCGTCGCCCAGCCCCTGCTCCAGCGACAGTTCGGCCTTCCAGCCCAGCCCGTCCCGCGATTTGTCCACCTCCGCGTAGATCTTCTCCACGTCGCCCGCCCGGCGGGGACCGATCTTGTATTCGAGCTTCACGCCGGTAGCCGCTTCGAACGCCTTGATGACTTCCAGCACGGTGTTGCCCCGGCCGGTGCCCACGTTGAATACGTCGTAGTGCGTTTTGCCTTCGACCCGGTCGAGCAGTTGCAGCGCCTTGACGTGGGCCTTGGCCAGGTCCACCACGTGGATGTAATCGCGGACGCAGGTGCCGTCGGGCGTGTTGTAGTCGTTGCCGAACACCAGGATGGGCGGCCGCAGCCCGGCGGCCGACTGCGTGATGAACGGAATCAGGTTGTTGGGCGTGCCCAGCGGCAACTCCCCGATGTTGGCCGAAGGGTGCGCCCCGATGGGGTTGAAATACCGCAGCGAAATGGCCTTCAGCGGCTGGCCCACCGACGTCGTCTGTTTGATGATCTCCTCGCACAACTGCTTGGTGCTCCCGTACGGCGACTGGGCCGGCAGGATCGGCGACCTTTCGTTGACCGGCAGCCGTTCGGGCTGCCCGTACACCGTGCAGGAGGAAGAAAACACCAGGTCCGGCGCCCCGTGCTTCACCATCAGGTCCATGAGGGTCACCAGGGAGTTGAGGTTGTTGCGGAAGTACTGGATGGGCTTCTGCACCGATTCGCCCACGGCCTTGAAGGCCGCAAAGTGAATGGCGCCCTTGACCGGTCCTTCCTTCCGGAACACCTCATCGAAGGCGGCGTAGTCGTTGCAGTCCACGTCGTAGCAGGCCGGTCGCGTGCCCATGATGGCCTCCAGCCCGTCGAGCACCTTGCGGTCGGAGTTGGAAAAATCGTCCACGATCACCGGGATAAAACCCGCTTCGTGCAATTCTACTACGGTGTGGGAGCCGATGAACCCGGCGCCCCCGGTAACGATGATTTTATCCATGTTCGTGGGTTTAACAGTCAATCACAACGGGCCTTACGGATGCCATATGGGCCTATGGGGCGGCACGTGGGCCTAATGGGCGGCACGTGGGCCGCCCCTACAGGGACCAATACACCATTTCCCTGATCTTGCCGCGGTACGTGCCCTTGATGTCCACCAGGACGGCCTTCGGGGCGGCAATGGACCGGAAATACGATTCGTCTAACGATAAATACGGCCGATGGTTTACGGCCACGATGATGGCGTCGTAGTTGCGGCCCGGCTCGGGCAGCAGGCCGAAACCGTACTCGTGCTGCAATTCGGTGCCGTCGGCGTACGGGTCCACCACGTCCACGTGCAGGCTGTAGTTTTTCAACTCAGTCACCACGTCGGCCACCTTCGAGTTGCGGATGTCTTCCACGTTTTCCTTGAAGGTAGCCCCCATCACCAGCACCCGGGCCTTCACGATGTCCTTGCCCTGCTTGGCCATAAGTTGCACCGTCCTGCGGGCCACGTACGCGCCCATGGCGTCGTTGATCTGCCGTCCGCTCAGGATCACCCGCGGGTTGTGGCCCAGTTCCTTCGACTTGTAGGTCAGGTAGTACGGGTCCACGCCGATGCAGTGGCCGCCCACCAGGCCGGGGCTGAACTTGAGGAAGTTCCACTTGGTACCGGCGGCTTCGAGCACTTCGTAGGTGTTGATCTTCATGCGGTCGAAGATCATGGAGAGTTCGTTCATCAGGGCGATGTTGAGGTCGCGCTGGGTGTTTTCGATGATCTTGGCGGCCTCGGCCACCTTGATGCTCGAAGCCCGGTGCACGCCGGCGTCCACCACCAGTTCGTACACCTTGGCAACGGTGTCCAGCGACGCGGGGCAGCAGCCCGACACCACCTTGGTAATTTTAGCCAGCGTGTGCTCTTTGTCGCCCGGGTTGATCCGCTCGGGCGAGTAGCCGACCTTAAAGTCCTGGTTGAACGTCAGCCCGGACTCCTTTTCGAGGATCGGAATGCAGTCTTCTTCGGTGCAGCCGGGGTACACGGTGGATTCGTACACCACGTAGTCGCCCTTTTTGAGGGCCTTGCCCACCGTGTGCGAGGCCGACAGGATGGGGCGCAGGTCGGGCATGGTGTGCGCATCAATGGGCGTGGGCACGGCCACGATGTGAAAAGAGGCGCCCTTCAGGTCTTCGGGATTGTGCGTAAAAGTAATGTCGCACCCCTCGAAATCTTTCGGGCTCAACTCGCCGCTCGGGTCAACGCCCTCGCGCATCATGGCGACGCGTTTGGCGCTGATGTCGAAACCAATCACTTTCACCTTGCGGGCAAAGGCCAGCGCAATGGGCAACCCTACGTAACCCAGGCCAATCACCGCTAACTTTCTTTCCTTGCTGATTAACTGTTCGTACACGCTGTTTAACTGATAAAAAATGCTACATGCTACCCAGATTAAAAGGAGTAAATGAATAAACCGGAGGATGCCTGGTTGCTGGTGAAACGGGCGTTTCCAGTTGAATGCGCGGCCTCCGGTTTACGATGAGGTATTCCTATTGTCCCAATTGCTTCTTAAAAAATTCGTACGTGATGCGCAGCCCTTCCTCCCGGGATATTTTGGGTTCCCAGCCCAGGATTTCGCGGGCCTTGGTAATGTCGGGCTGGCGCTGCTTGGGGTCGTCCTGCGGCAGGGGCTTGTGCACCATCTTCTGCCTGGTGCCCGTCAGCTTGATGATCTCGTCGCCGAACTGCTTGATCGTGATTTCGCTCGGATTGCCCACGTTCACCGGGTAGGGGTAATCGCTCAGCAGCAGGCGGTAAATGCCGTCCACCAGGTCGGACACGTAGCAGAACGACCGGGTCTGGGAACCGTCGCCGAACACCGTCAGGTCTTCGCCGCGCAGCGCCTGGCCAATGAAGGCGGGCAGCACCCGGCCGTCGTCCAACCGCATCCGCGGGCCGTAGGTGTTGAAGATGCGCACGATGCGGGTTTCGAGGCCGTGGTAGGTGTGGTAGGCCATCGTGATGGCTTCCTGGAAGCGTTTGGCTTCGTCGTAGCAGCCGCGCGGCCCCACCGGGTTCACGTGCCCCCAGTAGTCTTCGCCCTGCGGGTGCACCTGCGGGTCGCCGTACACTTCGGAGGTGGAGGCCACCAGCACGCGGGCTTTCTTGGCGCGGGCCAGGCCCAGAATGTTGTGCGTGCCCAGCGAGCCGACCTTCAGCGTCTGGATGGGAATTTTGAGGTAGTCAATGGGGCTGGCGGGCGAAGCAAAGTGCAGGATGTAGTCCAAAGGACCGGCCACGTGCACGAACTTGGTGACGTCGTGGTTGTAAAACTCGAACTGGCCGAGTTTGAACAGGTGCTCAATGTTGGCAATGTTGCCCGTAATGAGGTTGTCCATCGCAATCACGTGGTACCCTTCTTTGATGAACCGGTCGCACAAGTGAGAACCCAGGAACCCGGCTCCGCCGGTAATCAAGACTCTTTTCATGTAGGTTAAATTTGGGGTGGAACGGCCGGGCAAACGGGTGCGCCAGGGGCGGCAAGGGTTTCGGACGTCCGGGACAATGGCATTGGAATGGGTTTACGTGGGAATGCATGAACAGCCACCAAACGATTATGTCTCATCGGGTGGCTGTTCGTGGCAACCGTCGGGTTGGTACGGCTTACGACTGCACGACCGAATCGCGGCCGATGCTGTAGTAAGTGTACCCTAATTCGCGCATCTGGTCCACCTCAAACACGTTGCGGCCGTCGAAGATCACCTTATTTTTGAGCAGCTTCTCCATGCGGTCGAATTCCGGCGTGCGGAACAGCGGCCACTCGGTCACGATGAGCAGGGCGTCGGCGCCTTCCAGGGCGTCGTAAGGGTCGTGGGCGTAGTACACGCGGCTTTCGCCGAGGATCTGCTTCACGTGGCCCATCGCTTCGGGGTCGTACGCCCGGATGTTGGCGCCGGCGGCAATGAGTTCGTTGATGTTTTCCAGGGCCGGGGCCTCCCGGATGTCGTCGGTGTACGGCTTAAAGGCCAGTCCCCACACGGCGATGGTCTTGTCCATCAGGTCGTGGTTGAAGTACTGCTTCATCCGGGGGATGAGCTTGGTCTTCTGGGAATGGTTCACCGACATCACCGATTGCAGGATTTTGAAGTCGTAGTCGTACTCTTCGGCCGTTTTGGCCAGGGCCTGCACGTCTTTGGGGAAGCAGCTGCCGCCGTACCCGATGCCCGCAAACAGGAAGCGTTTCCCGATGCGCTGGTCGGTACCGATGCCCCGGCGGATGGCGTCCACGTCGGCGCCCACTTTCTCGCACAGGTTGGCAATCTCGTTCATGAAGGTAATCTTGGTCGCCAGGAACGCGTTGGCGGCGTACTTGGTCATTTCGGCGGAACGTTCATCCATGAAGATGATGGGGTTGCCCTGCCGCACCAGCGGGTTGTAGAGCTTGGTCATCACCTTCTGGGCGCGTTCGGAGTTGGTGCCGATCACCACGCGGTCGGGCTTCATGAAGTCTTCCACGGCCACGCCTTCGCGCAGGAATTCGGGGTTGGACACCACGTCGAAATCCACCTTGGCGTTTTTGGCAATGCGGGCGTGTACTTTTTCGGCGGTACCCACGGGCACGGTGCTCTTGTCCACGATCACGGCGTAGTGCTCCAGCAGGTGGCCCAGGTCATCGGCAACCTTGAGCACGTAGCGCAGGTCGGCCGAGCCGTCTTCGCCGGGAGGCGTGGGCAGGGCCAGGAAGATCACCTCGGCGTCCTTGATGCCTTCGGCCAGGTTGGTGGTGAAGTGCAGGCGGTCTTCCTTGATGTTGCGGTCGAACAGCACGTCCAATCCGGGCTCATAAATGGTAATTGTACCATTTTTTAATTTTTCAACCT
>CADCTQ010000428.1 GCA_902805615.1 uncultured Cytophagales bacterium
GTTCGGGCAAAAGAAAACCCGAACTTACTTTCGACAAAGATAGTAAAAAATTTTTCCATAATAGTAATACTATCAATAAAAATACTTTCACTACTTTTGTCGCGTACCAGACCTGCAATCCCTATGCCAACTCACGCTAATATTCCCGTTACCATTGCCGTTGCGCCGGGCGACGGCATCGGCCCCGAAATCATGGAAGCCGTGCTCCGCATCTTCAACGAGGCCGGCACCGGGCTTTCGTACCGGATGGTGGACATGGGCAAGTCGCTCTTCGAGCAGGGCTTCTCCACGGGCATGACGCCCCAGGCCAAGGAAATCATCGAGGAAACGGGCATCCTTTTCAAAGGCCCCATGGAAACGCCGAAGGGCAAGGGCGTCAAAAGCATCAACGTAACGGCCCGCAAAGTGTGGAACACGTACGCCAACAAGCGGGTGTTCAAGACGCTGAGCGGCGTGGATACACTCTATTCCCGGGCGGGCATCCCGGTGGACATTACCATTGTGCGCGAAAACATCGAGGATACGTACGGCGGCATCGAACACCTGCTTACGCACGACGTGGCCCTGTGCCGGCGGTTCATCACCCGTCCCGGTTCGCTGCAAGTGCACCGCTACGCCTTTGAAATGGCGCGCCGCAAGGGGGCCAAAAAGATCACCTGCGGCCACAAGGCCAACATCATGAAGATCACCGACGGGCTGTTCCTGGAAACGTTCTACCAGGTGGCCCGCGACTACCCCGAGTTGCAGGCCAACGACATCATCGTGGACGACCTGGCCATGAAGCTGGTGACGCGGCCCGACACCTTCGAGATCGTAGTACTGCCAAATTTGCAGGGTGACATTATTTCCGACCTCTGCGCCGGGCTGGTGGGCGGCCTGGGCTTTGCGCCGTCGGCCAACATCGGCGACTTCGTGTCCATCTTCGAGGCGGTGCACGGCACGGCGCCCGACATTGCCGGCAAGGGCCTCGCCAACCCCACGGCGCTGCTGCTGAGCGGCATCATGATGCTGCGCCACCTGGGCCTGGCCGACAAGGCGGTCAAGATCGAAAACGCCCTCCTCTACACGCTGGAAGGGGGCGTGCACACCCGCGACTTCGGCGGCAACCCGGCCGCGGCCGTCTCCACCCGCGAGTACGCCGATGCAGTGATTGGCAACCTGGGCAAGGCCCCGGCCAAGGCCACGCCCACGGCGGAAGAACCGGCCGGGCACGCCTTTACGCCGCCCGTGAAACCGGCGCAGAACCGGGTGCTGGTGAGCCCCAAGGGCGGCGCCGAAAAGATCGTGGGCGTGGACTTTTTCGTGGAAAGCGACGGGCAGCCGGAAGGCGTGGCCGAAATTTTCGAGCGGCACCTGCCGCCCACGCTGCAACTGGTCACGATCTCCAACCGCGGCACGCAGGTGTGGCCCACCAAATCGGTGTTTACCGACTGCATCAACCAGTACCGGGTGCGGGTGGAATCGAAGGACCTGGCGCCGCTCACGCAGCAGGCTTGCCTGGCCTTCGCCACCCGCCTGTCCGCCGACATCAAGCTCTGTTCCCTCGAAATGCTCATGCAGTACGGCGAACAACGCGGCTACTCGCTGGCGCAAGGACAGTAACGGATCAGGATTACGTGTCTGAACCATGATACACCTGATGAAATGATGACCTGATGAGGGGATGACCTGATCGCGGCTGATCATTTCATCAGGTGTATCATGGTTCAGACCAGTTCAGACCAACAGAAAAGATATTTACATGAGTGCCTTAGAGTTCAAGGGCAGAACGCTGGTGGTCGCCACCATGCACGGCAAGGAAAAGATCATCGTCCCGCCGCTGGAAGCGCGGTTGGGCGTGCGGGGCGTGGTGGCGCCGGGGCTGGACACCGACCGGTTCGGGACGTTTACGGGGGAAATTCCGCGGGAAGGTTCGCCGCTCGAAGCGGCGCGGCGCAAAGTGCTGGCGGCCCTCGATGCCACCGGCGAAAGCCTGGGGATTGCCAGTGAAGGCAGCTTCGGGCCGCACCCGGCCATTCCGTTCATGGCCGCCGACGTGGAACTACTTCTGCTGGTGGACCGCGACAACGACCTGGAGTTGGTCGCGCAGGAGGTTTCGCCCGACACCAACTACGGCCGCCGGGCGTGCCGGACCCTGGCCGAAGTGGAAACCTTCGCCCGGCAGGTCCTGTTTCCCTCCCACGCCCTGATCGTGCACGGGGGCAACGTTCACGAAAAAGAACTGGTGACCAAAGGCATTGCCGACCCCGCCCGGCTGCGGGAAGCCGCCGGGGCGGTCCTCTCCCGGCAGGGCGTGGTCACCGTCGAAACCGACATGCGGGCCTTCCACAACCCCTCGCGGATGCGGGTGATTGCCAAAGCCACCGAGGCGTTGCTGCAAAAACTCGCCAGCCCCTGCCCGGCCTGCGGCTGGCCCGGCTTCGTGCCCAAAGAGAAAGTTCCCGGCCTGCCGTGTTCCTGGTGCGGTGAACCCACCTCGCTGGCCCTGGCCGTCGTGTCCCGCTGCGACCGTTGCGGCCACGCCCACAACCAGCACTACCCCGACGGCCTCCGTAAAAGCGACCCGGCGTACTGCGATGGATGCAATCCATAAACACGGAGACCGCAGGCGGGAGGAAGGGAGACGGGAGGAGGCGTACCGGAGCTTAGCCGGGGATACTAGACGGTGTTGTACCGGAGAAGGGAGAAAGGGAAAAGGGAGACTGGAAGAATACGCGGAAACCAACGGGCAGCGCGGATTGATGGGGTCAAAAAGAAAAAGGGAAAAAGGCATAGCGGAAGTTCTCGAGAATGCTTCTGCTACGCCTTTTTCCTTTTTTCCTTTTCGTGACCACCCCGTCCCGCATCCCCGCCTAAGCTCCGGTACGCCTCCTCCGGTCTCCCTTCCTCCGGTCTGCGGTCTCCTTTCTATGAAAGTCCGTACTTCTCCATTTTCCGGTACAGCGTGCTGCGGCCGAGGCCGAGTTCGACGGCGGCCTTGGAGAGGTTGCCTTCGTACTTTTTGATGGCTTCGCTGATGGTTTTCTTTTCGATTTCCTCCAGGTGCAGCGTGTTCATGGGCCGGCCGGGCTTGGGCGTGGGGTTGGTGCCCAGGATGTCGGCGGCCGAGAGGCTTTGGCCGGGACAGAGCATTACGGCCCGTTCGATGGCCTGCTTGAGTTCGCGCACGTTGCCGGGCCAGTTGTAGAGTTGGAGTTGCTTGGTGGTGCCGCTCACCAGGTGCAATCCCTCCTTGCGGTACTTGCGGGCGTAGAGCTTCATGAAGTGCTCCACCAGCAGCGGAATGTCCTCCTTGCGTTGCCGGAGCGGCGGCAGCGTGATCTCCACGGCGTTGAGCGTCTGGAGCAGTTCGCTGTTGAGGGCCGGGTCGAAGCGGCTGCGGTGCGCCCGGGCGTTGGCCGTGCTCACGAGGCGCAGGTCCACGGCCACGGGCTCCTGCCCCCCGAGGCGGGTCACCTGCTGGTTCTGCACCACCGACAGCAGCTTGTTCTGCAACGGCACGGGCAGGTTGTTCACCTCGTCGAGGAAGAGCGTGCCGCCCGAGGCGAGTTCGAGCTTGCCCGGCCGGTCGGCGTGGGCCTCCGAGAAGGCGCCCTTTACGTGGCCGAACAACGCCGGTTCGAGCACCGAGGAGGGCGTGCCGTCCAGTTCCACCTTCACGAACACCTCCCCCGACCGGGCCGACAGGCGGTGGATGGCCCGGGCGATCAGGTCTTTGCCCGTGCCCACTTCGCCGTGAATGAGCACGTTGGACTCCGACCCGGCGGCCTCCTCCACGGCCTGCATCACCGCGCGCATGGCCGGCGATTCGGCAATGATGGCTTCGGGCGGCGTGCTCAGCTCCTGCTGGAGGGCCCGCTGCCGCGCTTGCAGCATCCGCACGCGCCGGTTCGACTGACACAGCCAGTACACCGTGGTCACGGCCGAAAGCATCTTTTCCTTGTCGAGGGGCTTGGTCATGAAGTCGGTGGCTCCCTCCCCGATGGCCGTCAGGGCGGCGTCGGTGTCGCCGTACGAGGCCAGCATCACTACCTGCGAGTCGGGGGAGAATTGTTTGATGACCCGCAGCCATTGCAGGCCTTCCTTGCCGCTCGACATGCCGGGCGTAAAGTTCATGTCGAGCAGGATAACGTCGTAGTGTTCTTCTTGTATGAGGTCACTCAGTCCTTGCGGCGAGTTTTCGGTGCGTACAGTGGTGAAGCGGTTGTTGAGGGCGAGGCGGGTAGTGAAGAGTACGTGCTGGTCGTCATCAACAACGAGGATTTTTCCGTCCAGTTTTATGTACATGGGCTGCAACGTTGTTTGTTGCTCCTAAATGTAATTTTTGTTTCAGAACGATACAAATATTTGTCCCGTTTTGGCACACGTAAAAACGGCCTTTTATCGTAACTAACTGATTACCAAACAGATTAATTTTCCATCGTTTTTCCAAGGGCCACCCGGCCGGCCGGAATCCGGACGTATGCTTTTGACGCCCGGTTGCACCCTCCGTTGACCGGCACCGGCCGGGCCGCCGGGCACCAAAAAAGCCCCGGCGTTCGCGCACCGGGGCTTTTGAAGCGGAAATTTACGGAGTTGGAAGGTTGGGGAATCCGGCGGCACTGATGGCAACCGAGTCTTCCGTCCAACATCTCACTTCTTAATACTTAATACTCACTTAGTACAGGTAGTCGAGGGCGACCTTGTCGTTGGCGTTGAACGGACGGTCCATCAGGGAGCCGATGCAGGCCAGCATAAACGAGTTGGGATCGGCCGTGACGGGCGTGCCGGGGATGTGAACGGCGCCGACGGTGCTGGCCCCTTCATTGGCAGTTGACCCGCCGCAGCTGTAGGAACGGTCCATGTAATCGGTGTGGCGGAAGCCGATGCAGTGACCGATTTCGTGGGCCAGGATCGTAGCCAGGTACTTTTGATTGGGGTTCGTGCCGATGGCGCTGGAATTTACCTTAATGAGGTTGTGCGGTTCACCGGCGGCGGTGGGGAAGCCCGCGGATGCCAGGTAACTGCCGTTGCCGCGCACGATGTCAATGGCGCCGCCGGAAGACACGCGGAGGAAGGTGATGTTCAGCGTTTCGGCGTTGTAGCGGAGGATGGCTTCATCGAGGGCGGCTACGTAGGAGGCGGGCAGGCGGCTGGAGATGCTCACCGTGATGACCCGGGGCAGGTTCTTCACCAGGTTGAAGGTGTGGTACTGTTCTTCCTGGCCCACGCGGAGCAGTTGGCGCTGGGCCACTTCGCCGAGCATCTGGTCGGTGATTACAATGTCACCTTCCACGAGGTAGCCTTCGGGGATGCGGACTACGTTCTTGGTGCCGAAGCCGAGTTGATGAATTCTGCCAAGAGTTACTTCAGAAATTTGTTCGGTCTGCTCCTGGGCGGCCGGCGTTTCTTCCTGCTGGCACGAAAAAAAGGTGGTGGCGCTGAAGATGGCAATGGCACCCAGCAATACATTCTTTCTCATTAGGCAATAAGGGGTTAATAGTAGATAAAGTGTTTTACATAATCCCGATATTACCAAATATTCGTTAAAGCCCAAAGAAAAGGGGGCTATTTTAAAAAAAATAAAAATTATATGCTGTCTTAACAACCCGCAACAAAATGTTCCGTTACAAGGTCGTTCATGCCCTTTTTGACGTATCCGGGCCGGGTTGTTGCCCCACCGGGTGGCTGGGACGGAGGATTGACGACCGGAAAAACGAGGCGGGAGCAGCAGATGAGGCGGAGGCTTTGGGTGAGGCTGGTCCGGTGTATACCACATCAGTTTGGCGAAGGGCAGCGTAGGCGTCTAAAGATAATGGGTAGGGCATCACCCACCCATCCCCGCCAAACGATGCGTCCTGTCATGCTGATGAAGGAAGCATCTAACACGTCAATGAAGTACAGTTGTGGCGATCCTGACAGTACGGGCCTTTGCCGGGGATGTTTGAGATGCTTCCCGGATTAAGGGCCAGATGCTTCCTTCGTCAGCATGACAGGACGCATCGTTTGGCGGGGAAACGGAAAAAGGAAGTCACTCCTGATGATTCATCTTACCGGGAAATGTTCTGCATCGCCCATCCAGCGTTCCGGCACGGGCATAAAAAAAGCCCCGGGGCTAGCATACCGGGGCTCTTTGGAATGGGGGAGTTTGAAATTTAAGGAGTTAGCGAATGCACCGGGCACCCACAGTAACCCGGTCTCCCGTCTAACATCTCACTTCTCAATACTCAATACTCAATACTTAATACTTAATACAGGTAGTTGAGGGCCGTTACGTCGTTGGCGTTGAACGGACGGCTTTGGCCGGTGCCGATGCAGGCCAGCATCCAGGAAGTCGGGTCGGGACCGGTCGGCGTGCCGGGGATGTGAACGGCGCCGACGGTGCTGGCTCCTTCGTTGGCGAACGAACCGCCGCAGCTGTAGGAACGGTCCATGTAGTCGGTGTGGCGGAAGCCGATGCAGTGGCCTACTTCGTGGGCCAGGATCGTGGCCAGGTAGCCGTTGCTGGGGCAAGAACCGAGGGCGCTCACGTTCACCACGACTTGCGGATAGGGATTGCCGCCGGAGGGGAAGCCGGCCGAAGCCAGGAAGGAACCGCTGCCGGAAATGATGTTGATGTTGCCGCCGCTGGTCACGCGCTGGAACCGGATCAGCAGGCCCTGGTTGTTGTAACGGGCAATGGCCGTGTTGAGGGCGTTCACGTAGCAGGAGTTGGCATTGAGGGTGGAAGACATGCTGATCGTGATGGTCCGGGGCAGGCCGCCTACCAGGTTGAAGGTGCGGTAGTGCTCCTGCTCACCCACGCGGA
Organism: uncultured Cytophagales bacterium; assembly: GCA_902805615.1. Taxonomy (GTDB): domain Bacteria; phylum Bacteroidota; class Bacteroidia; order Cytophagales; family 172606-1; genus CADCTQ01. The sequence goes on from CADCTQ010000428.1 coordinate 6,788, forward strand.
GCACTTTGTAGTCGGGCACTTCGTCGAGCGACTTCTGGGTCAGCAGGATGTCGCCTTCCACCAGGAAGCCGCCGGGGATGCGCTTCACGTCGCTGGTGCCGAAGCCCAGGTGCTTGATCTTGCTCAGCGTCTCTTCGGAAATCTGTTCAGTTTGCTCTTTGGCAGCAGGGGCCTGGGCTTCTTCCCGGTTGCAGGAAAAAAAGGTGGTGGCGCCGAAAATGGCAAGGGCGCCCATAAGCAGGGTACTTTTCATTGTGCTTTTGAAAGGTTTAATGGTTGTTAAGATTTTGGGGGTTGTTATTAATAACAGTGCGATATTACTGCGAAAAACTGATATTCAAAATATTATTTTGGGGATTAACGGCTATAGTAAATTTTTACTGCTTCTTCCTGCCTAAGAATCAAAGCCTTGACTTAACAAATTCTTTAAATAATCCCAAAAAAAATTACCTATGTCATATCATCCGGTTTGGGTCTTTCGACATACTCCTCAGTACAGGTAGGTAAGCGCCGCCCGGTCATCGGCGGTAAACGGACGGTCCTGGCCCGCGCCGAGGCAGGTCAGCATCCACGAATTGGGCTCGGGGGCGTGCGGAAGGCCGACCGTCGTGCCGCCAACCGTACCCGATCCGTCGTTGCTGTAGGACCCGGCGCCGCAACTGAACGAGGGGTCGGCGCTATCCGTGTGGCGGAAACCGATGCAGTGCCCCAACTGGTGGGTCAGCACGGTGGTCAGGTAGCCGCTGGCGGGACAAGTGCCGAGGGTACCCAGGTTCAGCGTGATCTGCGGGTAGGGATTGCCATTGGCCGGAAAGCCGGAAACCGCCAGGTAGTTGCCACTGCCGGAAATGACGTTGATGTTGCCGCCGCTGGTCACGCGCTGGAACCGGAGCAGCAGGCCCTGGTTGTTGTAGCGGATGATGGCAGCGTTAAGGGCATTGCTGTAGCAGGTGTTGGCGCTCAGCGTGGAAGCCAGGCTTACCGTGATGGTCCGGGGTGCGCCGCCCGTGTATACGAGGCTGTTGGTGCGGTAGTGTTCCTCGTCGCCCGCGCGGAGCAGTTCGTGGTCGGGCACCTCGTCGAGGGTTGCCTGCGTGAGCACGATGTCGCCTTCCACCAGGAAGCCCCCCGGGATGGCTTGTACATTCGTCGCGTTGAAACCCAGTTGCCTGATCTTGCCCAGGATTGCTTCGGACACCGGCCCGGGCGGCACGGGGACAGCAGAAAGTTCTGCTTCTTCCCGCCGGCACGAAACAAAAGCCACGGCGCAGCAAAGGGCCAGGATGCCCAGGAGTAAAGTTGCTTTCATGGTTGACAAAAGGAATAAAGGTGAATGATCTGGTTCTGCATCGTTCCGGCAGGGACGTAAAAAAAGCCCCGGGGCTAGCATACCGGGGCTTTTTGGAATCAAGTAGTTTGAGCGCTAAGGAGTTCGGGAGTGTACCGGGCACCCACAGTACCCGGGTCTTCCGTCCAACATCTCACTTCTCAATACTCACTTCTCAATACTCACTTCTCAATACTCACTTCTCAATACTGAATACCTAATACAGGTAGTTGAGGGCCGTTCTGTCGTTGGCGTTGAACGGACGGTCCTGGCCGGTGCCGATGCAGGCCAGCATCCAGGAAGTCGGGTCGGGACCGGTCGGCGTGCCGGGGATGTGGATGGCGCCGACGGTGCTGGCTCCTTCGTTGGCGTACGAGCCGCCGCAGCTGTAGGAACGGTCCATGTAGTCGGTGTGGCGGAAGCCGATGCAGTGACCGATTTCGTGGGCCAGGATCGTGGCCAGGTAATTGCTGTTCGGGTTGGAACCGAGGTAGCTGGAGTTCACCAGGATCTGGTTGTGGGGGTTACCGCCCGCCGTGGGGAAACCGGCCGAGGCCAGGTAGCTGCCGCTGCCCACCGTAATGTTGATGTTGGCGCTGCCCGATACGCGGGTGAAGCGCAGCAACAGGTTCTGGTTGTTGTACCGGGCCAGGGCAATGTCGAGGGCCGTTACGTAAGAAGCCGGCAGGGAGGTGGAAATGCTCACCGTAATGGTCCGGCTTACGCCGCCCGTGTACACGAGGTTGTTGGTGCGGTAGTGCTCCTCGTCGCCCACGCGGAGCAGTTTGTGGTCGGGCACCTCGTCGAGGGTTGCCTGCGTGAGCAGGATGTCACCCTCCACCAGGAAGCCCTGGGGAATGCGCTTCACGTCGCTGGTGCCGAAGCCCAGGTGACGGATCTTGCCGAGGACTTCTTCCGAAATCTCTTCAGATTGCTCTTTGGCCGCGGGAGCGGCTGCTTCATCACGCTGGCAGGAGAAAAAACTGGTAGCGCCAAAAATGGCAATTGCGCCGAACAATAGACTTTTTTTCATTGTACTTGTAAAGGTTTAATAGGTGTTAAGAAAGGTAGGCTTGTTATTAATAACAATGCGATGTTACCAAGATTTTTATTAACCAAAAAAGAAAGATTTGCACTAAATCGTTAAGGGTATATTTTGAATCGTCCTCTTCCCTGAAAACCAACCCTTTGCCTTTACAGATTCCATGATAAATCCTAAAAAAAATTCGCTTGGTTATATTTATTGCTTTGAATTGCACAGCCGGCTTAACGGCTGCACCTGCCCTTTGCACCCATCGGTTGCAGTCCGGCCGCCGGGTTGATCGCTATCGCCACTTTGTTCGTTATTGCGTTAAACCAGTTGTCCACCCCATCGTCACTTGCCTATGTCCGTTCGTCCTCCCAAGCCAACCCTGGCCGGCTCCGTCTCTCCGGCGCTCTCCCCGCCGGCCGCCCCCTGCCCCCCGGCCGGCGCCGGGGACTGCTGTTGTTCGCCGCCCGCCCCGGCAACGGCCGCTCCGACGGCGCCGGTCGCCGCGCCTTCGCCGGTGGCGCAGTACCTGCCCGCCGCCGCCAGCCTGTTGCTGCTGGGCGTCGGCCTGGGGCTCGAAAGGTGGGGCGGGGCCTGGTTTACGCTGCCGTTCCAACTGGCCGTGTTCGGCGCGGCGTACCTGCTGGTGGGGGGACACGTGCTCCGGCTCGCCGTGCAGCACCTGCGCCGGGGCCAGCCGTTCAACGAGTTCTTCCTCATGTCGCTGGCGACGCTGGGGGCTTTCGCCATCGGCCAGTACGCGGAAGGCGTGTCGGTGATGTTGTTCTACGTGATCGGTGAACACTTCCAGGGAGCGGCCGTGGCCCGTTCGCGCCGCTCGATCAAAGCCCTGCTCGACAACCGTCCGCAGGTGGTGCACCGGTTGCAGCAAGGGCAGCCGGTGGCCGTGGACCCGCGGCAGGTGCACCCGGGCGACGTGATCCAGGTGAAGGCCGGGGAACGGGTCGCCCTGGACGGCGTGCTGCTGGGGGAAGTCTCCGACTTTGACGTGGCTGCCCTCACCGGGGAGCCGCGGCCCGAAACCCGGCGCCGGGGCGAGGCCGTGCCCGCCGGGGCCATCAACCTCACGCGGCTGGCGGAACTGCGCGTGACGGCCCGCTACGAAGACAGCGCCCTGGCGAAGGTGCTGCAACT
>CADCTQ010000429.1 GCA_902805615.1 uncultured Cytophagales bacterium
AAAGATAGCGCAACAAAAATTTTAAATAAAAATTTATACTTTTCTAACTTCGTTTTTTTGTTCATACGAATCAGCTGATTGATGCATGATTAAATACTTGTACTCAAACGCAAGTGGTTTTCGGCTTTGGTATGCTTGCAACATGATGAATATTAGACAACTACAAAAAATAATTAGACTAAAACCACTTGCATTTGAGTATGTCTTACTTTCTGATTTTCTCTTTTGAACATTAGTACGGTATTATCTATAGCCATCCAACTGCCAATATTCCATACACTGCGTCACAAATTGTTGTCGGAAAAGGAAATAGGGTTGTTTACAAAAACGTGATTCCAAATGTTGTCGATCCAGGACTTGGCGGAGGAGAGCTTTTTGGCGCACTCCTTGAAAGCAGATTGAATCAAGGCTTCCAGGTGCTTTACGTGTTCAATGAGACCGGCTTGGGAGATGGTTTTTTTGATTTGCTTCCGGATTCTTTCGATCGGATTCAGATTGGGCGAGTGAGGCGGCAGGTTCACCAGCACGACCTGCAGGTCTTTGGCCGTTTGCTCGACAAAAGAAGTCAGATGGGCCGAGTGGTTGTCCCAGATGAGGATGATGGTTTGGGCCTGGGGGTTGGCCTGCCGGATCTGCGTGAGCATTTTGACAATGTTTTCCTGGTTGCCTTTGCCCCTACTTGAAACAACACGCTTGCCCTTCAAGGCTAGAAGCCAAAGCTGTTTTGCTTCTTTTTATCGGTATTGACCTCTTTGACCACGCCTTTTCTCAGTGCACCACAAGCGGGCAGAGTTGGCCTGGATTTGAGGCGAACCTTCATCGGCAAAGCCGATACAAAGCTGCTCCAAAACCTTGCCTTTCCCCCTGGCGCATCGGTAATCGCTCTTGATCGTTCTTTGAAGTTTCTCGTCGGCTTTCTGCAGCTGACGAAAGCCTCTGAGCTCTGGCTTGTAACAATATAAGTCTGACTGTCTCAAGATGCGCTACATCTGTGGTGGCCCATAGCTATCCTCATCGGCTCAAAACAAGGCTTGTGCCGCTCCCAACACATATATGATTATCCTGCCCATTTGCTCCCGGAGAGCCCTAACGGCTCTGAACATCAGGTTTTTAACCGATTGGTAATTAATATTCATCACCTCAGCGATCTGCTCCATACTTCAGGTCACTGTAAAACCGCAAAAAAATAATCTCCCGCTGATTCTCGCTCAGACCGGCCACCGAAGCCTTTAGCCGTTCTTCCTGCTGAGCTGACAACTCGCTGCTTATCAGTGCTGATTCGAAGGAAAAAGCAATGCTGAAGTAGTAATCTTCTACCGGTGCCCCTTCCAGAGAGATCCGGCTTTGCCGGGCCGCGGCCCTTAAAAGTTTGTGTTTGAGGGCTTTGAGCAGGTACAGCCGAATGGAGTCAGTGGCTCCTAAACGCTGCCTACGTTCCCAGAGCTCAATAAAAAGGTCATGCAGACAATCCTCGGCCAGCCGGTTATGGTTTACCATCTTTTTCCCGTAGGTAAGCAACACTTTGGCGTGCTCCCGACAGATCCGGGAAAAAGCTGCTTCACTTCCCGCCCGGAACTCTTCCCACAAAGCCATGTCCTGCTCCTTTTCCGCCCGCAGCGGAGTGCCTGCTCCGGCAGGTTGGGTAGCAAGTGGGTTGTACAAAGAATTTGAAACCATGGCAGGGACTGTGACTTGGAGTGGATGCTGGTTAATGGAATAATGCGAATATCCAGTTGCACTTCGAATGATATCGCCCAAAGCATTCAGGTCAATAAAATCTTACAATAGTGCTAATATATACAAAAAGGGCAATAAAAAAAATTATTTGCAGATGCGAATACCAAACGCAAGTTCAGGTACTTTCTCTTTAATGAGCAGTTATTAGCACACTTGCATGAATCAGGTAGACTATTCCAGTTTTTCCACGGACGATTTTCTGGCTGACGAGTACTTCCAGCAGTGGGTCCTGCATTCCGGCCGGGAAGACGACTCCTTCTGGCAGGCGTTTCTGCGCACCCATCCCCACCAGTACACTGCGGTTGTGGAGGCAAAAGCGCTGCTGCAAGGACTTCAATTTGAGCACGGTCAGTGGGAAACCGCCAGTCAGGTGGAGAATGTCTGGCACCGGATTCAGCGTACCCGGCAGGCAGCGCGTCAACCCGGCTTCGGCGACGGCTGGTTCCGGCCGGGCCATTACCCTGGCCGGACGGGTAGCGTCGGAAACCGGGGAAGGTATACCCGGCGTGAACGTGCTGCTGAAAGGCACCACTTCCGGCACTACCACCAACGCCGCCTCCGGGCGATGCAACGGCTTACGCAGGACTCCACCTTGCTGGAAATCGTCCGCCTGCGGGCCCAGCAAGTCCTCTACCTGGATGCCCCGCTTGGGAAGGAATTGTTCGGCTTGTGTTGGCACAGCGAACGCTTTACTCTCCGGGTGAGCAGACTGGATGCCAGCAAGCAGACGGCAAACCGAAAAAAGCCATCCCCGTTTTTCCCTGGCAGAATGGGCTTACGTGCGGGTGGATGAGCAACAGTTGAACCCCGGGGTACTCTGGCATTGGCGGCATGACCCTGGCGGTCTAGTACCCGATCCCGCCCACCATCAACAGCAGCAATAGTTCCGTAAGCCGGTACCTCAGGTGTTTGAGGGCTTTGGTGAGGTGATACTCCACCGCTTTCACCGACAGCTGCATTTGCTGAGCGATTTCGGAATTGGAAAAACCATCAAACCGGCTCAGGATGAAAATGCGCTGCGTCGTGTCGGGCAGGGTACCCACCTGTTTGGCCAGCAGTTCTTCCAGTTCCTGGAAGCTGATCTGTTCTTCGGTGCTGTTGACCAATGGGGGGGCATTCCGCGAAACCTGCAGCTGGTAATGCGCCCGGACGGTTTGTTTGTCAATGTAATCGTAGATCCGGTTCCGGACTGCGCCGAGCAGGTACCCGTAGAGGGAGGTGTGCACCGAGAGGCTCCCGCGCCCGAGCCACAGGCTGACGAATACTTCCTGGACAATCTCCTGCGCTGCTTCCCGCGAACGGGTGTAATTATAGGCAACCGAGAATAATTTGGTCCAGTAGTGGTTATAGATGTTTGCGAAGCCCTGCTCACTGCTTTCCCGAAGGGCCGTGAGCCATTGCCGCTCTTCCGGATGGACGTGTTTGTTCATCAGATCACAGACAGAAATGAGAAGTGAGGTTCCGGCGAGGTTAGTCTGCCTGAACCCAAATCGTTGCGCAAGGTAAAAGTAGCGGGCGGTGAGCAGGATTCGAGCATTTTCCGGTTCAGAGACATCATCCACACGCGGGTGTACGACATTGTGCAACCCGACCTGTACTACAACGGCGGCATCGCGCGGGCGTACCGGGTGGCGCAACTGGCTACCAAAGCCGGGATGGGCATTGCGCCGCACAGCCCCAAGGCCGACCCGCTGGAAGCGCCTTTCCTGCACCTGGCGGCCGTGCTGCCCAACCTGGAAGGCTTCCAGGAGTACTCCGCCCGACCGGGCAAACAACCGTCCTGGTACACCCCTCACATGCTGGTGAAAGATGGCATACTGGCTGTGCCCGCCGGGTCAGGTCTCGGCATCGCGTATGACGAAATACTCTGGAAAAAGGCTACGAAACTATAACCAGCCGTGGGTGTGGATTTCACCCGAAAAAGTGGATAGTAAGCAAAGCGAAGATCTTGCCGCTTAACCATTAATAAAAGCGTTCCTGTAATGAGAGGGTAAGAGATGGTCCGCCCTCTTCCTGTGTCAGGCCGCAAAGTGTCGCAAGAGACGGTCATTTATTGTAAAGCTATAGCCGGACGAGACAAGTAGTATTTTATTGGACCCCCTTGACACAGTTCAGCGTACAGTCTCGAAAATAATGTTTTTCTGAACAACCCGGTTGAGGTGGTTAGGCAACCGGGTTGTTTAAGAAAAGGCAGGCGGCATTAGAAAGGGAGGGTATGCCTGGTTGAGGAAATATGGAATCTCCTTGCGGAAAAAGGGCTTAGTCGGTAATCACTACTTTCTGTACGGTCCGCCTGCCATCTTTGACCACTGTGAGCAAGTACACGCCCTTGCGTAAATGGCGGGTGGGGACCGTTACCCTGTTTTCGCCGGGATGGGCCTCGTGCACGGTTTGCCAAACCGGCCCGCCGGTGCTGTTGCTCAGCGTAAGCGGCACGGGCTGGGCTAGTTGTACCCCGAAGGTGACCCGTACCTGCTCCCGCGCCGGGTTGGGGAATACAGACACGGCACCGGCCGCGGCAGCCTCCGTTGGCCCGGGGCTTACGGTCCGGGCAGAGCCGGTCGTGGTAATCACCAGTTGGGGCTTGTTGGTGGCGGCCTCCCGTGACGCAAATGTGGTGTAGGGGGTAGAGGCAGCCGGGTTCTTGAGGGCCAGGCTTACGGTGTTGCGCCCAGCCGCTTTTTCGGCCTCAATAAAACCCGTCACGTCCCACTCGTACCAGGACGCGGTGTTGTTGACCACGCTCGTCGTGGCTAAGGCCGTCGTGCCGGCCGCCGGCTTGTTGGTCCAGGTAAGGCCCGCCTCGGTCCACGACGTGATCGCCACCGGGTAGACCGCCGTGGCGACGTTGGTGCCGTTGGCGTCGTTTAAGTTGCCATAGAGGCGGATTTTGGCCGAGGAGATCGTGCCGCTCACGGAAGTGAGGTCAAACTTGAGGTAGCTCTCCCGGCCGTAACTGCTGTTACTGGTGGCGGCTTTTTTGGTGACCAGTTCGAGGGCCGTGCCATAGTTGGTGCCCGCGTAGGTGCCGTCCCGTACCAGGGCATCGGCCGTGGGGGTCAGTGCAACCGTACCGGGCGGCGTGGTGGTGCTGGTGGCTTTGATCACTGCAAAAAATCCGTCCTGCGTGCCGCCCCCGGCCGCCGGTTGCAGGGCGTTGGACGTGTATTGCAAAGCGGTGGAAGGCACCCGGCCGCCCCACACGATGTTGGCAGCCGTACCCGACAGGACCCGGGCGTCAATGGCGCTGGTTTCGCCGGCCGTGCTGACGCGGGTTACGTACAACCGGGTGATAAAATCACTGCTCATCACCATAAACCAGGCGCCGCCGTTGTAGCTGCCGGCGGGCAACGGATCATAAGTCATGGGCAGACCCGCGGCGGAAGAGCCGCCGATGTACACCCGGCCCTGCGCATCGGCCCGGATTTCGCCCCCCCTCGTCCGTATGGTATTGCCCGAGCCGTCACTCAGCCGGTTCACCAGCTGCTGTCCCTTCAGGTAGGCGCCGGTAGCGGGTTCGTAACGGCCGAAGAAGGTTTTGTGCTCGGATTTGGTATTGTAGAAATTGTGGTATTTGTCGCCGCCGACAATGCTCACTTTCGTGGTAATACTGGTAGGGCTGTAGCGGAAAATGTGGTTGCCGCCGGCCGCTTCAAAGGCCGCGTATAGCTTGCCGTCGGCCCCCAGCGAGCAGCGGTAGCCCCGGGTGTCGGCCATGTTGTTTTCGGGTTTGTTGATAAAATCTGCCGAGGCGGGGTCCGTGGACCAGTCGTAGTCGGTCCACTTTATGGTGCCCGTGTAGGAGCGGCCCCGGATGTAGGCAATCTGGACGGGTTGCGTGCTGGAGCCGTCGAAGGCGTTGGCCTGCCGCCAGCCGATGTGAATGACCGTCTGCGAGGCTTCGTCAATGGCTACGTCCTGGGTGTTGCGGTGGCCCGCAAAGTTTGCTACCTCGGTGCCGTTGGCCTGGAAGACGTACACGGTGCCGGTTCCCGCGTTTTCGTCGGCCGTGGTAATGCTGGACGGTTTGAGCGCCACCGAATAACCACCCGGACCGGCATCGACCCGGTGGATGTGAATTCCGGCCAGCCTGGCCCAGGAGAGGATGCTGGCCGTGGCGTTGAGCTTGAGCACGCCGCCCGTTGCGGCGGCTACGTAAATGTTGTCGCTGCCGTCAATGGCCAGGTCGAGCACCTGGGCCGCTACCCGCGTAACCGATAACACCGTTCTGCCGTCGGCAGCCAGGCGGATGATGGCCCCTGATGAGGAGGAAGTCGCACCGTTCAGCAATACGGCCGTTTTGCCGCCGGGCGTGGCACTGCCGATGTTGGCGGCCAGCACAATGGTGCCGTCGGACTGGATGCGCGAACCGAATACCTTGTCGGTACTGCCGCCGTCGCCCAGGTACGAGGAAGTACTGAGGGTGTACTGGGCGAAGGCGCTGCTGCCCAGGCCGAGACACAGGAGAAGGGCCAAAAGGGTTGGCAGGCCCGGCGCGGAAGGGAAGATTTTTGTTTTCATGGGAATAACTGGTTTGGGGCGTTTGGCGGGTGTTAAAGGACAGTGTTAAAAGCGATTGAACGTTGGGCATTTGCCCGCAAAGCAGTAGTGCCGGAGGCCCTGCTCAACGCTTTGTTTGCTTTCCGCAGCGGAAGGGTAGAAAGCAAATAAAGGGGTTCCGCCGGGAGGGTATAGGCTTAGCCCTTCCGGCGGAACCCCTGGTAGCAAGGAGCCTTTACCGGCTGATGACCACTTTTTTGGTCAGGACGCCTTTGGCCGACTGGATGCGCAGCACGTATGTACCACCCCGCAGCGACCCAACGGGGATTCGCAGGTGATTCATGCCGGGGCTCAGGGAGTGGGTCTGGTGCCGCACCGGCTGCGCGAGCGGGCTCAGCAGCGATAACTGCAGGTCCTGGGCACAGTCGGCGTACAAATCCACGTTGAGGTACTCACCCGCCGGCAGCGGGTACAGCGCCGGCGCGTATCTGGATTCGAGCTCTTCCAGCGCCCCATCAGCCGCTACGCGGGCCGCTGCGCCCGTACAGGCATTCACGGTGAAGCCGGTGTTGCCGCTGACGCTGGCGTTGGCCTCGCAGGAATGCCGGATGGTGGCGCCGGTGGTGGAGGTGGTATTGTTGAGGATGGTATTACCCGTGCCGGTTCCCCCGTTGGCGTACAAACCAATGTTGCCGCCCGAGACGCTGTTGTTTTCAATCTTCACGTTTTTGGCCTGGTACGGTCCCGTGTTGTGGTTGGCGCTCACGTAAATGAGGTCGCCCAGTCCGCCGTCGCCCTTGGTAATGGTGTTATCGGCAATGGTAACATTCTCAATGTCCCGCATTTTGTAAATGCCGATGTAGTTGTTGGTGGTGTTGTTGCCGATGGTTACCCCCCGCACGGTGGTGCCGCCGCAGCACTCCTGGATGAGGATGCCTTCCCCGTCAACGCTGTAATAGATCGTGTTTTTGAGTTTATGCCGGTTTACCTGCACGTTGTTGCCCGTGACGGTCACGTTATGGCCGCCCCAGTCAATGCCCCGGTTTTCGAGGGTAGCCGAGTTGCCCACCAGCCGGGTGCCCGTAGGGTCGAGCCAGGCCACCTTGCCCGGCTCATCGCGCAGCACGTTGTCTTTGATGATCAGGCCCAGGCCGGAAGCGTGGATTTTGACCCGCATGGTCCCGTACACCCAGTTGTCGCGCACCACCACGCCCTGGCGGAAGAGGCCCGGACCGGTAGCCGGGGTATTGAGGTCGCCGCCCTGGGCCCGGTTGACGTAGATGCCGTAGTGGTTGGTGTAGCTGAAGATGGCTTTTTCGCCCGTGAGGGTGAGCAGGGCCGTGCCGTCCCGGGCTACGTAGCCGCCCTGCTGGAAGTTGTCGGTAATATTGTCATTTACCCGGTTGTTGGCCACCAGCACGTTCTCGAAGGCCTGCACCCGCAGGTTCGCGGCAAAGCGGTAACTCCAGCGTTGCCAGGCATTCTGGAACGCGACGCTGTTGTAGGTGAGGGCCGGCACCCCTGGATCTGCTTCGGCTACGTTGTTGTTGCGCACCCCGAAAAGAAGGATATTTTTATTGGTGCCGGTGTCTTTGTTGCCGGTCAGGCTGATGCCGGCACGGTTTACCTCCACGTATACCAACCCGGTGTTGCTGTCCGTGTCGGGGCTGGTGGTTCTGATCTTTTTGAACGCCGTGGCGTTGTCGGTACCGCTTCCGCTCAGGGTGGGGTTGTACTTGGGAAATGTCAGCCGGGAAGCCGGCGCAAACGTGCTGCTTTTGGCATCGGTGGTGGCGGGCGTCGCGCCCCGGATCACGACCCCGTTCTTGAGGAGAATGTCCCCGGCGAAGTAGAACGTGCCGGCCGGGAAATACACCACGCCGCCTCCGTTGGCCGCCGCGGCGTCGCGGGCGGCGTTGAACGCACCCGTGTTGTCAGCAGTCCCGTTGCCGTTGCCGCCGTAGTCGAGGATGTTGTACACGCAGTTCCACTTGATGTTGTCGGTCCAGGGATAGGCGGTGCTGCCGTAGAAGGCCGACACGGGATTGCCCGTGGTGCCGCCGCCGGCGCTGCCGCAGGTGGTACCGCCCCCCGTGGCCGGGGCCTGCCCGAGTACGCGGAACTCGTAGAGGGTTGCCCAGCCACCCGTGTAGCCGGCGGCGCCGGTGATGGTCAGCTTCACGTAGCGCGCCGACGTTTGGGCAAAGGTGGCGCTCAGCAAAGCGCCGCCGGTGGTGTTGCCCGTAGCGTCGGCTACGGTGGTGTAGCTGCCGGTGGCGCTGGTTTTTACTTCCACCTTATACTGGTACGCCCGGTCGGCGTACGGCACAATTTCGGTTTTGGAGAGGTTGTACGTGGCGCCCAGGTCTACTTCCAGCCACTGCGGCCAGGGAGAGACGGCCCAGCGCGTGGTGGTATTGCCGTCCACGGCCTTGTCGGCCTCGTTGCCCGTCTGCTGGCCGGAGAAGGTGACGGGTTTGCCCAGGGCCAGGTTGGTCTGGGCCCACGCGCGGAAGGAGGGGGCACCCCAAAGCAGGATCGCCAGGGCGAAGCAATACCGGGAAAAAATGCCCGGCCGCCGCCCCTTGTGGCCGGTTGATGATGGGTGGGTTGATGACGGGTACGGACGGAAGTTGGCGGGGGTAACTGTTGTCATAGCTTTTACTATTTTGATAAAAAGATGGACTTATCGGGGGCAAAATAGGAGCTAATCACTTGGTGCGCAATAGCAAACTATTGGTTTACAGTTACTTGCATCCAGTAGGGTATCGCTTGGGTCACAAAGTTTTCCGCCGTCCCGCCGGGTGTAGCGGCTGAGGATAAAGGAGATAGCGGCAGTGGTTTTAGGGAGGGGTAGCACATAAGGCTCAGATAAAAAGATAAAAATTCTTCCAATAGTACCATAATGAGGAGGACGAAAAGGAAGCCCGGGGCATGTTCGTTGGGGACCCCGATGAAATAGCAAGAATGGGCGTGCCTGGTCAGGACGCGGCGGCGGAGCTGTCAGCGGCAGGGGTGTCCTGCTCTTCGACGGTGACCAGCAGGTAGGAACTCCAGTCCGAAGCTTCTTTTTTGCCGCGGCCGTTTTTGGTCCGAGCCTTTTCTTCCATTGCCCTCAGCACCTTTTGCTTGAAGGCGCTGCAAGTCATCTTCCGCAGGTCAAGCACCTGCGATAACTCTTCCAGCGACACGTTCTTGCGGGAAATGGTGAGGAACACGATGTAAAACGCCTTGACGATCGGGAATTTAAGGCGGTAAAACAAGGTGTACGCCGTCACCGACTCGTCATAGCCGCACGACGTGCACCGTCGGGAATGGTCGAGCTTGCCCTTGCTGTGGTGGGTGTTGGCGCATTTGCGGCAGGCGTAGCCGTGCTGCCATTTCAGATCGGCCAGGTACCGGAAGCAGGCCTCTTCGTCAGGGTAGGTTTTGAGAAAATCTTCGTAGGAAACATCCTTCAGGTTCACCCGGTCCTGGTGAAGCCCTTTGACCGTTTGTTCCAGGCAATGGTTGTCAATGTTGAGCAGGGCGTTCATCCGGCTGATCTCTTCGTAAGCCAGCAGCAGTTCTTTGGTCCGCTCCTGCACCTTTTGCTCCAGTTCCCGGTTCATTTTGTCCTTCAGCAGTTCGTTTTCCCGCAACTGCTCGATGATCTTTTCCTGGGCCCGTTCCTTTTCCTTTTTCACGAGCTTGAAACGGTGGGCCAGGGCCACCGATAAAAAGATCATTTCCAGCACGGTGGAAAAATTGAAGGCGTAAAACGTGAGCAGGGTGCTCGGGATCAGGTTCAGCACCCGCAGCGTAAGCACCACGTAGCCCAGGAAGAGGAAGGAATACGCCAGCACGAAGTATCTGGCCAGGGAAAAGCCCCGCTTCAGGTACAGGATTCCCACGGCGTAGGCCACGAACACCGGGAAAATGTCGAAGACGATTTTATTGAGAATGACGGGCCGCCACTGGTTGAGCAGGTACAGGCCGATCTTGAGCAACAACACCAGCAGGATGAACTTGTCGAGCCGGGGGGCGTTCTCCCAGGTCCGGAAAAAGCCCCGCACGTACATCACCGAGGAGATGACCATCAGCAGGATGGAGAACTTGATGGAATGGTGGTTGATGGCGGGCTGGTCGGGCCACAGGTACTGGAACCCCGTGCCGTCCATCGAGGCGGCAAACAGGCCGGTGCTGCACACGTAAAACACGTAATACAGGTAGGCAATGTCCCGTACCGCCGTGAAGAAGAAAAGATTAATGAGCGCAATGGCGGCCAGGATGCCGTAAAAAATACCCAGGAAGTAATATTCACTCAGGGCGTACCCGATGAACCGGGGGTGCGACCGCAACACGAAGATCAGGCTGAAGGGCTTGATGCTGCGGATGCGCAGGTAAAACCACTGCGTACGCCCCGGCGGAACGTCCGGCAGGGAAAAGACCAGGTTCTTGTGCCGGATCTGCTTGGTGGCAAACGGGTACGTGTCGCCGGCCCGCACGGACCGGAAACCCTGCCCGGCCGGGGCGTACAAAGTGATTTCGTCAATGGTGAAGTCATACGACTCCAGGAGCCAGTGCAGGTCGTCGGCCACCCCGTTGGTGACCCGGAACCGCACCCAGTAACACGCATTCCAGCGGATGCTGCTAAGCTGCGAACGGGGAATAAACCTGCCGCTCCACCCCGGACCGCTGACCTGGTCTACCGTCCAGGCGTGACTGCTGTCTTCGGCCACTTCCAGGTGCCCGGGCTGGAGAAAATACTCGGCCTGGTCGCCGAGCCGCAGGGGCTCGCTGGCCAGCAAAGGGGTAGGGGCAATACCGGCAATGCACGCGAAGAAAAGAAACCAAATGCAGGAAAAAGGGTACTCGGAACAGGTACGCATAAAAGGACACAACTGGCAACCTTACGTTCGCCAAATTACGAGTTCTGCGCCACATCTATAAATTATTTTATATAAAACATGGGAATAATTCAAAGGGTTGGGGTTAACGCCCGGCCATTGCGCCCGGTAAGAACCGTTTACGCTATTTGGCACCGGCAGTACCACCTGGTATAGAGGGTTTACCGGAGCATCTGTACTTTGCGGGAGGTTACGGCGCCCGGGCCGATGAGCGTAAGGAGATAACTACCCGCCGGCAGGGCCGCGGTCGGGAAGGTGAGCAGGTTTTGCCCCCGCGCCACGTGGTAGACCTGTTCCCGGAGCCGCTGTCCGTGCAGGCTGGTCAGGAGGATGCGTACGGCTTCGGGCCGCGCCGCCAGGTAACGGATGGTGAGGGGGCCGGCCGCCGGATTGGGGTACACCCGTACGGTTTCGGGCACGGCCTCCGCCGGGTGGAGACGCACCTGCCGGGCACTTGCCGCCGGGCCGGCCTCCAGGTAATCGAGGCGGGGCGCCAGCGTATCCAGGGCGGTGAGCCGGATCACGTTTGTACCGGCCTGCAACGGCAGGAGGGCACCCGCCGCGTGCCAGCTTTTCCAACTGCCGGTCACGGCAAACGAAAGGCTGTCGGTTGCCAGCCCGTTTACGGCCAGGCCCAGCCGCGTGGCGGCGTCCGTGCCGTTGGCGTAGCGGAACGCCACGGGATAGGTGCCGGCGGCCTCAACGGCTATTTCCCACTGCACAAAATCTCCTTCCCCCTTGTACACCACGTACCCCGTCCCGGAATAACCCGCCGGGCTGCCCTTCACCTGCCCGCCCGACAGCAGGGCCATTTCGGCTTCGTACACGGGTTTGGCGGCGGGGGCCGGGTACTGCGTAAATACCGGCCGGGACCCCGAAAAGTCTACCTGGTAGTACGCTTCGTCCCCCGTCAGCCGGAGGATTTTATTTTCCAGTTGCAGGTGGGGGCCTTTGTACACGCTCCACTTTTTGTGCAGGTCTACCGTATCCCCGTTTACTGTCCAGGTGGCATTGCGGCCGTGGCCGGGGCCGGCGGGCCAGGCGGGCTGCCGGAAGGGCGGCGCAGTCACGATGGTCTGGGCCTGCGTGGGGCCGTATCCCCAGTCGTACAGGGGTTCGGTAAAGGTGCCGCTGACCGTGTACTCCGCGTTGATCACGTCTTGCGCCAGCGTCCGGTACACAACCCGGTTTTCGGCCAGGAGCCCGGTTGCATCCAGGGCGGTGCGGGCAAGCACCGAATCCTGGAAAGCGGCGAACGACGGGTAATCACCGGCATTGACGGCTTCCATCACCAGACCGCACAACTTGCCGGCGGGGGCGGCGTCCTGCACGAAGCTGCGCCCGCTGGTTTCGGTGGCAGGGGCGGTGGGCTGCGGCCCGTAGAGCGACCGGATCGCCAGGAAACTCTTTTCCAACTGCACGAAGCAGACCCCGTTCCGGAATTGCGTAGCAGCCGTCGGAAAGGCGATGTAGCTGGCATTCAGGGAGGGGTTGCCCGTTGACTTATTGACCGGGTTGTCTTTGTTGTCGCCGGGAAACCGGGCGGCGAAATCCCGCCGCCAGTCGGCCTGCCACCCGCTGATGATCCCGGCAATGGTCGTCTCGATGTCAGCGGCATTCCCGGGCACCCGCGTCAGCTGGATGAGCACGTTTTTGTGCTGGATGAACTGGTCGTACGGCGTGCGGCCCCGCCCGTTGCGCTGGTTGAAATACCGGCCGTTGCCCGTAACCACCTGGGCGCTTAAGCCACTCCCCGGGCCACCCACCCGGCTCACCATTTTCCAGTTGCAGAACTGGGTGTCGCCGCCCGTCCAGCCGCCGAATGGCAAAAAGGACGTGCCCAGGGTGTAGTTGCGGTCGGCGTAAAATACTTGTTTGACGTACGAAGTGCTGTCGAGCAGGTAGGCCGGCTTGCTGTTAAGGTACAGGGCCGGGAGGGAGAGCTTTTTGCGGGCCAGTTGACCGGCAAGGGCCGGCGGTCGGTAGGTGCTCGTGGCGGCGTGCATGCACTGGGTGTAGTCGCGGCCGGTCCAGAAGGTGGAAGTTTCGGTTTTGGGCGAATCTCCGAACCACAACCAGTTCAAATAATCAGTGCCGCTGCTGGTGCTGGTGAGTACGTTACCCCGCGATTCGCTGCCCCCGGTCACGCCCTGGGTGTAGTGCAGGGCCAGTTCGGCGGCGTAGTAATCGAGTACGGCCCGGGCGGCTTCCCGCACTTCGGGGTCGTGGGCAAAGTCGTACAGGTTCAGCCAGCCGGCCAGGTTGTACACGCCGTACGTGGACGAGTTCCATTCGCCCACGCCGGTTTGGTAAATGCGTTTGGCGTAGTATTTAATCCAGTCTTTCATCTGGGCCAGGCGGGCCGCGGCGTCCGGAAAGGCGGGATTCCCCAAGGCATGCTGGGCGTACAGGTACCCGCTGGTCTTGTTCATGTTCAGGTGGTTCTCGGTTCCTTCCCCGGTAAAGGCATTGTACCCGTCGGTTCGGTTCCACACGTTTTGCAGGTACTTTTCTTTGTGCTGCTTCATCTTGGGTGCCTGCGGGTAGAGCGACATGATCCGGGCCATGCCCACGAACAGGAAATGGAAAGGGGCCCGGTCTTTGTAGAGTTCAATGCGACTGTTTCCCAGCGAGTCGGCCGCCCCGTATTCGGCCAGCCGGGCAATGGCAATGGGCCACTGGTGTTTTTCGGGATCGGGCGTACTGCCGGTCCAGCTGGTCGTAAAAGTGGAGCTTTTGGCTGCTACATTGGCAAGTTGAAGCCGCAGAAAGCGGGCCCTGGCCTGAAAGCCGTCTTCGTCATCAGCCATCAATGTACCCGAACCTGTAATGACCAGGAGCAGGGAGAAGCATAACAGTTTGTTCATACCGGGAAGGATTAAATGGAGTAGAAATCGGTAAGGAAGGTAGCCCCGGGCAAAGTCCGGGAGGCGTAGAACCTGAGCCTGCGTTTTAGATTATTCAGGTAAAAAATTGGAACGAAACGCTACTAAAATAAAGCGCCCCTTCCTCTAAAACAAGCTCGGTTTGCCCGGTTGGCAGTGGCGTATTGCTAAGCCGTATCGCTTGGTTCTCACGCTCAAAATGACAGTTGTACGCTTAATAACCGCTTAAATAAAACATAAGACTACAAGCGGAGTAAACGTAGTTATCGCTTCAGTCCCAGAGAAAAAAATCCTTTTAATTTAAAAATCACGCAGTGTCCGGGGCTGGGTACTGATCAACGGGTAGCACCGCAAAAACCGAAGTTTCCGGCAGCAGTCGGGGAGCCCTGGGTTTTGCGCTGCTAGTATCGGGGAGGGCTACCGGTGCCCGGCAACGAAAGTGTGGTCTTGCCCAGGGTAAAGCTTTCCTTCCGGCTTCCGGCTTTGATGCGGGCCGGCGGCAGGTCTTCTCCCAACGCCATGACCACCCAGATGTCCCGGTCCTGGCCCCGCGTCGTGATCTGGAGCACTTGCCAGGGGCCGGCTGCCGGCGTGGAGGACTTTACCTGCACCACCTGCACCTGCGCATCCTTTGGGCGTACCACCCAACCCCGAAGCTGGCTGTTGCCGGCTCCGAATACCGTAAATTCCGGGTGGCCGCCTGCCCCCCGGCCAATTTCCGCCCGGCGGGTTTCCGGCCCGGTTTTCCCCAGGTTCAGGTTCACCGTGTAGGCATGGGCAGCAACTGATTTCACCTGGTCACGGACGGAAAGCAGGGCGGGCACCTCCGCCGCAAACCTGACTTCCAGGTGCCGCTTCGCCGACATTACCCCGAGGCTGTCGTACTTCTGTCCGCCCGATACCCCTGCGTATCCGCCACCGTCGGACCCAAACACCGCCCGGCCCGGCCCCCCGGTATGGGAGGTGCCCCGGCGGGGGAGGTGGTTGCGTCCGTCCACCAGCAGTGTGCTGAAGAGGGAGTCGTTTCGTTCCTTACCCGGGCCACTGATCCACCCCGTACCCAGGCCGTTGAGGGTAAGTTGCAGGGCTTCGGCCTGGTCCCACGCGTGGGAGTGGTGGCGGGCATCGGCCAGCAGGGAGAGGTGAACGTCGCCCGAGTCCCGCCAGCGGTTCCGGAAATAATACACCCCGGCGGAGTCGTCGGCCAGCCCCCGGAAGGCAGCGTGGCCCGTCGGGTCAACCGCCGGGATGCTTTGCGGGTAGTAGAGCAGGCTCCAGACCGTACCGGCCCGGTGCGGTTCGTATTTCTGGCCGGATGTACCCGGCGCCTTGCGGCCCGTGTACCGGTCGTAGAAATAGAGGTAGTAGGGCAGGTGTTGCGGGGCTACGGAGGGCAGCAGCAGGCTCGGCCAGCCCTGCCCGTCGCCGTGCTCGCCGGCCACGCCCGATTGCAGCACCGTCGGGTGGCCGTCTTTGGTGAGGAAGGAACCGGCGAACATCAGCCACTTCCACCAGTGCCGGTCCCGGATGGCTTCGCGCAGCGAAGGGTCGCCGGTGCTTTCGAGGGCGTACACCGCCGGGAGCAGGAACAGCCCGGCGTAGGCGCAGTACGCGATTCCCTCCTGGGTAAAGCCCGAAGGGGTATAACCGTTGCGGATGTGCCGGTGCAGTTCGTCCTTCAGAAAATGGAGCCGCGCCGGGCGTTGCCGGTCCCGGTACGCCGCCAGCAACATCACCAGTTCGCCGCCCCGGCACACGGCCACCCAGTTGGAGCCCCGGTGTTCGCTTTCCAGGTTGGCGTGGCGGTAGGTTTCCCAGGCGTCGAGGGCCCGGTTCAGGTGGTCTTTCACGAATTGCCGCTGCGTTTCCGTCCAGGCCGGGTAGCACCAGTCGTACGCGTAGGCCAGTCCCTGGCCTACGGTGGCCTGCGAAAGCCCGTAATTGGTGTCGATGCCCCGGCCGACTGGTTCGGTTTTGCGGTAGTTGTTGTCGGGGCCGCGCCGGTCAGGGTCGGGTTGCAGTAAAATATCCTGCACCACCCCGAAGGCCTGCGTGGCGTACCGCGGCTCGCCGGTGAGTTGGTAGAGGAAGGCCGCCGACTGGGCCAGGTAGGCCCGGGCGTAGTTCCAGTTCGTTTCCGTGGCCCCGAATCGCCGGATGTCGTTTTGGTCCACCTTCTCCCGCAACGCGTCCAACGCCTCCTGGTGGTGGCTGCCGGTCACGCCGATGGCCTGCCGGATTTCCGTCAAACGGGCGGGGGTAATGAACAGCCGGGGATGAATTTCCTCCGCCCGGGCGGGACCGCGGCACAGCAGCCCGGCGATCAGCACGCAGCCGAGATGGACGTAAGGACGGACCAATAGGTACGGAATCGGTAGATGCAAACGGGAGAATGCAGGTAGCGGCATACAAAGGATTGAAGCAGTCGTTTCGGTTACCTTACCCCGCTCTGGTGCCAGTCGTAAATGCGGCGGCTGACGTATTCCAGGGCCCGGAGCAGTTCGGGGTGGGGCTGGTCGGTAATGTCCACGAGGCCTACCACCTGGTTTTCACCGTTCGTGCCGCGGCCCGTCAGCGGCTGGTCCACGAACTGGTACCAGTGGCTGCCCAGCGAAAACGGCATCCGGGCAAACGTTTCGACGTACGTCTTGTAATAGCTTTCCTGTTCAGCCCCGGCAAAGGCGCGGTATAAGGGCGGCAGTTGCGTTCGCTCAGCAGGGGGACGTGGTGTTCGCCGATGAGCAGGGGCCGGCCGCTCCAGTCGTGCCACTGCTGCATGGCGGCCGGTTCGGGGTACAGGGAATACACGTTGACCGTAACCACGTCGCAGTACCGGCCGGCGGCCCGGACAATGGCTTCGGCCGGCGGCAGGCGCACGAACCGGCAGCCCAGGTACAGGTGATTCGGGTCGTGCTTGCGGAGGGTGCGGGACACCACGCGGAAATACGCGTCGGCATAGAGGGCCTCAAAACCGGCCAGGTTCCGGCGGGCCGCTTCGTGCGGCGGCAGGGCTTCGGGCGTAAGGGCCGCTACCGCCGCCCAGTCCGCGAAATGGCTCTCCCAGGCTTGGTTCAGGGCCGCCGCCGAGGCGTAGCGGGTTTGCAGGTACTGCACCCACTGGCGGCGCAGCGGGGCGTCCGGCGCGGCCCGGAGCAGTTCCAGGTGCCGCCAGGGCATTTCATTGTCCACGAAGTAGCCGATCAGGCGCTTCTCCTCCCGGTGAGGCGCGGCTTTGCGCCGGAAGAGGCTGTCCACGAAAGTTTCCCACCGCGGATCGAACACGTCGGGCTGGTTGCGGGCCACGTTGAGGGAAGGGTTCTGGTTCGTTTGCAGGGTGCGGGTGTAGGGCATCCGGGCGTGGGCCAGCACCGTCGAATCACTCCAGTTGCCGAGGGTATTGAGGCCCCACCGGGGGAGCCGCTCCGCCAGCCGCTCCCGCCATTTTTCAATGGTCCCGTATTTGCGCAGCAGGTTCCAGTAGTAAAAGCTCAGGTAGTCGCCCTGCCAGGCGGCGGCAAACGGTCCGGTGCGGTCGGGCAAGGCGGCAAACAGAAATTCCCGGCCTTTCACCCGGGTGACGTCGGTAAGCAGCGGTTCGCTCCGGGGCCGTACGCCCGTGACGCCCAGCGACCAGAACGGATTGCCCTCAGGGGTCACGAACCACCAGCGTTGGTCAGCTACGGACTTTTCCACGCGGAAAAAGCCGGTGGCGTTGAACTTGCCGCCGCCGGACCAAGTGCCGTCCGGCAGGCGATCCGGCAGGGGGGTATGGCGGGCAAGTTACCCGGCTTCGGCCCGGAGGTGGGCCCGGAGTTCTTCCACCCGGGTGACTTTTCCCGGCCATTCTCCCCGGATGCGTTGCCCGAAGGCGTCGGCCACGGGGGCGGGAACGGGAGCCGGCCCGGCCACCCTTGCGTGACTACCCGGGGAGGGGGCCAGCGGCAGGGAAGCGGCAAGGGCTCCGGCCCGTTGCAAAAACTGACGGCGTGATGCGTTCATGGGCAGTCGGGTTTAGCGCAGAAACGGCGCGGGAGCCGTCCGGAGTAAAAGAGGACCGGCCGGCCCGGTTACTACTCGTTTGGGCGGAAAAAGATTTGCCCGGCCCCGCACCGGGCCGTGCGGGAAAAAGCGTATTATTAGCGGCACATGGAGACGCCCCAGCTACGGCAAACCTTTGCGGTTGTTCTCGTACTACTGGTCGCCCTGGCGGCCTGCTCCGGCCGTCGGGGAAGCGAAAAGGGTGCCCCCGCGACCGCATTGTCTGACTCGGCCCTTATCCAGGAAGGCCGGCAACTGGCCGTCCGGCATTGCGGCCGCTGCCACCGCTTGCCCGGGCCCGAATTGCTGGACAAAACCAGCTGGGAACGGCACGTGCTGCCCGAAATGGCGTGGTACCTGGGCTTGTACCAGGACCCGCAGCGGGGCTACGTTCCCATGCCGGCGCACGTGTACCGGGAGTTGCAATACATGGGGACTGTGCCCCCTGCCCCGGTGCTACCCGCCGGGGAGTACCGGAAAATCATCCAATACTACACGCACCTGGCGCCGGACCGGCCCTCACCCGGGCGGGTAACCCGCTTGCCGGCAACGCCCCGGCTGGAACAATTCGAAGTTACGAAGGGAAACCCGGAATTTTCGGTGCCCGGCGTCACGCTGGTGAAAACGGCGGGCGGCGGTTTTTTCCTGGCCAACGCTTCCGACAGTTCGTTTTCCCACAAAAACGCCAGGGGCGCTACCCAGCGGCGAACCCGGCTGGCGGGCTACCCCGTGCACCTGACCCAGGTGGAAGGCGGACTGCTGGTCACGACGATGGGCAGTTTCGCCCCCCTCGACGACAGCACCGGGTCGGTGTGGGTGCTGCGGCGGCAGGGTAGCACGTACGAGTCACAAAAGGTGCTGGCCGGCCTGAAGCGGCCCGTCTTCTCGCAGGTGGCCGACCTGGACGCCGACGGCCGGCCGGACCTGCTGGTGTGTGAGTTTGGCAGCAACCTGGGCGGCCTGTCGTGGTTTCGCAACGAGGGCAAGGGCACCTACCGCAAACGCGTCATCAGCCCGCTCCCCGGCGCCATTCGCACGGAAGTACGCGATTTTGACGGGGACGGGTTGCCCGACGTTGCCGTGCTGATGGGTCAGGCCCGCGAAGGAATCTACCTGTACTACAACCGGGGCAACGGGCTGTTCTCCGAAAAACCCCTGCTTTCCTTTCCGCCCACCTACGGCTCCACCGATTTCCGCCTGGTGGATGTGGACGGCGACGGGCACGAGGACATTGTGTACGCCAACGGCGACCACG
The DNA here is from genome assembly GCA_902805615.1 of uncultured Cytophagales bacterium. Lineage (GTDB taxonomy): Bacteria > Bacteroidota > Bacteroidia > Cytophagales > 172606-1 > CADCTQ01. The sequence goes on from CADCTQ010000429.1 coordinate 19,305, forward strand.
CCGACTATCCCGAAAACCCGCCCCGGCTCCGTCCGTATCACGGCATCCGGGTCTACCGCTACGCGGGCCCGGACCGCTACGAGGAAGCGTACCACTGGCCCATGAACGGCGCGTACCGGGTGGCGGCGGCGGATTTTGACGGGGACGGCGATGCCGACCTGGCGGCCGTAGCCCATTTTGCCGATTATTACCGGCAGCCGCAGGAGGGATTCGTGTACCTGCGCAACGAAGGCAGCACCAAGTTCGCCCCGCTCTACCTGGAAGAAAGCAAAGCGGGCCGCTGGCTCACCCTAGATGCCGGCGACCTGGACGGGGATGGCGACCCCGACCTGGTGCTGGGCGCGGCCCTGAGCGGCATTGACACGGCCCCCCGGACCGTCCAGGCCCATTGGGAGCGGCAAAACCTGAGCTACCTCATCCTGAAAAACCGGTCCAAATAGTTGTTCGTTGTTGGTTGTTCGCACGCTGCCGTGAGCTTGTACGAGAACTCCGCAACCCGAACAACGAACAACCAGCAACGAATCATCTCAATACAGCGTCAGGTCGTGGGCAACCACCTGCACGCCCAGGTTCCGGCCACTGCTGCCAGGCGGGTTCAGCGCGCCGCGGGCCAGAATGGTGTACGTCCGTCCGGCTGCCAGGGGGGAGGTAGCCGAAAGGATGGCCGGCGTGGCAGGATCGGCACCCGCCGGACGTACTTCCAACCGGTAGTTACCGGCCGGTACTTCGGCGAACGGGGCGGCCGTGGCGGCGCCGAAGCCTCCGGCGGCAAGGTTAAGGGTGCCCTCTCCCGGGGCCAGTTGCCCGAACGACTTGTTGGCAAATGCGGGCGTGGCCGGCGTGACCGCCCCGGGCTGGTTTACGTAGGCGTACACGTCTACGGCAGGAGCGCCGACGCCCAGGTGGACAAAGCGAACTTTTGCGTTGCCGCCCGCCGGCGGGGTCAGGTCGTCCTGCAGCAGGGCCACGCCTACCGGGGCAGTGGCTGAGGCATCGTTGGGGTCGGTGTTGGCGATGAGGGCCGTGTAGTAGCCGTAATTTTCCAGGGCGAGTTCCGCCCGCAGGGCATCGGCTTCGGCCTCGGCCAGCCGGAGCCGGATGGGGCGCTGCCCGGCGGTTGGATTGGTGGCGGCCGTGCCGCCGAACGCCAGGTTGGCCTTCCGGTTGTTGCTCCCGTACACGACCGCGTCACTGGTGTATACCTCTACGTTTTCGGTTACTGAGGGTGCCGCGTGCACAAACAGCATGCGGGCCGTGGCCGGCGCCATTTTGGTGGTGTCTTCCTCCTGGCAGCCCCCGGTCAGCAGGCTTACGCCCGACAGCAGGGCAAGGACAAATTGCTGATGTTGTTTCATGGCTTTTTTTTGGTGGAGATAACCTTTTTACAAATCCGGGTTTAGTTCTCTTTCCCGCAGCGGCAGGGGCCATTGCAGGGAAGGATCATTGTACGGAATTGCGCCGGGACCCCGGTCGCCGTTCGGCACGGGCAGTTGCAGCGCCTGAAGGTAGTGCAGGCGGTCTCCTTCAAAGGCCATCTCTTTCCACCGTTCCTGGTGGATCAGGTCGGCCGTAACGGCGCCGGCCGGGAGGGGCGTGTAGGGCTGGCCGGCGGCTTGTTCGTTCCAGGCCCGGGCCCGGATCACGTCCAGGTCGGCGGCAGCCCCGGACGCGTCGCCCCGGTTCAGCCGGATGATGGCCCGGGTCAGGTACATTTCGGGCAGCCGCAGCAGCGGTACGGCCCCCACCCGGTTGGCTTCCTGCGGACCACGGTAGTACTTGTTGATGTAGTACTGCCGGCGGGGCATGGCCGTAAACGTGGGGTCGGTGCCGGCTACGTATTGGTACAACTGCGTAAACCGCCGGTCGTTGAGGGCCGCCGGCGTGGGTGTGGAATCCTGCGGGTTCATCCAGCCCACCTGCGTGAGGATGTGGTTGCTGATGGCCAGGGTGCGGTCGGTGGGACGGGCTGACACCCCGCCGCCGCCGTTGCCGGGGATGGAATTGTTGGAACTGGCTACCTGGTAGTTGACCATGGCAAACCGGCGGGGCACTTTCCAATTGGAGGTGGAGCCGCCCAGGCCGTTGCGGGACGGGGTGTTGCCCATTGAGTAAGACCAGATGACCTCTTTGCCGCCGCCTTCCCAACCCTTGTTCCAGGCCTCAATGGGCGCTTCCGAGAGGTTGTACCGGCCGCCGTTCTGCTCAATGACGAAGGTAGCTGCCTCTTCGGCCGCCTCGAAGCTGCCCATCTGGAAGTGTACCCGGGCCAGCAGGGCGGCCGCGGCAAATCGATTGGCCCGCCCGATGCCCACCGTGTCGGCGGGCAGCAGGTCCCGGGCCTGGGTAAGGTCATTCACAATGGCCTCGTACACCTCCTGGGTAGCACCCGCCGGGGCGTTGGCGTCGGCGAGGCCCGTAACCGGCTCCAGCCGCAGGGGCAGCACCCGGCTGTCGTTGGCGGCGCCGGGCTGGTAGGGCGGCGCAAACATCTTGGCCAGCAGCCAGTAATTGTAGGCGCGGAGGAAGCGCAGTTCCCCTTCCATGCGGGGCAGTTGACCCGCGTCCTGCAGGTTGCTGAGGGCTCCCGAGCGGATCAGTTGAATCCAGGTGTTGGTACTGGCAATGGAGCCGTACGAGGGGGTGAAGGCGGAGTTGAGAATGTCGTTGTCAATGGAATTGCTGCGGTCGTACAGTTCGCGTACGTCGGTGTTGTTGCCGCCCAGCGTGAGGAAGCGGGATTCGTCGCCGGCCGCGGCCGCGTACACGACGTGGGCGTCGAAGTTGGACTGGTTGCCCGACGAGCCGGTGAGGGCGTAATAGGCGCCGGCCACGGCCCTTTCCAGGTCGGCCACCGTCTGGATGGGCGGCTGGGGCGGAGCCTGCTGTTCGAAGAATTTCTCGTCGTTGCAACCCGCCGTGAGGCAGGCCAGCAACAGCAACAAGATCGGGAAGGTATGGGAGGTTTTCATGGGATCAGGGATCGGGGTTAAAGGGTAACATTGACACCGGCACTCCATATTTTCAACTGCGGCACTACGTTGCCTACCACGCCCTGCTGCAGGTTCCGCGATTGGGCGTCGCCGCTGAAGTTGAGTTGTTCGGGGTCCCAGCCCCGGAAGGACGTGAAGGTGAGCAGGTTGTTGCCGCTCACGAACACCCGGAGGCCCTGCAGCTTGAGGCGGCTTGCCAGCGCGGCGGGGACGTTGTAGGCCAGTTGCACCGTTCGCAGGCGCATGAAATCCCCCTTGTAGAGGAACCGGTCAAGCGGCTGGTTGCCGCCCGGGAAGTAGTTGGTGTTGTTGTTGGGCGTACCGTCCGCGTTGAATACCGGGTTGCCGTCGTTGTTGATGTTGTAGGCGTTGTTCCACATCAGGCGAGGGTATTTGGTGACGTCGCCGGGCTGCTGCCACGTATTGTTGATCAGGTCGCGGCGCAGGGTGCCGCCGCCCTGGCCCACGTACAGGTTGCCCGCTTCGGCGTTGTCGTAGAGGTAATTGCCGCCCTGGAAGGTGAACAGGGCCAGCAGTTCGATCCCTTTGTACGAGAAGGTATTGGTAAAGCCGCCGAAGAAAGTGGGCAGGCCGGTTTTGTCGTCCTGCATGATGCGGTGGTTCTGCATGTTGGCCTGGGAAGCCGGAATGACGTTGCCGGTTTTTACGGTCTGGCCGGTTTCGTTGAAGTATTCCCGGTCAATCTCGTAGATCAGGGGAATACCCGTCTGCGGGTCCACGCCGGCGTACTCCGACACGAAGTAGGTGCTGAGCCGCTTGCCGCTGATGTTGCGGGTGAGGCCCGAATTCACGCCCTGGCCCCTTTCGTCGAGGTCGGGGTTGATGGCGGCCAGGCGGTTGGTGTTGGTGGTCAGGTTGGCGGAGGTGGTCCACCGGAAACCGCCCTGGTCGAGGTTCACCGTGGTCAGGCTGAACTCCAGGCCCTGGTTGCGCAGGTCGCCTACGTTGGCCCAAATGGCGTTGGAGCCAAAGTTCAGCCCGACCGAGGGACCCACCGGTACTTCAAAAAGCAGATCCTTCACGTTCTGCCGGTAGTACCCGACGCTGCCCGAGAGGCGGTCGTTGAACAAGCCGAAGTCAAACCCGACGTCGTAAGAATTGGTGATTTCCCAGCGCAGGTTGGTGATGGCCGGCCGGTTGACGATGAGCGAACCGGTGGTAGTGCTGTACACGGGCCAGTTGACGAATCCCGCCTCAATGGTGTTGGGAATGTTCTGGTTGCCGGTTTGCCCGAAGCTGGCCCGCAGTTTGGCCAGGCTCAGGAACGGCAGGTTGTTTTTGAGGAAACCCTCCTCGGAAAGAATCCAGCCGGCCGACAGGGCGGCAAAGTTCGTCCAGCGGTTTTCGGGCGTCAGGTTCGAAATGCCGTCCCGGCGGAAACTGGCCCCGAGCAGGTAGCGGTCCTTGAGCTTGTAGTTGAGGCGGCCGAAGTAGGCCCGCAGGTAGCTTTCCCCGCCGAAGCCGGCTGATGGAAAACGCGTCACCACCGTGGGAGAGCCGAAGTCCTGGTTGGTGCCCGGAATGGCTTCACCGAAGAGGTTGGCGCCCCGGCTTGAAAACCGCTGCGACTCGGTGCCCGCCACCACGTTCAGGTTGTGAATCCGGGCAATGGTCCGGTTGAAGGTGGCGTACACGTTGTAGTTGAAGTTGCGCGTCAGGTTGTTGTTGACCTCCGAGTAGCTGAAGCTGGCCGGACGGAGGGCCGGCCCGGCCCAGTACAGCCGGTTGGCGTACTGGATGTCGGCCGACCACTCGGTGCGCAGGGAAAGCCCTTTGAGGTAAGGGACCTGGTAGTCGAGGTAGATGCCGCCCAGGCCCCGGTAGGTTTCGAACTCATCGCGGTAGTTGGCCTGGTCAAACGTAGCGGCCAGGTTATTGCCCGTGACCGGGGCAAAATAGCCGCCTTCGGGAAAATATACCGGGAAGATCGGCAGGGACCCGCCGGCCGCCTGGCTGAAGCCGCCGGCGGCTACCTGGTCGTTGCCGGCCGGTGCCCCGCCGTTGGGGGCCCGTTCGTTGAGAGAATACGCCAGGTTCAGCTTGATGCCCGTCTTCAGATTATTGACCAGTTCAAACTCCAGGTTGGCCCGGGTGGTAAAGCGGTCGAAGTCGTTGTTGCGCAGCACGCCTTTGTCGCTGCGGTAGTTGCCCGACACGAAGAAGTTGCCCTTTTCAAACCCGCGGGACGCCGACAGGTTCACCTCCTGGAAACTGCCCTGCCGCAGAATCTGGTCGAACCAGTCCGTATTGGCAATCAGGTCGGCGGTATACGGGGGGACGTCAGCCGGGCGGATGGCCAACCCGGGCAGGTTGTTGAAGTTGGCGTTGTCGGTGATGGGCGTGGGGAGTCCCGCGTTCTGGCGGGCCAGGTTTACCAGGTCAATCCACTCCTGCCCGTTCACGAACCCCAAGTCTTCGGGGGTGCGGGTGAGGTCGGTGATGCCGGCCGAGTAGTCGAGGCTGAGGCTCCGCCGGCCCTGCTTGCCGCTCTTGGTGGTCACGATGATGACCCCGTTGGAACCCCGCGACCCGTAGATGGCCGTGGCGGCGGCGTCCTTGAGCACTTCCACCGATTCAATGTCGTTGGGGTTGATCGTCGCCAGCGGGTTCTGGGGCACTACGCCGCGGCCGGCCCCGCCGATGCCCCCGGGCGGGTTGCTGATCGGGATGCCGTCGATCACCCACAGGGGCTCCGTGCCGGAAGACACCGAACTGATGCCCCGGATTTGTACGCGCACCGGGCCGCCGGGCACGCCGGTTGCCTGGTTTACCTGGATGCCCGTACCCTGGCCCTGGAGCATGGCGTCGAGGGAAGGCGACTGGAACTTGGTCAGGTCGGCGCCCTTCACGGAGGTAATGGCCCCCGTCACGTCCCGCTTTTCCTGGCTGCCGTATCCCACTACCACCACTTCCGACAGGGCTTTGACGTCCGGCGCCAGGTTCAGGTCAATGGTGGTGCGGCCCCCGACGGGCACTTCCTGCGTCAGGTAGCCAATGAAGCTGAATACCAGTACGGCGTTTTCGTCGGCCACCGTGAGGCGGTACCGGCCGTCGGCGTCCGTAATGGTCCCGTTCTGGGTGCCTTTTACGGTGACTGTCACTCCGGGCAGCGGTCCCTGGTTCTCCCCGGTAACCGTGCCGGTCACGGTCAGGTCCGCGGCAGGGGCTTGCGGGGGCAGCGGTGCGGCTACGGGGGCAGTCCCCAGGTGCACTGCGCCGTCCGGCTGCGGGCCGGCCGAGTAGCCGACCCCGCCCTTGCTTTCCGGCCGGCGGCGTTCGCGGCGGCTCTTTTCCTTTCCGGTCAGCACCACGTACACCTTCTCGTCAATTTTTTCGTGCCGCAGGTCGGTACCTCTCAGCAACTGGGCCAGGGCTTCGTCGGCCGTAATGCCGGCGTCGGCAGGGGCTTTATCCACCCTTTTTCCTTCCAGGTGGCGGCGTTCAAAAAGGAGGGATATGTTGTACTGTTGCTTCAACGCTTCGAGGGCGTCCAGCAGCGATACCTGGGCTTCGCCGCCCTGCACCGCGAGCACCGGCTTGTTTTCCAGGCGGGCGGCAATTTGCTGGGCCTGGGCCTGCCACCCGGCCGTACCAATGAGCAGACACGCCGCCAATCTGCCCAACCATTTGAGATAAACGTTTACTTGCATAGGAAAGGGGCTTTGCAATGGAGTAGTAAGGACTGATGATTCTTTCTGTGGGGGTGCTCAGCGTACATCTTTCATGAAGCGCAAAGGGGGCGCGTAAGGGCGCCGCTAAAAGCCGGTAATGGTTACCTGGTTGCCATCCCGCTGCACGTCGGCATCCAGCAGGGTGGCCAGCGCCGCCAGGAGTACATCCACGTTTCGGGTCTGGATTTCCCCGGTTACTTTCCGGTTGGCCAGGGCGGGGTCGTTGATCCGGACCGTAAGGCCGTGCGTATCCTGGAGCATCCGGGCTACCTGCTGAACGGGGGTATCGTCAAATACCATTTTTCCCTGCTGCCAGGCCAGGTACCGCTCCGTACGGACGGTTTTTTTCCGGAACTCAGCCCGCTTTTCGGAGTACCGGACCAGCTCGCGGGGTTGCATGTACACCGTTTTGCCGGGCGTGCCGGCCACCAGTTTCACCGCGCCCGATTGCAGCACCACTTCTGTGTGTCCACGCCGGGTCGATACGTTGAACTCCGTGCCCAGCACTTCTACCTGAACGCCGCCGGTGTGCACCAGGAACCGGGTGGGTGTAGGCTGCTTGCGGACGTGGAAAAACGCCTCGCCTTCGAGCCAGGCTTCGCGGACCTGCCCGGGCCGCCAGCTTTTGCGGTAGCGGAGGGTGGAATTGCCGTTGAGAACCGCCTCCGAACCGTCGGGCAGCGTTACGCGGGCCATCTGGCCGTAACCCGCTTCCAGCCGGGTGAAGGAACGGGTCTGGGAGTACCACCATCCCAGCAGGCCGAGCAGGGTTACGCCGGTCAGCACGGCCGCTGCCCGGAGGATGTAGGGCTGCCACCCGGGGTTGACGGCGGCGCTGCCGGGACCGGTTTCGCCCAGTTGGTGCCGCAATTTTTCCCATTGCTCATGCACCTGATCGTAGGAGAGTTGCCTGGGCTTAAAGGCCAGGCCGTCGGGCAGCTCGTCGGGCGGCTCTTCTTTTTTTCGGAAGGGGAATAGTCGTCGGATCACGGCAGTAGCGAATTAAGGGTAGGCCGGCGGGATGCCGGATTTTCCCCCAAGAGGAGGAGATGATTCGCCTACTACTCGTTTTTTTCTAAAAAATTTTTATAAAGTGCAAAATGGCAGGGGGAGAATATTGCAAGCTGAGGCAGAGGGCCAGGGTTACTTCCACCAGGCGGCGCAGGCGCTGGTTGCTGCGCAGGGCCTTCAGCGCCTTGTGCACGTGATTCATCACCGACTGGTAGTGGAGCCCCGTTACCTGGGCAATCTCCTCGTACGAAAGATCATCGTAGTAGCGCAGGTAGATTACTTCGCGCTGCCGCCGGGAGAGATTGTTGAGTTGCCCGAGCAGAAAATCCTTCCGGGCGCCGGAGGTTTCGTCGCGGATGGTTACTTCTTCGGGCGAAAAAACAATGTCGGGTGTGGGTTTGGTCAGCAGTTGAAGCCGGTGGTTCCGGCGTTTGGTCAGGCCCCGGATCACGCTGCGGCGCAGCGATTTCATCAGGTAAGGTTTCAAAAACTTTACCGGCCCGAGCCGCTCGCGGGTACGCCAGAGGGTGATGAACAGCTCCTGGATGGCATCCTGCACGAAAGCCTCGTCCCCGGCGATCTTGAGGGCGTAGTTGAACAGGTCGTTGTAGTAAATGTGGAAGAGGCGGGTAAAGGCAGTTTCTTCGCCCCGTTGAAAGGCTGCCCACAGGTCTTGGTCTTGCCGGAATGAAACCGCTGCCTCCATATGCGTACGGACGGTGTTGCTTGCGTTGCTGATGAGTAAGGTACTACTATTACTACAGAATTAAAATAATTGTTTAAAAAGTACAATATGAATTTGTGTGTACCGGTACTTCCCCTGCATCAGTTGGTTTTCGCTTCACCCGGCTACTTCTCAAACCGGATCCAGCGGCCGTCGTAAGCCGCCAGCGGAATGGCTTGCTGTAGGAGAATTTTTTCCCCCGTCAATACATCGGTGGCCGACCGGTACCGGAAGGCCGGGGCCTGGAACGGTACGGAGGCCGCCGGGCCATCGTTGATGAAAAAGTAATGATCGGCCCCCGGGGCGGCCAGCCGGTAGACCATCGCCCCGGCGCAGGAATAAGGAGCAGAAAGCCCGCCCAGGGTATACATGAGCAACTGCTGCTCGGCCCGGGGGGAGCCCGGCCTGGTACAGGTTGCGGACGCGGCGTAGCCGATCAGTACGGCCGTGCCCTTGCCCAGCTTTGCCTCCGTGATGGCCGGTTTGCCGTTGCTGAAAGCAGCCAGCACCCGGGCGGCAGTGGGGGTCATGTGCACAAAAGAACCCGTAAAGGGCATGCCGTCCACTTCCAGCGACCGGTTGAACCCCGAGAATTGATTGTCGTCCAGGGTCACGCCGAAGAGTTGTTCGAAGGGGCTTCCCTCTCCCGTAGGCAGCAGTTTGGCTTCGGGGTCGTACCAGGCACTAGTACTACAGCCGCAGTTAAGTTGGTAACTTAGCGTAGAACCAACGCGTGAGTTAGCATGAGCGAGATAACAGCAGAGTAGGAGGCGGAATTAGAAGCACTACACGGCAGGATTGCCCCCTGCTTTTCCCGCTCAGAGCCAAGAAAAAGAGCACTGGGGTACCTGAAAGGGCTCTTAAGCCAGTGTGAGCGAAAGAATGGCTGGCAATTGGCAGAACAGTTAGGGGAGTTCAACCCGGACGGAGTGCAACGCTTACTCAACCAAGCCGACTGGCAGAGCGAACAGGCGATGAGTGTGCTGAGAGGGTATGTGGTAGAGCAGATAGGATCACCAGAAGGCATATTGATCGTCGATGAGACGGGCTTTCTTAAGAAGGGAGATCAGTCGGCCGGGGTCCAACGGCAATACAGTGGTACGGCCGGTAGAGTCGAAAATTGTCAGATCGGGGTGTTCTTATCTTATGCCACTGCTAGCGGATCGGCCTTTATTGATGGGCGTTTGTATTTGCCTAAAGACTGGCTTGAGGACCGGCAGCGGAGCCAACTGGCAGGCATCCCCAAGCAAACCAAATTTGCTACCAAACCAGAGCTTGCCCGGCAGATGATTCAAAAAGCAATTGAGGAAAAAGTGCCTTTCAGTTGGGTCACCGGGGACAGTGTCTATGGCGGAGATCGTAAGCTGCGAAGGTGGCTGGAAGAGCAAGAGGTATCTTTCGTACTGGCCGTGCCCAAGAATGAGCCTTTGTGGTATGAGGGCTTTAGACAATTGCCGGCTAGTGAGATTGCCCAACAGGTTCAGCCCAAAGACTGGCAGCAGTTGTCGGCCGGAGAAGGGGCTAAAGGACCGCGTCTCTACCATTGGGCAGTAGTGCCCTTATGGCGCCTGCAAATCCAAGAAGAGGCACACTTTGGCCACTACTTACTCTTGAGGCGGAGTCTGGAAGACCCCCACTGACGTTGCGTATTATGTGGTTTTTGCTCCTCGGGAGCAAGCCTGCCTGGAACAGTTAGTCAAGGTGGCCGGCCAGCGGTGGAATATTGAACAGGGCTTTGAGTTGGCCAAAGGGGAGTGCGGATTGGATCACTACGAAGTACGTAAGTGGCAGGCCTGGTACCGCCATATCACTTTAGCCTTACTAGCCCATGCTTTCCTGGTAGCCGTACGGGCAAAAGAATTAAAAAAAACACTGCCAGTGATGAGTTGATCCCTTTGTCTGCTCCCG
>CADCTQ010000430.1:0-566 GCA_902805615.1 uncultured Cytophagales bacterium
TATGAAAGCCTTGGTGCTCCTGACCGTGCCGGCCGTTTTAGCCTGCGCTTATGTCTGCTTTGAAGAAGTCCAGGAACCTTGCTACCTGGGCAGCAACTCAGACCCCGGGTACGTGTACCTGCTCAACAGCCGCGTCGTGCTTGGATTGACCCGGTGTACAACCGGATTATAATTGGAACATTCAGCGTTGAGCAGGACATAAGGTTAACGTTTGACCAGTTCCAGGGTATAGTGCGGGTACACGAGCGTCCGCTTTTTTTGACTGCCTACCAACTCGAATCCGATGCGCTGACACTCGGTCAGGGCACGCGCAAAAGTCCATTCGTGCCCGATTTCGCCCGATAGCATCAAGTCATGCAGTTTGTTGAAGGAACACCATACCAGCCGGGCCGCGTCAATGTCTTTAAGGATCAGCTTACTGCCCGGGCGCATCTTTGCATAAATCTGCTTCAGGAAAGCCGCTTGCTGTGCAACGGGCACATGGTGCAGTACGTCGATCAGGAACAGGTGGTCGTATTCGAAAAGTACGTCGGGCAGCTCCGTGCCGTTGTACACCGATAAGTCTA
>CADCTQ010000430.1:576-10297 GCA_902805615.1 uncultured Cytophagales bacterium
TTTTGCAACAGGCTCAGGGCATTGCGGATGAGTTCAGGCCTGATCTCGACGCCGCCTAACCGGTCGGGTTGTTTGAATTCGGCCACCAGCATCAGGAACATACCTGACCCGCAGCCGATGTCGAAGATCCGGCTGCCGGGGGGAATGCCTTCGAGCAGTTCTTTGAAAGGGCAGATGTACGGGCGGTACGCGATCTTCAGCTTATTGAGCAGCGACGTATGGGGTACTTTCGCCTTCAGCACATCTACAAGCCCTTGGTTGGTCAATGCAAGCATTCTCAAAGCAGATAAATAGTCGCGAAGTTAGTGACAATCCAGCAGAGGACGGTCAATAATAAAAATTTGTCTTTCAACAAGAGCTTGGTGGGGTCGCCGCTGCGCTGTTCTACGATGGTCAGCTGCAAGTACCGCAGGATACCAACGATTACCCAGAAGGAAGTAATGTAGCCCAAATCATGCCTTGAACGGGTTACGACCTCGGGCGATACGGTGTACATAATGTAGGCAATCATAATAACGGAGGACATGAGCATCATGGCTGAGCTAATAAACTCCAAATTGTAGCCACTGATGGATTTACGGGTAGCAACTCCTTGTAAATTAAGCAACACGTCGTCGCGCCGTTTGGCAAAAGCCAGAAACAATGCCAGCAGGAAAGCCATGATGATGATCCACTTTGACAGCAATACACCGCTAATTACGCCTCCGGCACAGATACGGAGCAGAAATCCAACGGCGATAATGACAACGTCAACAATGGATATCTTCTTGAGCCAGAAGGAATACAGCAGGTTGAGGACAAAATAAAACAACAAGATATACGTAAAAACGGGTTCCCGGACCAGAAAGGCCGTGAGCCCGGCACTGATGGCAATGGCAGCGCCGGCCAGCACGGCGGCTTCCCCTTTGCTGACTGCCCCCGACGCCAGCGGACGGTTCCGCTTCTGCGGATGCAGCCGGTCGTGCTCCACGTCGATCCAATCATTGATGACGTACACGGCGCTGGCCAGCAACGAAAAAGCGGCAAAGCCGGCCACCAGGTTCGTCAGGATGGGCAGTTGCAGGATGCTGCCGCCGAAGAAAGGGGGTATGAAAATGAACGTGTTCTTTACCCATTGCTGCGGACGCAGCAGCCTCACATGTGGCTTCACTCCATCTACCATTTTACCAGCAGGGGTTTGGTGGCCAGGTTGAGCATGGGCCGGTCACTTTCCTCGTTGCCGTAGGCGTAAATCTCTTGGTAGTCGCTCAGTTGCAGCCAAGCTTTGATCCGGTTTACTTTCTCTTCTCCGTGGCAATTGGGCGTACTGAACCGCCCGGTGATCAGTCCATTGGCCATCTCAATCCGGGTAGCAATGCATTCATAATGGTTGGCAGTGGCCCACGGTTTTACGTAGTTCTCCACCGATGCCGTTACCACTACAATCCGGTGCTGTCTGTCGCGATGGAACGCCAAGGCGGCAACTGCTCCGGGGGTAAGCAAGCCAGGAATCACCGTACGGGCGAAGCTTGCGCACTTTTCCTGGAAAGCGGCATAACGTTCATTTTTAAAGAAATACGAAAATATCTGCTCTTTAGCCCTCGAATTAGAAAGCAATTTTAACTTGTAACCCAGTAATACTCCTAAATTTGCAAAAGTTCCCAGGACAGCTCTCCTCTTGCCTACACAAAAGAGAATAAAATTATAGAAGCTGTCGGACTTGGTAATGGTCCCATCAAAATCAATTAGTACCAGCGTCTTTTTATCACTTTCCATCGGCCTGGCATTGTTTCAATATGAAATTACTTACTAAAGTAACGCTTTTCATTGTTGTCGTTTTTGCAATCTACACGCGTTACATGGCCGTCCACGTGGGGCTGCCCTACATTCACCATTGGGATGAGCCTTTCATTAGCACTTCGGCGCTCAATATTATCAAGACTGGGGATATAAACCCAAAATACTCCGAGATTTGTTACGGCGGCTTCCTGCGGTACAGTTGCGTGGCGATTGATTATGTACATTACCTGTTGCTGAAAATTGATCCCAAAAACGGTCTGAACGACCCTGCTCAAATTAAAACCAGCCTGGAGGGCGACTTCCGGCTGGTGTCCCACCCTTCATTTTACCTGTGGAACCGGTTGTTTGTTGCCGCCATGAGCATTGCGGGCTTCGTAGTGGTTTTCTGGATTGGTAAGTTATACAAAGACCCGCTGACCGGACTGGTGGCGGCGCTGCTGCTGAGCGGTTGTTACTATTACTTCGATCATGCCCTGTATGCTACCGTCGACATTCCCATGTGCGTATGGGTGCTTGTCACCCTGTGGATGGCCCTGCGGTTTCACCGCAACAAGCAATTCAGGTTCCTGGCCTTGTCGCTGGCTGGCAGCGGCATGGCCTTGGCCACCAAACTTAGCGGTGGGCTTGCCCTCATCATTCCTTTCACGGCCTTTTTGCTCAACCTGCGACGGCTGCTGGATTACAAGCCCCGCGTGATTGCGCTGCTGCTGCTTTCCTGGGCTGTGCTGCCATTTGCAGTGTTACTTGCGTGGAATCCCAATGTAATCACCGACACGGAGAATTACCTGGCCTGGAACAAGTGGATCATTGAAGTATATAAAACGGGGGGGGGGCACTTTTCAAAGGAACCCGGCTGGGAGCATCTTTCTTTTCAGCTCACCACCATCCGCGATACCCTGACCAGCCCGGTATTCTGGCTTGCCCCGGTGGGCCTGTTTCTCTCGTGCATCCGGGTGGAGCACGCCGCGAGCCGGCGTCGGCTGGCCTTCCACGCCAATGCCGCTACACTTATCGTATTCATCTTCCCAGTCGTGTATCTCACCTACATGACTCAGCAACGGGTAGCCTACCACCGGAATTTCATCGTTATGTATCCGTTCTTTTCACTGGCGGCGGCGTACGTGGTTTCTCATGTTGTAGATACGGCGCTGGCTTTGTTTGCCAAGCAGCCCAAAAACTGGCAGCCCACCGCTGGGTCGGCTTTCGTCCTGCTTGCTGTAGTTACTTTTCAGTGGAACCATTACCGCCACATTGAGTTCGAGGCGTATAAACTGTACCATGTCAAAGAGAGCCGGACTCAGGCCCTTGACAGGGTGAAGCAATTGGTGGCAAATGAGGGCGGGAAGGGCATTGTGGGCATTGCCAAAGAGTTGAAAGTAAGCGAAGCAGACCTACTGAACCTGGGATTGCCCTACCGGCTCTTCGCACACAAAGACCTGGAAACAGCCCGGGCGCAGAGTACGTTCCTGGTGGTGGGCCGCTACCGAAGCTTGAATACGGCCCTGCATGCCCAGGATGACTCCCTAAACCGCCTCAGTCACTCTGTTGTCCAAACCATCAGCGGTACTACCATATACCGGGACAACAGTCTCGAAGCTTCTCAAACGCCCCACATCAATCCGCAGGTGGACATCCTCCGGGGGGCATCTTATCAGATAGCCAGCAAACAACCGGCACAGGTGTACGAATCTTCAGCAGGCATCGTCATGGCGAGGAATGCCAAAATATTCATGCGGCGATTCCAGTTCATCAAAGGCAAATACACTGTTAGAATCAAGGCTTCGGGGACACCAATGGCGGGTATTTATCCCCATCTCAGAGTGATGCTCGGCTCGCAGGAGCTTGCTTCGTACTACCTAGTTCCGGGCAACCAGGAGAAACGGATCAACTTTTCAATCCGCAATGCGTTGCTGGACCGGGCAGTGTACATTGAATATGACAATGATGCCGTCAGTGCGACGGAAGACCGTAACGCATACATAGAAAACATTTCCGTAATCCAGTATTTGTAGCACCCATCGTTAAGCGCTTAACTTTGCCGGCCGGGTGGGTCACCTGTTCCAGTGGTTCATGTTTCTGCGGCCGGTTGTCTGCTCCCTTGCGATTTCGGCATCCCAGTATTGCCCAAGCAAAATTTACCTTCCACGCAATGCATGATTCCACTCCTTGCGTTCTCGTGCTGGACGTGAAAATGTACAACAAAGACACTCCTCCCGCCGTCACCAGATGCAATACGACCTTTTTGCAACAACCCTTGGCAGAACAAGTACATCAGTGCAACCCGGACGCATGGCCCGGTACACACCCGCAAGCACCCGCACATCCACTAGTTTGCGCTGCAAAGCCTGGGCCGGTTACTGAGGAATTATGGCTTGAAGAGGATGTACCAGAGCTCCTTCATTTTCGACCGCATTATTGCAGAGGTTGCCTGCAACCTCTGCAATAATGCATTTCAGAAAGGCCGGGGTATGTAAAACTTTGAAATCTGCGGGTATTACCAAGCTCAACTTTTACCTCGATATGTAAGACATCCTGCATGAAATCGCCGAAAAGCAATAAGTCGCAGAAGGCCGTTCCTTCCGTTTACCCAAAGAATTCTTCCTTGATGCCAATGCATACATATGCCACCTGAATTCAGTCTGCGTTCCCTCCTGCCTCCCGGCCCAAATGGGGTAAAGCGGCTTTATCCGGCGGTGTATTTCTATGCGTTGCTGCTGATCGTAGTGACAATGCCTTACGCCTACGCCGTCAATAGCACGACCGCCTTCATCCTGGCTGGGTTCTGGCTGCTGGGCGGCGACTGGGCCGGCAAGTGGCAACGGTTGCGCCGCCGGCCCCTGGCCTGGTTGTTCATGGCGCCGTACCTGATGGAGATCCTTGGCATGCTCTACACCCACCGGCCGGCGGAGGGACTGTTCGTACTCCAGAAAAAAGTGCTGCTGTTCGCGTTTCCGCTCCTGCTGGCAACCATTCCGCCGCTGAGCCGCCGGCAGGTCCGGCACGTGTTGCTGGCTTTCGTGGCCAGCTGCGTGGCGGGCAGCCTCTACTGCCTCGGGAGCGGCTTGTACTACGCCCTGGTGCTGGGGCAGCCGGATCGTTTGTTCTACCACGAGTTGGCCCGGTTCATCAACATGCAGGGCATTTACCTCTCCCTGTACACGGGCTTTTGCATTCTGGTCCTGGTGCATTGCGTGCTGCATGAGTGGCAGACCCTGTCGCCGGCTTTCCGCCGGGCGGCCCTGGCGACGGCGGTGTACTTGACCGGCTTTACGGTGCTGCTTTCGGTCCGGACCGCACTGGCGGCCCTGGCGTTCCTCGGCGCGGGCCTGCTGCTGCGTTTCTTCTACGTCCACCGGCGGCTCGCCGTGGGGCTGGCCGCCATCACGGCCGCGCTGCTGCTGCTGGCGGGGCTGCTGTACCTCAACCCGGTGAGCAAACAGAAATTTGCCGAAGCCTTCAGCACCGGCGAAACCATTCCCCTCCACCAGGCGACCGACCAGTCGCTTGGGCGCAATTGGGGAGGCAAAGCCCTGCGGTTTGCCATCTGGCAGTGCACCGCCAACGTGGTCAGGCAACGTCCCCTGTTCGGGGTGGGCACCGGCAGCACCCAGGACGCGCTGCAAGCGGGGTATAAAGCCTGCAACTTCGACTTTGCTTACCGGTTCAACCGCTACAACGCCCACAACCAGTTTCTGGAAACGTGGGTGGGCCTGGGCCTGGCCGGTTTGACGCTGCTGCTGGCGGCGCTGCTGGTTCCGCTGTACCGGGCTTTGCGGGCGGCTCACTATCTTTACGTTTTGCTGATCGTCTTCTTTGCGATCAATTCGCTGACGGAGTCAACCCTCGAACGGCAGAAGGGCGTGTTGTTCTACGCGTTTTTCAACGCCCTGCTGGCCTTTCACGGGCACCAGGATTCGGCCAGAGAAGTAACCAGGCGCTTTCCCGAATCATGAAAGATAAAACCATCATTAGTCTCAACATCAGCCGGCTGGGCTACGACGAAACCCTGGCCCGCATCATTGCCCTGGCCGGCGCCCGTACACCCTCCTACGTGTGCTTTGCCAACGCCCACATGACGGTAGAAGCCCACCTCGACAAGGATTTTGCGCGCATGGTGAACGGAGCCGCCATTGTTGCCGCGGACGGGACGCCTCTCCTGAAAGCGTATCACTGGCTGTACGGCATCAAGCCGCAACGGGTAGCCGGCATGGACGTGATGGCCAGCCTCATGCCCCTCTGCGAGCGGGAACAGTTGCCGGTGTACCTGTTTGGCTCTTCGGAAAAGACCCTTGACGCCATTCAAACGCGGATGCGGCGCGAGCATCCCGCCCTCCGGGTTGCGGGCACTTGCTCCCCAAAATTTGGCGCATTTACGCCGGCCGACAATGAGCGGTACATCCGGGAAATCACCGCATCGGGGGCGCGGGTGGTACTGGTGGCGCTGGGTTGCCCCAAGCAGGAAAAATGGATGGCGGCGCACTCCAAACAGATACCGGCCGTACTGCTGGGCGTGGGAGCCGCTTTTCCGGTGTACGCCGGCCACCAGCGCCGGGCTCCCGCCTGGGTGCGGCGGTGGTACCTGGAATGGCTGTACCGCCTGGCGCAAGAGCCCGGGCGCATGTTCAAACGGTACGCCGTTACCAACACCTTGTTCATCGGCCTGTTCCTCAAACAATGGCTGCAAATAAGGGTGGCACAGCACGGGGAAAAATAATTTTTTTTCCTTGCAACCCCTCGCAGCCAAACCGTGTCCTGCCAGCATAAACGCAAATTGCCCGAAGACGTACGTTACTTCCGCTTACTATGCACTTGTATGTTTGGGCCGCATTTGCCCAACGCCCGTGCCGGAACCAAGAGGTAACATTACGCGTTTGCTGATTTTGAAATGAAATTGATCCGAGACACAGCAAATAGAATAATTTTTATATGTATCTGCATTATTGCGCATAAGAAGCGCATTTAGGATAATTTTTGCGGTACATTATTTGAAAAGACTTATTTTTACCAGATCATAATTTCAATTAAATCTCAAGAAGTTGGCCGCCAGATATTCCCAATTCACCCGCATCGTATACTTGACAGGTGACATCTTTCTGATCAACCTTTCGTTTGCGCTGGCTTATCTGTTGAGATTCGGGGACCTTGCATTCTACCATCAGTCGCCGTACCTGGTGTTGTTTTTGTACTATAACGCCGTGTGGCTGGCCGTATCGTTTACCCTCAAGGTGTACAACATCAGCCGGGTCGCCCAGTACTCCAACATTGCCCTCGACCTGCTCAAACTCCTTTTTTTCCACGTTTCGCTGGTCACGGCCTTCATCGTCGCCATCAAAGGCTATGATTATTCGCGGCAGCACCTGGTGGTCACTTACCTGCTGATGTCCGCTTCGGTGGTTGCCTGGCGGCTGGGCTGCGTCAAGCTCTTCCGGATGTTCCGGGTGGCCGGGCGCAACAGCCGGCGGGTCGTCATCGTGGGCGTGAGCGAAATTGCCGACCAGCTCAAAAAATTCTTCAGCATCAATCCGCAGTACGGCTACCAGTTCCTCGGCTTTTTCGACGACCGCGCCACCAATGGCGAAGACCTCCGGGGCCGGGTGGCCGACGTCAAGGAATACGTGCTTACCAACAAGGTGGATGAGATTTACTGCACCATGACCGAAGTGAACAACCGGCAAGTCAACGACCTGCTCGATTTTGCCGAGAAAAACCATATCCACGTCAAGGTAGTCCCCGACTTCCGCGAGATCAATTACCGCAAGATCGAAATTGACTTCTACGACGACTTCCCGGTGCTTACCTTCCGGGAGATTCCGCTCGACGACGTGCTCAACCAGGTGGTCAAGCGTTCCTTCGACGTGCTGTTTTCGATGCTGGTCATCGTGTTCGTGTACCCCTGGCTGCTGCCCATCATCGCGCTGCTCATCAAGCTCGATTCGCGGGGGCCGGTCTTCTTCTGGCAGGAACGGTCGGGCCGCAACAACCAGAACTTCTGGTGCCTCAAGTTCCGGAGCATGTACGTCGACGACGGGTCGAAGTTCAAGCAGGCTACCCGCGACGACAACCGCATTACCCGCGTGGGCCGCATTCTCCGCAAGACCAACCTGGACGAGATGCCGCAGTTTTTCAACGTGCTGCTGGGCCACATGTCGGTGGTCGGGCCGCGCCCCCACCCCATCAAGCTGGACGAGAACTTCCGCACGATCATTGACCGCTACGACGAACGCAACCTGGTGAAGCCCGGCGTGACGGGGCTGGCGCAGGTGAAAGGCTACCGCGGCGAAACCGCCCACCCTCAACTGATGAAGAACCGCGTGCGCGTAGACCTGTTCTACATTGAGAACTGGACCTTTATCCTGGACCTCAAAATCATTTTCCTCACCGTCAGCAGCATGATGCGCGGCGACCGCAACGCCTTTTAGGGGCACCGCACCGAGGCATTCACTTGATCCATCGCATACCGGCCATAAACCAGAAAAGCCATCCCTCGGGATGGCTTTCTGTGTATGCAGCACAAAGGGTGCTTATGCCTTCTTTTCCTTGATGCGGGCGGCTTTGCCGGCCTTGCCGCGCAGGTAGAACAACCGGGCCCGGCGAACCACGCCCTGGCGGATCCGGTCAATCTTCTCGATGCTGGGAGAAGCGATGGGGAAAATTCTTTCCACGCCTACGCCGTTGGATACCTTACGCACGGTAAAGGTTTCGCCGGCACTGTTGGTGTTGCGGCGCTGGATGACGGTACCCTGGAATTGCTGGATACGCTCTTTGTTGCCTTCGCGGATTTTTACGTGTACGTTAATCGTATCACCGGGTTTGAAGTCGGGGAAGCTGCTGCGCCGCTGGCGGGCTTCCGCTTCAATCAGTTTAATGAAATCGCTCATGATGGTATAGTCAGTATGCTAGATGCGCCGTTGACTTTTTTAGAAAATGAGTGCAAATATAGGAATAATTGTGAATCAGGAATACCGGCTTCCAATAATAATTTAACGGCTTAATGGGATCATCCTCAGCAGAAACGGCGCATTGACCGCCGATTTTCCGTTGTCAATTTTCAATTGTCGTTATCTTTGCCGCATGGCATCGCAAGAAAAAGCTTCCGAGAACTCCCTCCCCAAGATTATTTCCCACGCCAAAGAATACGGCTTCGTGTTCCCGTCCAGCGAAGTGTACGACGGGCTGGCCGCCGTGTACGACTACGGTCCCTACGGCGTGGAGTTGAAAAATAACCTCAAGACGCTCTGGTGGAAAGCCATGACGCAACTGCACGACAACGTGGTGGGCATTGACGCGGCCATTTTCATGCACCCGCTGACCTGGAAAGCCTCCGGCCACGTGGACAGCTTCAACGACCCGATGATTGACAACCGGGATTCCAAGAAGCGGTACCGGGCCGACCAGCTGCTGGAAGCCAAAGCCGAAGAATACACCAAGGCCGGCCAGCCCGAACGGGGCCACGCCCTGCTCGTGGAGATGGGCCGCCTGCTGGGCGCCGAAGACCTCAACGGCGTCCGCGAACTCATCATCACCGAAGGCATCAAGTGCCCGGTTTCCGGCACGGCCAACTGGACGGAAGTGCGGCAGTTCAACCTGATGTTCTCCACCAAGGTAGGCTCGGTGGCCGAAGACGCCGACACCATTTACCTGCGCCCCGAAACGGCCCAGGGCATCTTCGTCAACTTCCTCAACGTGCAGAAGACGGCCCGCATGAAGATTCCCTTCGGCATCGCCCAGATCGGCAAAGCCTTCCGCAACGAGATCGTGGCCCGGCAGTTCATCTTCCGGATGCGCGAATTCGAGCAGATGGAAATGCAGTACTTCATCCGCCCCGGCGAGGAGATGAAGTGGTACGAGTTCTGGAAGGAAGCCCGCCTCAAGTGGCACCAGGCCGTGGGCCTGCCCGCCGAAAAACTCAAATACCACATCCACGAAAAGCTGGCCCACTACG
>CADCTQ010000431.1:0-9965 GCA_902805615.1 uncultured Cytophagales bacterium
TTTTTCGGAAGTACAGGCAGTGAACGCGCACAAGCCTACGAGGCAGGCCAACCGTACGAACTTTTTCAGAAACATATTATACAGAGAGTGGTTTGTGAATGAAAGGATAAAAAGCCGTCCAAAATCCTACATTTCGGAGTATTATGCAAATTATTTACCCCCTTTTTCAAAAAACGTGCCCAGGGGTCCCGGGGTTGCCCTTTACGGCACAATGGGTTTGTGGGCCCGGGTCATTTCCCGCTTGCCGGTGGGGCCCGGCAGGGTCTCCACCTGCCAGCCGATCTCCTTCAGGTCCCGCTTGAATTGCCCTTTGGCGCAGTAGGTCACCAGCACGCCGCCGGGCACGGTGATGTCGTAGATTTTTTCGAGGATGGACCGGTCCCACATTTCGGGCTGCTTGGCCGGGGCAAACGCATCGAAGTACACCACGTCGAACAGCCAGTACGGCTTGAAGTGCTCCACCGGCTGGGGGAGCTTGCGCAGGTGGAACTGCGGCGAGATGGCCTGCGTGATGTTCCACTGCGCCTCGTGCAGCCGCTGGTAGAGCAGGTTGAGGGGCGATTCTTCCTTGCCGGCCAGTTGCGGATAGTTGAGTTGCTGGGCCACGTGGTGGGGCACGGGGTACGGCTCCACGCCGATGTAGGTGATGAGCTTGTCGGTGTTCTCCACCTGGCAGAGGCTGAGCCACGCGTTGAGGCCGGTGCCGAAGCCGATTTCGAGGATAAAAATACCGTCCTTCTGGGCCAGTACCGGTTTGAGTCCGGCTTCAATGAATACGTGAGCCGACTCGTCCAGCGCCCCGAAAATAGAATGATAATTTTCGTTCAAGTCGAAATTATACAGCGTGTGCGACCCGTCTTGTGTTGTCCGTATCTCTATGTTCATTGCGCTCTAACGCTAAAAAAACCCGTGCAAATAAAACTGCTATTTAAAGGAGATGGTTTGTTGTACGTAAGATAATCGCCGTTACTGCCCGTTACGCAGCCACCCGCGGCTTCCACAATGGCCTGACCGGCGGCGGTGTCCCATTCCATGGTAGGGCCGGACCGGTAGTAAAAATTAGCTTTTCCTTCGGCAATCAGGCAAAATTTGAGCGAACTGCCAATGGCAATGTGATCGGTAACGCGGTATTCCCGCAAAATGGCCGCTTCTTCGGGGCTGGCGTGCGAACGGCTGCCCACCGCAATCCGTTCCGGCGTGTCGCCGCTTACCCGGATCGGCCGGGGCTCCCCGCCCGGCAACTGGGTAAAAGCCCCCGCGTTCCGCTCCCCGAAGTAAAGCACTCCCGTAACGGGTACGTAAATGACGCCCGACACGGGCCGCGTGCCCTCTATCAAAGCGATGTTTACGGTAAACTCGCCGTTGCGTTTTAAAAACTCTTTGGTGCCATCCAGCGGGTCCACGAGCCAGAACCGCTCCCAATGCCGGCGTTCTTCGTAGGGAAGCGTGCGCCCCTCTTCTGACCAAACCGGAATATCGGGAAAATGTTTGGTGAGGCCCCGCACAATTACCTCGTGCGCCGCTTTGTCGGCCACCGTCAGCGGGGACTGGTCGTGCTTGGTCTCGGTCACGGCCGAAAAGTCGGGAAGCTGGTAAACTTCCATGATTTTCTGACCGGCCTCCACGGCTAAATCCTTGATTATTTGAAGATGCGCCACGTTGCCTAAAAAATTTTAAAAAATGGACTTGTAAAATTAGTTAATTATATTGGGACTATTGCGTAATCGAAATAATCCTATTTTTGTGCCGGTGCGCAACAAGCGCCGAGTGTACGCCCGGTACGGGGTACTTTTTTGTTCACGTAATATAATCACGTAATTGGAGAATATACACCCTATTTTTGGTTCGGTACTCACGCGGCACGACAAAGAGAAGATGCTCCGGCAGAAAGCCGTGGTGCTGTGGCTGGTGGGGCTGTCGGGTTCGGGCAAAAGTACGCTGGCCCGGTCCCTGGAACGCGCCCTGCACGAACGCGGATTCCTGACTTACCTGCTCGACGGCGACAACTTGCGCGCCGGCCTCAACAATAACCTGGGTTTCAGCGAGGAAGACCGCCGCGAAAACATCCGCCGGGCGGCCGAAGCGGCGCGGCTGCTGCTCGAAGGCGGCCTGGTCACGATTTGCTCCTTCATCAGCCCCACCGAAGCGGTGCGGGAAACGGCCCGGGCCGTCATCGGCGCCGACGATTTCCTGGAGGTGTTCGTGAACGCCTCCCTCGAAACCTGCGAGGAACGGGACGTGAAGGGCTTGTACGCCAAGGCCCGCCGCGGCGAAATCAAGGAATTTACCGGGGTCAGTGCGCCCTTCGAAGCGCCGCAGACGCCTTTTCTGGAAGTACGCACCGACCAGCAGGACGCCGAAGCCTGCACCAAGCGCATCATGAACGCCCTGCTGCCCATCGTCAGCCAGAACCGCTAGCCGCGCCGGAAGCGCCTGACTACGCTCGTTGCTTCCCTCCGTGTCGCCGATCTGGTCAGGCCTGGCAAATGCTTCATTTTCAATTATTCACTTTCAATTGTCAATTGACTCGCTCATGCTATCGTACAGTTTATCCCACCTGAAGCAACTGGAGTCCGAGGCCATTTACATCATGCGGGAAGTGGCCGCCCAGTTCGAGCGGCCCGTACTGCTGTTTTCCGGGGGCAAAGATTCCATTGTGATGGTCCGCCTGGCGCAAAAGGCGTTCTGGCCCGCCCGGTTTCCCTTCCCGCTGCTGCACATTGACACGGGGCACAACTTCGAAGAGACCATCTCCTTCCGCGACAAGCTGGTGGAGCAGAGCGGGGGCCGGCTGCTGATCCGCTCCGTGCAGGACTCCATTGACCAAGGGCGGGCCGTGGAAGAGAAAGGACTCAACCCGAGCCGCAACGGCCTGCAAACCATTACGCTGCTCGACGCCCTGGAGGAGTTCCGCTTCGACGCGGCCTTCGGCGGCGCCCGGCGCGACGAGGAAAAGGCCCGGGCCAAGGAACGCTTTTTCTCCCACCGCGACGAGTTCGGGCAGTGGGACCCCAAAAACCAGCGTCCCGAGCTGTGGAACCTGTTCAACGGCCGCAAGCACCCCGGCGAACACTTCCGCGTGTTCCCGCTCAGCAACTGGACGGAAATGGACGTGTGGCAGTACATCGCCCAGGAAGGGCTCGAAATCCCGAGCATTTACTTTACGCACCGGCGCCGGGTAGTCAACCGCGGCGGGATGCTGCTGGCCCAGTCGCCCTTCATCACCCTGCTGGGCGGCGAGGCGTACGAAGAACGGCAGGTCCGCTTCCGCACGGTGGGCGACATGACCTGCACCGGCGCCGTCGAATCCGGGGCGGCCAGCCTGGAAGAGATCATTGACGAGGTGGCCTCGGCCCGGCAGACCGAACGCGGCACCCGCGCCGACGACCGCCGCTCAGAAGCCGCCATGGAAGACCGCAAGAAGCAGGGGTATTTCTAGGAGAAGCCCCCGTTGTGTCCTTTTACGCCCCAAAACCCTATTGAACAACCAGGATGACAGTTTCGCAATATTCAACCATGGACCTGCTCCGCTTTACCACCGCCGGCAGCGTGGACGACGGCAAGAGCACCCTCATCGGCCGCCTCCTGTACGATTCCAAGTCCATCTTCGAAGACCAGCTCGAAGCCATCGAGCGGACCAGCGTGCAGCGCGGCGACGGGTACGTAAACCTGGCCCTGCTCACCGACGGCCTGCGGGCCGAACGGGAACAGGGCATTACCATTGACGTGGCGTACCGCTACTTTGCCACGCCCCGACGCAAGTTCATCATTGCCGACACGCCGGGACACATCCAGTACACCCGCAACATGGTGACGGGGGCCTCCACGGCCAACCTCGCCATTGTGCTGGTAGACGCCCGGCACGGCGTGGTGGAGCAGACCCGCCGCCACGCGTTCATCGCCTCGCTGCTGCAAATCAAGCACCTGGTGCTGTGCGTCAACAAAATGGACCTGGTGGACTACCGGCAGGAGAAGTTTGACCAGATCAAAACGGAGTTTGCCACGTTTGCTTCCAAACTCTCCGTACCCGACATCCACTACATTCCCATCACGGCCCTGCACGGCGACAACGTGGTGGACCGTTCCACGAAAATGCCCTGGTACGAAGGTTCCACGCTGCTCTACACGCTGGAAAACGTGCACATCGGCAGCGACTTCAACATGGTGGACAGCCGTTTCCCGGTGCAGTGGGTGATCCGGCCGCAGTCCGACGAGTACCACGACTTCCGGGGCTACGCCGGCCGGGTGGAAGGCGGCGTGTTCAAGCCGGGCGACGAAGTGCTGGCCCTGCCGTCGGGCTTCACCACGACCATCAAAAGCGTGGAGTCCATGAGCGGCCCGGTACCCGAAGCGTTCCCGCCCATGTCGGTGGTGATCACGCTGAAGGACGAGATTGACATCAGCCGCGGCGACATGATCGTGAAGCCCAACAACCAGCCCCAGGTGGGGCAGGACATCGAACTGATGGTCTGCTGGCTCAACGACAAGAAGCTCCAGCCGGGCGGCAAGTACACCCTCAAGCACACCACCAAGGACGTGCGCTGCATCGTGAAGGACGTGCGCTACAAGGTGAACATCAACACGCTGCACCGGGTGGAAGACGACCGCAGCATCGGCATGAACGACATCGGCCGCATCCTGGTCCGCACCACGCAGCCGCTGTTCTACGATTCCTACAGCCGCAACCGCAGCACCGGCAGCCTCATCCTGGTGGACGAATTCACCAACGAAACGGTGGCCGCGGGGATGATCATTTAATTTTTAGCGAAGGCCCGGAAACATGAAAACATTCCTGTTTGTCGTAACGGGCTGGCTGCTCCTGTGCGCCGGCCCCGTGCTGGCCCAGCGAACCAACCTGGACCTTTACGAGCAGTTGGAAAAGAAACCCGAATACAAAGGGGGAATCAAGGCCCTCGATAAGTTCATCCGTAAGAATTTCCACCCCTCCCCGGAGGCAATGCGGGCGAAAATAACCGGCACCGTGCACATTGAATTCCTGCTGAATGAGGATGGCAGCATTTCGGAACCGCTGTCCCTTGTTCCGGTAGGCTACGGAATAGACGAAGAAGCAATACGGGTGGTTGAACGAATGGGAGGACAATGGCTGCCGGCAATAGAGGACGGCAAGCCCATTGCGGTGCATTGGGTAGTGCCGATCCGTTATAGCACCCGGTGACGGTTGGGTGGTTCCCGGCCGTGGTCGGTGTCTCACTGACCCCCTTTGGGTAAACTGCTGTCCGTTGTACCTCAAATCCGGGCGCTGCCGTCGAGGATTTTGTAGAGCAGGGCCACCGCAAACACGGCAACGCCTTCTTCGCGGCCCACGAATCCCATCCGCTCCGACGTGGTGGCTTTGACCGAAATGTCTTCCGGGCGGATGTTAAGCACCCCGGCCATGACTTCCTGCATGTGCGGCACGTGCGGGTTCACTTTGGGCATTTCCAGAACCACCGTGGCGTCAATGTTACTGATCTCGTAGCCGCATTCGCGCACCATTTCCACCACCCGCCGCAGGAACACTTTGCTGTCCATGCCCTTGTACTGCGGGTCCTTGTCCGAAAAATGGTAGCCGATGTCGCGGAGGTTGGCGGCCCCCAGCAGGGCGTCGCAAATGGCGTGGATCAGCACGTCGCCGTCCGAGTGGCCGGCCGGGCCGTGGGTGTGCGGAATGGCGATGCCGCCCAGCACGAAGGGGCGGCCGGCTTCCAGGCGGTGCACGTCGTAGCCCTGTCCGATGCGTAACTTCATAGAAATCTTCTTTTTGGTAATGTTACGCAGACCACGCGGGTTTCAAAAGGGGTTCACGCAAAGGGCGCAAAGAAGACGCAAAGGGCGCAAAGAGAAACGCGTCCACCTTGCGGTCTTTGCGTCTTCTTTGCGCCCTTTGCGGTTCAGTTCTAATTCTCTAACTCCCCAACTCTCAAACTCCCAAACTCCTTTTCTCCGTGTAACTCCGTGTTCTCCGTGCCTCCGTGGTAAATCTATTTTTGCGCCCGGTAATAGAGCGTAGACGTGTTGGTGGGCCGGAGGATGCGCCGGGCCATGTTTTGCACTTCGTCCGGGGTAACGGCCTGGAGCTTTTCGCCTTCCCGGTTTACCTCCTCGGGGTCGCCCAGGTTGGCGGCAAAAGCAAGGTTCATGGCCCGGTTGAGCATTTCCACTTCCGAAAACACCAGCGTGGATTCGGCCTGGTTCTTCACTTTGGCCAGTTCCGCCGCGGGTACGCCGTTCTGCGTGAACTCTTCGAGGATGGCGTTCAGTTCAGCCTCGCCCCGTTCGATGGTGACGCCGCCGTTCAGTTGCCCCTGGATCACGAGCAGGCCCGGGTCGGCCGAGCCGGTTACGTACGCATTGACGTTGTTGAACAGTTTGGCCTCTTTCACCAGCCGTTCGTAGAGCCGCGACGACTTGCCCCGGCCCAGCAGGTCGGTCATCAGGTCGGCGGCAAAGTAATCGTTGTCGGTTTTGGCCGGCATGTGAAACGCCTTGTAGAGGGCGTCGAGGGGAACTGCCGCCTCGGTTTCTTCGGTGCGGGCCTCCTGCTGCACCGGTTCCTGGGGCAGTTGCCGCCGGTATGGCGCCCCCGCCGGGATGGGGCCGAACCACTTCTGGGCCAGCCGTTTGATGTCTTCTACCTGCACCGGGCCGGCCACCACCAGGATGGCGTTGTTGGGCAGGTAGTACTTGTAAAAGAACGACCGCACGTCGTCCATCGTTGCGTCTTCGATGTGGCTGATTTCCTTGCCGATGGTGGCCCAGCGGTAAGGATGCACCTTGTAGGCCAGGGGACGCAGCCGGAGCCACACGTCGCCGTAGGGCTGGTTGAGGTACCGCTGCTTGAACTCTTCGACCACCACCTTGCGCTGCACTTCCAGCACGCGGGGGTCAAACGAAAGGCTCATCATCCGGTCGGATTCGAGCCAGAAGGCCGTTTCGAGGTTGACGGCGGGCAGGGTGATGTAGTAGTTGGTGATGTCGGGCGAGGTAAAGGCGTTGTTCTCCCCGCCGACCCGTTGCAGCGGCTCGTCGTACACGGGCACGTGCCGGGAGCCGCCGAACATCAGGTGTTCGAACAGGTGGGCAAAGCCGGTTTTGCTTTCGTCTTCGTCCTTGGAGCCCACATTGTAGAGAATATTGACGGCGGCAATGGGCGTGGTGTGGTCTTCGTGCACGTACACCCGCAACCCGTTGTCGAGCACAAAATGCTTATAGTGAATCATACCGGTAAAATTTTAAATTGTAAGTGTTCAATGCCCGATTCCCGGGCTGCTCTCCCATCCGCCGCGTTCAACTCCGCCCATTTGGCATTCCACATTCAAAAGTAAGCATTTTCTAGTGGGCGTTGCCCTTTCGCGCCGGGCCGGCCGGCTTTTCCCCGGTTTCCTCCGGCTGCACCACCACTTTCACCCGCCGGATCTTCTTGTGATCCACCGACATGATGGAAAAGGTGAATTGCCCGTACGACGTTTTTTCGCCCACGGCCGGCAGCCGCGAAAACATTTCGAGCAGCAGGCCGCCCAATGATTCGCTGTCGCCGCGCACCTCGTCGAAATCCTCGGGGTCCACGTCGAGGGCCCGGCAGAAGTCGGTCAGCGAGACTTTCCCCTCGAAAACGTAGGTGTGTTCGTCCAGTTGCATGATGGATTTGCTTTCCTCGTCGAACTCGTCGTGGATTTCGCCCACGATTTCTTCGATGATGTCTTCCAGCGTGACGATGCCCGACGTGCCGCCGTACTCGTCCACCACCACGGCCATGTGCACCCGCCGCGACTGGAAGTCGCGCAGCAGGTCGTCAATCTTCTTGTTTTCGGGAATGAAATACGGGGGGCGGATCAGTTTCTGCCACCCGAACGTTTCGTCTTCGTCGAGGTGGGCCAGCAGGTCTTTGATGTAGAGAATGCCCTTGATCTGGTCAATGGTGTCGGCGTAGACGGGAATGCGGGAATAGCCCGACTTGTTGATCCGGTCCATCAGCTCGTGGAAGGTGAGGTCGGCGGACACGGCCGTTACGTCCACCCGGGGCTGCATGATCTGCCGGGCCGCAATGGTGCCGAAGTTGACCAGCCCGCGCAGAATGACCTGTTCGTCCGACGTAGTATTGGCCCCCGTCCGGACTTCGAGGGTCTGGTTGAGTTCGTCAACGGTGATCTTGTAGCCCTTGTGCTGGATGTAGCCTTCCACGAACTGCGTAGTGCGCACCAGCAGCCACGACAGGGGCCGCAGCAGCGCATTGGCTCCCGCCAGCAGGTAGGCCACGTTGCGCACGAAGGGGCTCCGTTTTTCGCCGGCGTACACCTTGGGCAGCACTTCGCCGAAGAATACGATGGCAAACGACACCACCAGGGTAATGAACAACAGCAGCCATCCCGTCAAATGGGTGGTACCGGCCAGGCTCCAGGCCAGCGACGCGGCCAGCACCACGATGGCAATGTTGACGAGGCACTTGGTGATCAGGATGGTGGCAAGCAGCCGTTTGGGGCGTTGCAGCAGCCGGGACGCCAGCCGGTCGGCCGGGAAGGGGCTGGTGCGGTAGCCGTGGAGGTCGGCGGTGGAGAGCGAGAAAAAGGCCGCTTCCGCACCGGCAAGGAGCGCCGAGAGCACGAGCAGTCCTACCAGCAGCACCGACAGCAGGGTATAAAAGAAAGAGGTGCCTGCAGCAACGGCTGCAAGCACCCAGTATAGCAGAGGATCGCCTGGATCGCTGGAACTACTCAACTTGGTAGCATTTGGTAAAACACGAATTAAAACGGCAGGTCGTCCGCGTCGTCACCGGCCGGCAGCGAAGGCGTTACCTCGCGGGTAGCGGTACGGGGGGCGTAAGAGCCGCCGTTGCCGGCGTTGTTGCTGTTGTTGTAGCCGCTGTTGTTATAGCCACCGGTGTTGCCGGCGCCGTTCTCACCGCTTTCCGGGCGGCTGCCCAGCAGGGTGAAGTCCTGGGCGAGTACGTCCAGGGAGAACCGCTCTTTCCCTTCCTTATCGGTGTAGGTACGAACGGTCAGGCGGCCTTCAATGTGCAGCTGCGTGCCCTTCTTCACGTACTTTTCAATTACTTCGGCTTTCTGGTTCCAGAAGGCAACCCGGTACCAGGCCGTTCTTTCAATTTGTTGCCCGCTGCGATCCGTGTAATTGTCGTTAATCGGAATGGACACTTCAGCTACCTTTTTGTCGGCGCTGATGCTGCGCACTTCCGGGTCCTTAGCGACGTACCCGATGAGGGTAATTTTGTTGAAACTTGCCATGATTTGAGAGTGTAATAATATAAAAATGTGTAATAAAGATAACTAAAAAAGGTGGGTTTTCAAATAGTTATCGATCATTACCGGCTTGGGAAGGGCATGAATTTGAGTGGGTTCGCAGAACGCAATTCCGCATTTGAGGGCCAGTTCGAGCGGGTCAACGCGGTCACTTACATCCACCTGCCAGAACCGCGCAAACACTTTCTGGTGCGTAAGCTGGTGGGTAAGCACGGGTGATATTTTCCCCAGTATTAAGGCGGGCAGCCAGGGCCGGAGGTCGGTTCCTTCCAATAATTGTTCGGTGTCAAGCGCCTGAGGCGCTTCCACTAAGTAAAAATCATATAACCCTTGCCAAATATCCTTGGCTTCTCTTTTGCGCATTCCCACGCGCCCGTCCTGCCGAAAAATGATGTAATGGAAGTATCGGTTGCGTACCGGCGCTTTTTTGGATTTTACCG
The DNA here is from genome assembly GCA_902805615.1 of uncultured Cytophagales bacterium. GTDB lineage: Bacteria > Bacteroidota > Bacteroidia > Cytophagales > 172606-1 > CADCTQ01. Next base: position 9,695 of record CADCTQ010000431.1, read on the forward strand.
GCAACTGGTGTTGGCGTCCCGTTAATAATGCTTCGCATTGTTCGTTAAAAGGACAGAACATACATTGGGGAGAAACGGGCGTGCAAAGCAACGCCCCGAATTCCATGATGGCCTGGTTGTAGAGGTCGGGCGCCTCCCGGCTCACGAGGCGGTTGGCCAGCGGCGCAAACACCTTCCGGGCGTTGGGTCCGGCAATGTCGGTTTCAATGCCGTGCAGCCGGGAGAGCACCCGGTACACATTGCCGTCGAGCACGCCTACCGGTTCGAGAAA
>CADCTQ010000431.1:9999-10286 GCA_902805615.1 uncultured Cytophagales bacterium
GCCGAGCCCCTGCCAGAGCCAGAGCACCTCCTGCTCTTCGGCGCGGGCCAGGTCAAACACCGTCGGAAAGCGTTCGGCAAAAGCCAGGTAGTAGGGCAGCCCCTGCTTTACGCGGGTTTGCTGCAAGATCACCTCCGAGAGCCAGATCAGGTACGGGTCACGGGTGTGGCGCCAGGGCAGGTCGCGCTTGTGGCGCGCGTACCAGCCCAGCAACCGGGGAGCGAAAGTGGTTTGGTCAATCAAGGGGAAAGGGGGAATCCTTACGTTTGCGGAAATGATTTCTATAC
>CADCTQ010000432.1 GCA_902805615.1 uncultured Cytophagales bacterium
CTCCTCAACCTGTTCAATGCACCCCTCACCAATACTTCCTGCTGTCACTGAAACTACCATGCCGACCGTTCCTGCCTATTTCCTGCAAATCGCTGCTCCCGAAAACCGGGCGGCCGTAGTGTCGCTCCTTGAGACCGTTTACCTACCCGTTGCAGACTTGCCACATGCCCTGGATACCTTCCTGATATCGAAAACAGAAACGGAGGTAGTCGGCTCGGTGGGGCTTGAACTGTACGGAAACTATGCCTTGCTGCGTTCCCTGGCAGTGCATCCCCGGCAACAGGGCACCGGTATGGGCAAGGCGCTCTACCAGGCCGCCGTGAACATGGCCTTGCAGCAGGGCATCCGGGAGTTGTACCTGGTAACTACCACGGCCGCTCCTTTTTTCGAAAAGCAAGGCTTTCAGCAAGTAGACCGGGTAAACGTTCCGCCCGCCATTGGACGGACTTCACAGTTCTCGGGCATCTGCCCTGCCTCGGCAACGGTGATGCGGCGCAGTATTTCCTGATTTTTTTGTTCCTATCTATCGCATTTTTACGATAAACCGATCAAGTAAATGAAAACGGAAACCGAACTCAAGCAAATCGTTACGTCCCAATACGCCCGGATTGCTCTGCAAAACACGGAGCAGCATGAGACCTGCGGCTGCGGCAACGGGACAATCGTAATGGCCGAGGATTACAATCAGTTAACGGGCTACGTGGCCGAAGCAGACTTGGGCTTAGGCTGCGGCTTGCCTACCGAGTACGCCAACATCAGGCGAGGAGATACCGTGTTGGACTTAGGCTCAGGGGCGGGGAATGACTGTTTCGTGGCCCGGTCCCTGGTGGGAGAGGCGGGCAAGGTGATCGGCGTGGACATGACGGAGGCAATGGTAGAAAAAGCCAGGCGCAATGCCCGGAAGTTGGGATACGACAATGTGACGTTCCACCTTGGAGAAATAGAAGACCTGCCGCTTGCCGATAACCGGGTGGACGTAGTGGTGAGCAACTGCGTTTTCAACCTGGTACCAGACAAAGCGAAAGCTTTTGCCGAAACGTTACGCGTCCTCAAGCCAGGAGGCCACTTCAGCATCTCCGACATTGTACTGTCGGGACAGTTGCCCGAAGGCTTGCAGCAGGACGCGGCCCTGTACGCCGGTTGTGTGTCGGGTGCCATCCCGCAGGAAGAATACCTGAAAATTGTTCGCACGGCTGGTTTTGTCAACCTCCAGGTGCAGAAAAGGCGCCCCATCACCCTACCCGACGCACTCCTGCTCAGGTACCTTTCCCCGGAAGACCTGGAAGGTTTCAAAAAGGATGGCACGGGCATTTTCAGCATAACCGTCTATGCCGAGAAATCTCAATCAACCTGCTGTACTGCGGGGTCCGGGTGCTGCTGATATGGCAGGGAAATGCGCCCCAAAGTCCGACGATACCTGTTCACACAGCAAATGCCCGCACCTGATTCCTTTCCCTCTTATCTGATCCAAATTTATCTGATCCAAATTCAAGTAGTGTCCTCAACCCTCCTTCATCCCGATTTGCTCCCGGCGCTCGGCCAGTACGTAGCCGCCACCATCCGGGAGTTTGACCGGGTGCCGGCCGCGCGAAAAACGGAACTTACTGCCCTCACGGAGTTTGTGCAGCAAAAAGTAGCGGCAAGCCAACCCGTACAACTCACCTTTATCTGCACCCACAACTCCCGCCGGAGCCACTTCTCGCAGCTTTGGGCGCAAGTGGCCGCGTACTGCTACCAGGTACCGCGCGTAAGCACTTACTCGGGCGGCACGGAAACCACCGCCTGCAACCCCAGCGCCGTGAAGGCGATTGCGGAGGCCGGATTCATGGTGGAAAGAACAGGAACGGAACCCAACCCGGTGTACCTGATCAAATATGCCCTCGACCAACCCCCGGTACGGGCTTTTTCCAAAGCGTATGACCAAACCGGCAATCCAACCACGGATTTTGCCGCAGTGATGACCTGCACCCAGGCCGACGAGAACTGTCCGTTCATACCGGGGGCCGTGCGCATCTCCCTGCCCTATGAAGATCCTAAAGCGTTCGACGGAACGTCGCGCGAAGAAGTCATCTACGCCGAGCGGTGCCGGCAGATTGCCCGCGAGTTGCTGTACGCCTTTAGCCAGGTCAGAACCACCGGCTGAATGGGTTGCGGCCCGGTCTTCGCAGGTACGTCCGGGGAACCGTTCTATGGGGCCCCGTACTGTGTATCACCACCGGATTTACCACTGTTGCTCCAACCAGTTGCGTTATTGGTTTAATAACATTGGGGCAAAAGAAAGGCAACAATGGCAAAAGAAAGGCAACAATGGAATTGTACTTTTGCACTTCCTCATCTGGCGGCATCCTCAAGATTGAACCATCGGATTATATGGTCATCTCATTGCCCATAGTTTTAAGTAAGCCGCACCAAGTCAGCCAGGCCCCCACGTTATACGGAGCAAATTTATACCCTGGCTTCCGGACAATCACTTGAAAAATCGAGGGCAGTGGACGCTCATCCGGGAAATACGCTTCTTCATGCCGGTGAGTAATACCTGTGCTTCCACTCGTGCCTGAGCTCGGATTGGCAAAATCACGAAGAAATACCTTTGATCGTGATTGGGCTCGAAATGAGGAACCGGGGAGCCATTGCCATACCAATGTGGATTAACAACCCCAACCGGGCACCTACTTTTCAACTTTACAACCAAGTTAATTTTCTGTTGTCTTTTCCCCCCGCCCCTGCCCGAGTGACTGGCGTCGGCTACTTTCGCACCCGATCAAATCACCCGTATATGAAAAAAGTAAAATACCAGTCGGGCCGGACAAGCCTTTGGCTCTGCCTGCTGCTGGGCTGGATGAGTGCAAATGCGCAAAGCAACCTAAACTGGCAGCTCCGGCAGGACCTGAACGGCGCGTTGCCGCCCTCCGTGAAAGTGTACCAGACCACTACCAGCCTCCCCGACGGCAGTCCCCTGCGGGCTTTCTACACCCTCATCAACCCTGCCGACCCTAACGTTGAGTTCAAAGCCGTGTCGGGCAACGGCACCAGCAAGACGCCCCTTCAGTACGTGCAGGCCGAAACCGAACCGGCCTACGCTGCCATCAATGGTGGCTTTTTCAGCGGCAATGCCAACCTGAGCCTCGTGCTGGAAGGCGGCCAGGTGCTGGCCCCCAACCTGCGGTCGGTATCCCGTCCCTACAATGGCGCCGCCACTACGTACTATCCCACCCGCGGCGCTTTCGGCATCTCGGCAACCCGCACGCCGGACGTCGCCTGGGTCTATAACCCCGGGGCGGCTACAGCCACCTACTTCTACCCCAGCCCCAGCCCCATTGCCGACGGGCAGGCACCCCTGCCCCCGCCCGACGCCACCTTTCCGGTCGGGGCGGCCCTCTGGAACGTAACCTCCGCGATTGGCGGGTCGCCGGTGCTGGTGGAGAAGGGCGTAAAGCGCATTACGGCCGCCGAAGAGATGATTGACGTCAACAATGCCGGCCGTGAACCCCGCACGGGCATCGGCTATACCGCCGACGGCCGCGTGATCATGCTGGTGGTGGAAGGCCGCAATCTGCCCGTGAGCGGCGGGGTAACCCTGAGCGAACTGGCCGATATGTTTCTGCAACTGGGTGCAGTCGAAGCCCTCAACCTGGACGGCGGCGGCTCCTCGGCAATGGTGGTCAACGGAGAGAACACCATCCGCCCCTCCGATGCGGGCATTCAGCGTCCGGTGCCTTCGGTATTCATGCTCAAAAAGCGGAACCCGGTATTCGACACCGAAAACAGCCAGGTGTACGCCGAGCGGGGCGGCGCCTGGGCAGAGACGGCCAACGCCGGCTTCTTCGGACCTTCCAAGGCCCGCATTGCCCCCACCGGCGACGGCAGCCGCCGGGCCGTGTATACTTTCAGAGGGCTGGCCCCGGCGCAGTACGAACTCTCGGCCTGGTGGGTGGCCGCCGCCAACCGCGCCACCAATACCCCCTATACCCTCTACCGCAACGGGATCGCCCAGCCGGTAACCGTGCGGGTCAACCAGACGGCCAACGGGGGCAAATTCAACGCCCTCGGCACCTACCACATCGGCCCCTCCGACTCCCTGGTGGTTTCAAACGACGCGCAGGGCGGCTACGTGACCGTTGATGCCCTGCGGTTCGAAAAACGGGGAGAAAGCGTCCCCTCGATTGGCTTTGGCACGGGCAGCAATGCCGGCGATTACGTGCAGGGGAGTGTACTTTCCCTGCCGGTAAAGCTGGCTTCGCCCAACTCCGGCATCAAACTCAATACCTTACGCATCTTCCGCACAGTGGGAAGCGGCGCCGAGCAGCCCTACGGTCAACCGGTCGACCTGGGCGGTGGGTTAGCCGTCGAATACCCGTTCAGCTACCCTGTTAACGACCCGTTGGGAAGCGTAACCTTCCGGTTTGAACTCACCGACAGCGAGGACCGCAACACGTCGCAAACCTTTACCCTGAACGTGAAAGCCTTCGAAATCACCTTTAAGCCGGGACCGGCGGCTGGTGAACACCCCATAGGCAAAACGATTGCTTTCCAGGTACTGGCCGACACCCGAAAACCCGGCCTCGCCCTGCAATCCCTGTCCGTGTTCCGGCAGGTGGACAACGGACCGGAGACCCCGTTAGGCAACCCGGTGGCCCTGTCGAAGCCGGCCGAAACCTACAACTTCGCTTACCCAGTCACCGAAAAAGTGACTTCCCGGCTCCGGTTCCGCTTCCGCATCACGGCCGCCAACGGGGCGGTGGCCGAAAAGACCTATCTGGCTACGGTAGTACCCCAGCGGGGTAACTTCCGCATCGTGGTCATCAGCGATCTGAACGCCTCCTTCGGCTCGACTACTTACGAATGGCAGGTAGACAGCGTCATGCAGCGCATTCCCCGGCTCTGGAAGCCCGACCTGGTGATTTGCGGCGGCGACATGGTTGCCGGCCAGTCGGCCGCGCTCACGATCCCGCAACTCGATGCCATGTGGGCCGGCTTTGACCGTACGGTGGCCGCTCCCCTGCGGGCGGCCAACATTCCCTTTGCCTTCACGGTCGGCAACCACGACGGCGCCCCCGGCTTCAACACCGAACGGGAACGCACGGCGGCGTACTGGAAAACGGAGGGCAAATTCCCGGGCTGGCACCCGGTGGACATTACCCACTACCCGTTCTACCAGTCATTCACTGAAAAAGAAAACGGCTACATCTTCATGGTCTCCTGGGATGCCTCTTCGGCCAATATCTCCGACGCCCAGTTGGACTGGATGCGGGAGCAGTTTTCGAGCCCCGCGGCGCAGCGGGCCCGGTACCGCTTCGTGATCGGTCACCTGCCGCTGTACGGCGTGGCCCAGGAACGCGACAGCCCGGGCAACGTGCTGAGCAACCCCGAAAAGCTGCGGGCCCTGCTGGAGGAGTTCAAGGTGCATACCTACATCAGCGGGCACCACCACGCCTACTACCCCGGCAAGCGGGGCGAGGTAGAACTGCTCAACGCCGGCGCCATCGGATCGGGCCCCCGCCGCTGGTTGTCGCTGGAAAAGGAGCCCGTGAACACGGCCACCCTGATGGACTTGTTCTACGAGCAGGACACCATCGTGTACACCACCTACGACATTGCGGCCCGGGAAGCCCGGGACATGACCCTGTTCGACGAGGAGCAGTTGCCCGAGATCATCGCCGGGGTGAATGGCTACACGATCCGCCGCGACGTACCCCTCAGTGGCTCGGCCACGGGTGCCTTGTCTTCCCTCAACCTGCCCCAGTCCCGGCCGGGCAAGGGCGTAGCCCAGGTAAAGGCGGAAGTAACGGGTAACGTCATCCGGTTCAGCGGTACCTTTTCGGGGCTGGAAGGCGACCTGCTCGCCGACCGGACGGCCGTTGGGGTGTACCAGGGCCTGCACGGCGCCGAAGGAGCCCTCAAATACGCGTTGGACGTGACCACCACCACCCGGAAGAACGGCGCCTTTACGGGTACGTTCCCCTACAACAAGGGGCTGGGCGAACTGCTCAGTACGGGTTCCTTTTACGTGCTGCTCAAGACCGACAAGTATCCCAAGGGCGAACTCCGCAGCCAGTTGTACCCCGCCCGCAACGGCGCCCCGGCCGGGCCGGCCGTCTCTTCACACGGGGCCGGCCAGACGTACCCGGTACGCGACATCCCGGCCATTTTCCCGGTGCGGTGGCAGGGCGTAAAGGACCCCGAAAACAACCCGGTGACCTACACCTACCAGTTGGCGCGGGACCGGAATTTCAGTTCGGTCCTCTGGCACGAGGGCGTGGGCCGGGCTACTGAGTTCAAGGCCACCGAAGCCCGCTGGTACGGCCTGCTGGGGAGCCTGGCCCCGGGCGAAACGGCTGTCTTTTACCACCGCGTGATCGCCACCGACGGCCGCAACGTCCGGGTGGGCGCCGGCTTGCCGTTCAACCTGACCAAAAGCAACGAACCCGTGGAAGGCTTCGTGGAAATTCCGGCCCCTGATTTCAGGTACGATGGCATCCTGGGCACGGCCTCGGCCGTGAACGGCCACGGCATCACCGTGGACCGGGCCGGCCGGGTCTGGACGATCTCCTTCTCGCTGGGGTTGAAAGTATTCAATCCGAACGGGTCGGCCTACACCCTCCCCTCGCCCGACCTGGAATACGCCGGCACCACCAACCGGTACGTGGATTACATCAACTTCAAGGGGCAGCGCATCCGGGTGACCGGGGGACGCGGCCTGGGCCTGGCCCACGACGGCAACGTGCTGCTGGTGCTCAACTCCCGGGTCTTCAAGCTTGATGCCCGTACCGGCGCCCCGCTGGCGCAGTGGCAGGGCCCCACCAGTTTCACCAACCCTACTTCCGACGCGGAAGGGCGGGTGTTTGTGGCGACCGTTACCGGTGACCAGCAGTTCATCATTCGGCAGAACGCCACCGACCCCACCACCTTCGACGTGCTGGCCAATGACTTTAAGCTGCCCAATCGTCAACTGGCCCGCAGCGCGGCCATTTCCCCGTCGGGACGGGAAATTTACCTGCCGTTCAACTCGGGCGGGCAGCTCAACCGCTACACCAGTACGGACGGCCTCGCCTTCACGTACGCCGATTCGCTCAAGCTCAGCACCGGCTGCAACTCCATCCACGTGGCCGCCGACAACACGATGTGGGCCCTGGTAAACGGCACGGGTACGCTGGCCCCGCAACTGCGGTACGTGAACCGCAAGGACAACCTTGCCTGGTCGTATTTTATGACTGACGTGAACTCGCAGGACCTGCGCGGGCTGGCCGTTACGCCCACCCGGGACACGCTGTACGCCATCACCAGCAACGACGGCCGGGTGTACCGGTACGTATTGCCTGGGGCAGGGGACGAAAACCCGCCGGTGAATCACATTCCGACCTACCGGGTCGGGCAGGTGAAAGGGGTAAACGGCCAGGGCGTAGCCGACTCGTCGGGAGTATACTGCCGGCTCGAAGGGGTGGTCCACAGCAATAACTTCCTCAAAGACGGCCTCGACTTTTCCCTCGCGGACGGGGAGCACGGCATCCAGGTGTACCGGTACGGCAGCAACGCCGGCTACAACGTGAAGCCCGGTGACCGCATCGTAGCGACCGGACGCATCCGGCAGGTCAATGGCCTGACGCAACTGGTCCCTGATTCGGTGCGCCTCGTTTCGGCGGGCAACGCCCTCCGGCCGGCCCCGCCCGTTGCCGAACTGGCCGAACGCCTGGAAGCGTTGCCGGTGTCGCTCCCCGGCGTGTACCTGCTTGACCCGGTGCAGTGGAACCCGCGCAACGGCTACACCGGCTTCGGCGTGGATGTGACCAACGGCAAGGCGGTGTTCCGCGTGTTCATCAGCAGCAACTCCGAACTCTACAAGGCACCGGCCCCCCGGGGCACCTTCACCCTGAGCGGCATGGTGAGCCAGTTCAAACCGGAGGCCCCGTATCTTTCCGGCTACGAAGTGCACCCCTGCTTTCTGTCCGATCTGGTTGCCGCTCCGGCCGGGAGCACTGCCGCCCCTGCCTTACAGGTGAGCGTGTTCCCTAATCCGGTGCGTGACGTGCTGACGCTTACGCTTGATGGTGCCGGGGCCGGCCCGGCAACGCTGGTGCTCTACGACGCGTACGGAGCCCGACTGCTGGAGACTGCCCACGCCCTGCAAGCGGGTGGGCAAAGCGTAACGCTGTCCTTGCCGCCCGCCGCCAGCCGGCCCGGGTTCTACTACCTGAGCGTACAGACGGCGCACGGCAACCGCATGGTGCGCCTGCTCAAGGAGTAAGCGCTCTGGTATCCTCAGCCTACATGAACGGGACATGCCCGGACAGTTGTCCGGGCATGTCCCGTTCATGTAGGCCAAGTAGAGTTTAGAGGCTTTTCCGCTTGAATCCCCCGGTCTGATCAATCGGGTTAGGGTACTACAACCATCAGAACAGAATCGAAGCCTGCGGCAGCACTCCGGCGCTTCGGTTGGGGGAGCAAATGCTCCAACTGCTACATCTTCAACTACTACAACCTTTCCGTGTCCGTGAAGTACTACCCCTTCAGCCGCACCTACAACCGGGGCTTCTACGGGAGGGGCAGCCTGGGCTTTGGGCAGTTCACCGCCAAACGATTGAATGAGACTGTCCAGGAGTACCGGCACCAGTACGGCATCGGCAGCACATTGATGCTGGGAGCAGGCTACTCAATCCCCTCGAAGCGAACCCGTCTGAGCTTTGAAGCTGAATTTGAAAATTCCTCCCGCAACGGTACCGTGAGCGGGGTGGGCGACGGGGTGGTGTTCCGCAGCGGACCACTCGGCCTTAACACCTGCTTTACGTACTAACGGTCCTGACCAGTAGGGTTACCCTTTCTGGCACTGCCCATTGCCGGCAGATGCTTACTTTACGGAGTATTTTTCTTGTGTCTGACACAGGAAAATGCTACTTTGACAAACATCTTTTCCTGCGGCGTTCGCGCTCTAATGCGGCATTCGCGCTTCCGTCCCACCGTTTTCGCCTTAACCCCTCCTTCCATGCGGCACCCCTCCCGACTGTTGTGGACCGGCCTGGCCCTAACCTGCGCTCTGGCGCAAGGAGCCTGTTCGCGCCGGGAAGCCGTTGATCCCGATCCGGGCATCCGGGCCGTACCCTGTTTTACCGGCCCCTCCCTCCCCAACGGCCGGGTGATCCCCGGCCACTACATCGTGCTCTACCGCGACACGGTGGACGGGGCCGCGGCCGGGGGCCGCCTCCCCGCGTTGAACCGCCGCGTGCTTTCGCGCTACGGGGTTCCCGAAGCGGCGGTACGAAGTGCATTTGCCGGCAGCCAGAGCGGGGTCGTGTGCCGGCTCTCCCCGGGGCAGGCCGCGGCCCTGCGCGGGGCGCCGGAAGTAGCCCTGGTGGAGCCCGACCGGGTGGTTTCGATTGCCGCCTGCATCACGCCCGTGGATTCAACCACCCTCGGCTGGGGAACCCGCCGCACGGGCTACGCCGATGGCACGGGCAAGACGGCCTGGGTCATTGACTCGGGCATTGACCTCCACCACCCCGACCTGCACGTGGACGGGGAGCGCAGCCTTTCTTTCCTGGAGGGCCAGTCGTCGGCAGCCGACCTCAACGGGCACGGCACGCACGTGGCCGGCATCATCGGGGCCAGAAACAACGCCATCGGCACGCTGGGCGTAGCTTCCGGGGCAACGCTGGTGGCCCTCAAAGTGCTCGACCAGCTCGGCGAAGGCAGCGTATCGGCGGTGGTCAAAGCCCTCAACCACGTGGCGGCCCACGCCCGGCGCGGCGACGTGGTCAACATCAGCCTGGTGGGTGATACGCTCTCGCAGGCGCTGGACCGGGCCGTGGTGGCCCTTGCCGACAAGGGCATCCTGTTTGCGGTTGCCGCCGGCAACCACGCCCGCGACGCGGCGGCCATCTCCCCCTCGCGGGTAAACCACCCCAACGTGTTCACCGTGTCGGCCATGGACCAAACCGACACCTGGGCCGGCTTTTCCAACTTCGGCCGGGACGTGGTAGACGTGGCCGCGCCGGGCGTGTCCATCGTTTCCACGGGCCGCCACGGCACGTACGCCTCCATGAGCGGCACTTCGCTGGCCACCCCGCACGTGGCCGGGCTGCTGCTGCTCGACGGGCGAAATTTCGTGACCAGCGGGACGGTCAAAAACGACCCCGACGGCCAGCCCGACCCGGTGGCCCACAAGCAGTAGCGCCAAACGCAGTAACGCCAATCACGGCAGGATTGCATCACCGGAAAGGGACTTACCCATCAGCCGTGACGGGTGATTTGACGGGTAAAAGGAGG
>CADCTQ010000433.1 GCA_902805615.1 uncultured Cytophagales bacterium
CAGCCCGCTGCACCGCATTCACGGCCTCGACAAGCGCACCAACCTGTCGCTGGCCGGCACGCTGCTCGACTTCGCCCACGAACGGTGGGCCGCCAAACGCCCCGTCCCTTTTGAGTTGTGGCGCTGCGTGGGTCCGTTCATGGACCGCACCACGCTGCCCGACGTGGAACGGGTGTTTGCCACGGGCACCGACACCGAGCAGCAGGCCATGAGCCTGGCCTGCGCCAAGAGCCGCAACGAGGAAATCTACGAGCTGCTCAAAGCCAAACGGCCCGACCTGGCCGAACGCATCTCGAACGGCGAATTGACCTGGGATATGGTGCAGACAGCGATTTGACGTAGGATGCGGTACATTGAGGTCGGATATGAGGCAACCCCAGCCCACGGTTTTACCCGTGGGAACCAGCACCGGTGGTCGTCGTTGCAATCATGCAGTCATTTAATCATTCAATCATTTAATCATCAAACCCGCCCATGACCCCGCACAACCTCCTCTTCATAGACCCGCACGCCCACATGACCTCCCGCACCACCGACGATTACGAGGCCATGCGGAACGCCGGCGTGGTGGCCCTCATCGAACCGGCCTTCTGGCTGGGACAGCCCCGCACCGAGCCGGGCACCTTCAAGGACTACTACAGTTCCCTGGTGGGCTGGGAACGCTTCCGGGCCGGGCAGTTCGGCATCCGGCACTACTGCACCATCGGGCTCAACTCCAAGGAGTCGAACAACGAGCCGCTGGCCGAACAGGTGATGGACCTGCTCCCGCTGTTTGCCGCCAAGGAAGGCGTGGTGGGCATCGGTGAGATCGGCTACGACGACCAGACGGCCGCCGAAGACAAGTACTTCCGCCTGCAACTCGAACTGGCTAAAGAACTGGATCTGCCCGTGCAGATCCACACGCCGCACCGCGACAAGAAACGCGGCACTTCCCGCAGCATGGACGTGTGCGTGGAACACGGCATTGACCCCGCCAAGGTCATCATTGACCACAACAACGAGGAAACCGTGAAGGAAGTGCTCGACCGGGGTTTCTGGGCGGCGTTTTCCATCTACCCCAAAACCAAGATGGGCAACGAACGCATGGCCGAAATCGTGCGGCACTACGGCCCGGACCGCATCATGGTGAACAGCGCCTGCGACTGGGGCATTTCGCAACCCCTGGCCGTGCCCATGACCGCCGCCCTCATGCTCGAACGCGGCATTCCCGTGGCGCACATCCGCGCCGTCACCTACGACAACGCCCTGGCGGCCTTCGGGCAGAGCGGCCAGATGCGCGAAGAAGACTGGCTCAACGCGATGGACGTGGACCAGCGGGAAAAGTTCAACGGCAACACCATCCTGCGCGGCGGCCAGGACCCCCGGGTCGAAAAACGCGATTCCAACATCATCGAGTAAAATTGGCCCGGAAGGTTGCGGCAGCCGTGATTACTTTCTCGCTGTCATTCCCGGAGGGAATCTTTTTAGAATACGTCATCCATTGCCTGTCCTCGAAAAGATTCCCTCCGGGAATGACAGTACCCAAAGTGAGCGGTGAAATTCAAGAATACCTGGTTAAGCAGTGTGCCAGGCCAGCAACGTAATTCTGTAGACTGCCTCAACTTTACCTTGAGCGACCTTGAAAGCAAATCCGGCATCCGGAACCAGCGCAAGCGGCTTTTTGATGCCATTGACCCGGTGGAGCCGATCCTGACGCAACCATGACCCAACCAGACTACGGGTACGTATTCGGCAGTGCGCTGGATACGTTCAAAGCATTCGACGACCTGACCGTAGCCAACAGCGGTGAGCACGGGCCGGCATTTCCCACCAGCACCTGGCAAATTCTCAACCACCTGATTGCCTGGCAGGCGTACCAGCTCGGCCAGTTGCGGGGAGACGCACCCGGCCGGCCCATGGGCGAAACGGATACCTGGAACGGGGCGAGAACCCCGCCCAGCGAAGCAGTCCTGCGGGCCGCCGTAGAACAATTTGAGGGCCAGCTTGCCGCCATCGGGTCCGAAGTGAGGCGCGTAACCGCCACCGGCGACGCATCGGCGGACCAACTGAAAATCATCCAGGAGTTGTCACTGCATTTGTCCTTTCACCTGGGCGAAGTGGTGTTGATGCGAAGGATGCAAGGCAGCTATCCATTGCCGCACCAGATGAAGGCGTTTTTGCAGCCCTGACTAATCAGGCACCGCACAAAGCCCGGGGAGCACGACGCGGGTGCCGCCGGCCCGGGAGGGTACGGACAACCCATGCGCGGGTATTTTCCGGGCTTATGCGTTAAGCGTAGGGGCCTGATTTTGTTGTATCTTCAACGTTATTAAAAAATACTTTCCTTAAAGAAAAAATAATTTACAAATACTGTTGCTTCGAAGGCCTCCTTCGTCTACTTTAGGGCAGTGGCAATGCTGCTTCTTTCCGGAAAATCCCTACTGAATTTGTTTTTTAACGCGCGGCAAGAACAAATTTTTTAACTGGAAATTCTTCACTTTCAGTCACTTAAACCCCTCCAAATCGTCTTCCTGCTCCGTTGCTTTGCCAGTTCCCGGCCGGGAGTTGGGCAGGAAATAGTTTGCCTTTACCTGCGCGGGCGGCCCGGTCCCCTCCGCGCCGGAACGCCATTGCCTCTTTTATTCACCTTACGATCAACAGCTATGCCTATTCATTCCACCATGCCTTGCGGCAACCGATGCCTGCGGGCCGGTACCGCTCTATTGTTTACCCTCACAGGGATCGCCTTTTTTGCCGGCGGCGCCTACGCCCAGCGCCTGGGCCTGCACGTCACCCAGCAGGAACTGAACATCTGGAAAGCCCGGGCCGGCAGCACGCTGACGTCGGGCACGACCAACTACCGCGTCAAGGGAGACGTTTCTGCCAACAGCCCCGGCGACTGGAGCCGCATCGTGGCCAATGCAAACACTTTTAAAAGCAACCCGGCGGCCGAGCGGTACAAAGCGCACGAAACCACGACGACCTGCATCCAGCAGGGTTCTTCGGGCGAGCCGCACCTGGGGGAAAAGCTCCGGGACGCCGCCTTTGCGTACCTGGTGACGGGCGACGTTACCTACCGTGATGCCGTCCGGACGGAACTGCTGGCCCAGGCCGCCGAGCCTTCCACGGATTTTTCCAACACGTCCCGCTGGTGCAGCAACGTGATCCGGGACGTCAACCCGGGCTTCTTCACGGCGGCCTGGCTGACCCGGCTGTTGTTTGCCTACGACTACATCAGGCCGTCGCTGGGTGCGGCCGACAAGGCCAGGCTGGAGAAGTGGTTTTTCAACGCGGCCGAGTATTTCCAGGCCCGGAACGTGGACGTGGATTTGCAGAAAATCTGGCAAAACCGCTACAACGGCCTCTACGAACCCAACTACAACAGCAATGGCACTACCTACTACGACATTGACCTGGGGGCCCACACGACCCATTACGGCGGGGCTACCTTTGCCAACCTGTCCAAGTGGCACAACAACCGCCGGAGCGTAATGACCAGCTTTTTTACCTCGGTGGGGGTCATGCTGGGCGTGGAGAACAACGTCGTCCCGGCGGAAGTAGGTCTGACCAGCAGCGCACTGGCGGCCAAAGTGAACCTGTTCAAGGAACGCGGCAAGCTTTTCGTGAAAGAATGGCTGATGTTCAGCGTACGCGCCGACGGGACGGTAGGCGAAATGGAACGGTGGGAATCCACGCTGCCCGAACAGGGCTGGCAGTACGCTTTGATCCTGGTGGACCACGTGCTGATGATTGCCGACCACCTGGCCCGGGCCGGCGACCCGGAGCTGTACAATTACACCACCTCGGCGGGCAAGTACGGCACGGAGGGTGGCCCCAAAAGCCTGCAAGCCACCGCTACGCACATGCTCAAGTACGTAGACCGGACCCTCAACCGGTACGCCACCGACCAGGCCGCCCGGAGCACCGACAACAACTACCGCATTGACGCCATCTCGCCGCTGGAGGGCAAGCACTACGTGTTCGACACGTGGGTGGCGCAGTCCAACCTGTACTGGAAGAACGCCTATCTCAAAAGCATTTACACCCGGCAGGCCACCGGCACTTCGGCGTACCCGGCCAATGCCACCGGTTCGGGCCAGTACAACGCCTGGACGGGCGGATTCGGCGTGTTCCCGGGCAAGCTGTTCATGTTCGGGCAACTGGAAAACGTGGTGAACCCGTATGCAACGAGCACCACCTTCTACCGGGCCATCAACCTGAACGGGGCGGCACTTACCATTGACGGCCGGAGCTGGGAGGCGGGTGGCACGGCGGCCAACTTCTCGGCTACCGGGCGGGTCTTCAGCAACCAGGGCGTAACCCTCTCGCCGGCGACGGATGCCAGCCGGGCCACCATGATCCGTTCGTCGGTGTATTCGGTGGACATCGAGCCGGCAACGGTTACCCTCAGCAGCGTACCCGCCGGCACGTACGACGTGTACCTGTATACCTGGGAAGACAACGCATCGGACGTCTTCGACATCACCCTGGAAGGGACGCTGGTGGCAAACGATTACGTGACCGGCCCGCCCGGAACCTGGGCCAGACTGGGCCCCTGGCGCACCAACGTCACCGACGGCACAATCGTGCTGACGGCCACCGGCGGGGCGGGCAACCTGTCGGGCCTGGAAGTGTTCCAGGTAGGTAATCCTGCCCGGCTGGCCGCGGACGCTGGCCCGGAAACCGGCCGGGCGTTGCCCGCCGTACGTCCCAACCCCTTCACGGACCGGGTAACGGTCACGGCAGGCAATGGATTGGCCGGCAAGGTTACCGTGACGGTGGTAGACCTGCTGGGCAAAGTGTATTACCAGGCGGAAACCACCCTCGGGGCGGCGGACGCCGAAATCACGCTGGACCTGGCCGGCAAAATCGGGAAGCCCGGGGTGTATTTGTTGAAAATGCGGGACGCCCACGCCCGGTCAGCGGCGGTGAAACTGGTGAAGGAATAAGCAGCAGTAAGAGACTGCCGCTGCAGACAGTTGCGTCCGAACGGCCGGGGATGCGTCTCCGGCCGTTTTTTGCGCGGCGGCGGACCGGCGCGTACGGGGTGGAAAAATAGCTGCATTTGTTTACCTTGACGGAAAGATCAACCGGAGCATTGCCGTTCACCCAAAACGAAAAAGCTGCTCCGGTTTTGTGCCCAATTGTGAGGGTTGCGCATACGAACAACCCGCTCCGTACGTTTGGGATATACCTCTTTCATCCAACCCCCGCGCCATGAAGACGAAAAACCGTTACACCCCCCTGATTGCCGCTTTCCTGCTGCTGGCGGCCACTGCTTCGTTTGCCCAGGCGCCCTCCGAACCGATCAGCCGGAACACGTTTTTTCTCGAACTGGGCGGGAACGGCATGTTCTACTCCCTCAACTACGACCGCATTCTGCTCAACCGGGACACCTGGAAGCTCAGCGGACGGGTGGGTGCCCTCTACCTGCCCCTTTTTGGCGCCGGCAACCGGCAAATGGTGGGAGGCCCGGTGGAGATTTCCTACCTGCGGGGCCGCGGCAGGCACTTCCTGGAACTCGGGCTGGGGGGTACCGTCTTGTACGACACCTACGCGCTGGGCAGCAACTCCCGCATCAACGACCTGGCGGTGATGGCCGTGGCCCGCATCGGGTACCGGCACCAGAAGCCGGAGGGTGGCTTTTTCTACAAGGTGGGTTTTACGCCGCTGTTGGGGGCGCTCTACAACGCGTATTACCCGGAACGCGGCCCTCTGTTGCTTGCACCATTTGCCTACCCGCTGGTCGGGCTGGGCTTGGGATACACGCTGAAATGATGAACCATGCTGTACTATACCCAACTCATTTACGTGATCGAAGGGCAGGAAGCCGTGTTTCACGACTTTGAGGCGCACGTGCTGCCGCTGCTGCAACGCCACGGCGGGCAACTGCTCTACCGCGCGCGGCCCGGCCGCCCGGACGTGATCGGGACGGCCCTCGAATACCCTTACGAAATCCACCTGGTGTCCTTTCCGGCCCGGGAAAGTTTCGAAGCCTACCGCGACGACCCCGAACGGTTGCAGTACATGTCGCTGAAAGACCGCTCCGTCCGCAAGGCCCTGTTGATCGAGGGAAAGCTGCTCTGAAAAAAGGGCCTGCTCCCGTGCGTAAACGGCCGCGCGGTTCGTTTAGTCCGATACAAAGCCATTCCCAACCGTTTCTTCCTTTTCCGACCATGAAAAAGCGATTCCTGTCTTTCGGATTGCTGGCCCTGACCAGCGTCCTGGCCCAGGCCCAGGTGACCCTCATTACCCGCGCCGGGGTTTCCCTGGCGACCATCCAGGCCACGTCGGCCGGACCCGACCGGCAGTACGCGGCCGGCTGGGTGGGCGGCGCCGGCCTGAACCTGCCCCTGAGGAAAAGTCAGTTCGTTTCGTTGCAGCCGGAGGTGCTGTTTGCGCAGAAAGGCTTCCGGATGAACGGCGACCGTCACGTGCACAACTACCTGGAAGTGCCCCTGTTGCTGAAAGTCAGCCTGAAACGGGAGGGCTTGCAGACCTACCTGACGGCCGGCCCAACCGCCGGCTTCCTGCTGGGCGGCGTGTATCCCCCGGCGGGCGGCGCACCCGGGCAGGTGCGGCCCGACGACCTGGCCCTGCGCATGGGTGACGTGCTGGACGGGTTGCCACCCTGGTCTTCGTATGCCCCGGCCACGGCCCTCAACCGGCTCGAACTGGGGTTCCAGGTGGGCCTGGGAACCGGCCTGGCGCTGGGCCGGGGCACGGCGCTGGCCGAACTGCGCTACGGCCACGGCCTTACGCCCTTTTTCCGCACCGAGGGCCCCGAAACCGCCAACCGGTTCACCAACCGGGCCTTCAGCCTGACCCTGGGGTACGCCCTGCCCCTGGGCCGTATGTAGAGACGCGATTCATCGCGTCTCATCCCTCGCGTCTCCAATGACCAATGACCACTGACCCACATGGCATTTGAATTGAAAAGCGTCGTTCCCTGGGGCCGCAGCCTGGAGGAATACCAGTTGATGTTTAACCTGACGGAAGCCGACCTGGGCCGCCGGGTGGTGAGCTTCGGCGACGGGCCGGCGGGCTTCAACGCCGGGATGCACGCCCTGGGCCACCGGGTCGTTTCCCTGGACCCCATCTACGGGTTCACCCGCGAAGCACTGGCCGGCCGCATCCGCGAAACCCGCGACGAAGTGCTGGCGCAGGTGACCCGCAACCGCGACAAGTTCGTGTGGACGCACATCCGCGACGTGGCCGACCTGGAACGCATCCGCATGGGGGCGATGGACCGCTTCCTGGCCGACTACGACGCCGGCCGGCGCGAAGGCCGCTACGTGCCCCACGCCCTGCCCGACCGCACGCCTTACGCCGACGACGCGTTTGACCTCGGCCTGAGTTCGCACTTCCTGGTGCTGTACGCCAACCTGGGCCTCGACTTCCACTTGCAATCCTTGGGCGAAATGCTGCGGATCTGCCGCGAAGTCCGCATCTTCCCGCTGCTCGACCTGGACGCCAACGAGTCGGCCGTGCTGCCGGGCCTCACGGCGCACTTCGGGCGCGACTACGCCCTCACGGTGGAGCCGGTGGCGTACGCGTTTCAGCGGGACGGCAACCGGATGCTGCGGATCGTGAAGCGGGAAGGCACGGGGGCCTGACGAACTTTTTTGCAAAGGCTACGGATGAAAAGAATCTTCGGACACGTACCCGGCTACCGGGAGGGCTACGAATTCAGTTCGCGGCAGGACCTCTCGGCCAGCGGCGTCCACGCCCCCCGGCAGGCGGGCATCAGCGGCAGCCAGCGGGAGGGCGCCGACTCCATCGTGCTGTCGGGCAAATACGAAGACGACGAAGACCACGGCGACCTGCTCATCTACACCGGCCACGGCGGCCGCGACCCCGAGTCGGGCAGGCAGGTGACCGACCAGGAACTGGTGCGCAACAACCTGGCCCTGGCGCTGAGCTGCCAGCGGGGCCTGCCCGTGCGGGTGATCCGCGGCGGCGACCCGCGCAATCCGCATGCCCCGGCGGAAGGCTACCGGTACGAGGGGCTGTTCCGGGTGGAAGATTACTGGCGGGAGACCGGCAAAAGCGGCTACACCGTGTGGCGCTTCCGCCTGCGGAAAGCCGGTCCGGATCAGGAGTAGCGGGATGAAAGGATGGGCAGAATCAAGGAAGAGGCGGGGACGGGGGGGAATGCAATGGAAGACGGCCCGAACAAATTCGCCGCCGGCGGATGAAAAGTGGAAAAGAAGGTTAATTTTAGGAGTCGTTTCGCGTCAAACCCTTATTGCCATGACTCAACCTTCCGCAAGCCGCCGCAACGCCCTCAAAGTGCTGGGCACCACCGCCGGAGCCGCCCTGCTGCCGGGCGCCGCCGGGGCAACGCCCACCGCCGGTCCGGCCCCCAAGCCCGACTTCATCTACAGCCTCAACATGAGCACGATCCGGGGGCACAAGCTGGGCTACGTCAAAGAACTGGAAGTGGCGTCGAAGGCCGGCTTCCGTTCCGTGGAAATCTGGATGGACTCCCTGCAAGCCTACCTCGACGGGGGCGGCAAGCTGGCCGACGCCAGGCGGCGCGCCGACGACCTGGGCCTGAAGATTGAAAACTGCATCGGCTTCGCCCAGTGGATCGTGGACGACGAGGCCACCCGCACGCAGGGCCTCGAACAACTCAAACGCGAAATGGACATGCTGGCGCAACTGGGTTGCCGCCGCACGGCCGCCCCGCCGATGGGCGCCACCAAATCGCCCGGCCTCGACCTCAAACGGGCCGCCGAACGGTACCGGGCCATCCTCGAACTGGGGGCCCAGACCGGCGTGACGCCCCAACTGGAATTGTGGGGCTTTTCGCAGAACCTGAGCCGCCTGAGCGAAGTGCTGTACGTGGCTTCCGAAAGCGGCCACCCCGCGGCCCGGCTGCTGCTCGACGTGTACCACATCTACAAGGGCGGTTCCAGCGTGGACAGCCTGCCGCTGGTGGGCAAGGCCGGCGTGGAGGTTTTTCACGTGAACGACTACCCGGCCAACAAGCCGCCCGCCGAAGTCACCGACGCCGACCGGGTGTACACGGGGGATGGCGTGGCCCCGCTGGGCCGCATCCTGCAGGCCATCCGCAACCCCGACCGGCCGGTGGTCATCTCCTTCGAAGTGTTCAACAACGACTACTACGCCCAGGACCCCCTCAAAGTCGCCCAGACGGCGCTGGCTAAAATGAAGTCGGCCACGGCAAATCTGTAATGGAAACCGGAGACGGGAGGAAGGGAGACCGGCCAACCTCATTATACCCGTCCACCCACGGTTGAAACCAGGTATGTGATCAGCGTTCCCGGCGGGCCGGAGCGGCAGTGCTGGCGCGCATCGCTGTGGCTTGCCAAGGCGCAGGAGAACGGGCTGGCGTGGCGTAACGGTAACGGGCTGGCGCGGTATAGCTTGCTAGCGCGGCGTAACGTGCTGGCGCGAAGCTGTGCTTCGTGCCGGCTATGGTTTCCGCCTCTGGCGGAACGAAGGTTGGGTGGTCCAGCCGTTAGTAGCATAATTGCCAGCTCTGCGGTTTTCAAGCTCTTGTCGCGCTAACGCTGATCGCTTCATTCTGATCGCCTTATGCTGCTGTTGGGGCGACTTTGGCGGAAGCATACTTTGACGTTGGTTCCGCCAGAGGCGGAAACCATAGTCGGCACGAAGCACAGCTTCGCGCCAGCACGTTCTGCTTCGCGCCAGCACCTGCTGCTCGCCTCACCAGCAGCGCTCATCACGTACGAAACCGTGGGCTGGTACAACCTCGCCGCAGCCACTTTTGTCAATGCAACCAACCGGTCAGGCCGGGACCAGGCAGGATGCGCGGGATTGGCAGAAAAAAAGGTAGATCTCCGCGGGAATGCGCGGAAATCTACCAGCAGGAGGAAATGATTCGCAAAGCGTACTAGCGCATGTCTACGTTGGTCAGGCCGGGGTAGCCAATCCACAACCAAACGCCCCGGTTGCCGAACAGCAGGCGGGAAGCACCATCGGCGTACCGGCGCGCAATCCGGTTGTTAAAGCTGTCGCACAACTGGCCGGAAAACCAGTCTTTGGGGTCAAAATAGTAACGGAAGCCCGAGTAGAAAAACTCATAGTCGCAGTCGGTGGTGCCCGGCGTCCGCCGTGTCGTCCAACCGCTGTCATCTGTATTACTGGTGCTTACCCTGGTGGCAGTCGATGGAAAGGAAGCTTCAAGGCAACCGCTGGTTTGGTCAACCCGGGCGGAGGCCTCCGGCTTTTCGAAGGAGAAAGAATAGTGTTCTTCGGTCGCGACCTGATTCATCAACTGGTCGAGCA
>CADCTQ010000434.1 GCA_902805615.1 uncultured Cytophagales bacterium
ACGAAGGGTACCTCAAACTCATCGGCAAGAAGTGCGAGGCGTTCGTGGCCTCCGACGACAACAAGTACCGCAAGAGCCTCACGGAGATGCTGCTGGAACGGCGCAACATGATGCCCGTCAACGCCATTCACGCCCGGGCGTACGTATCGGCCTCGGCCGCGCTGGGGCACGGCAACCTGATCGCGGCCGGCGCCGTCATCGGCACGGGGGCCAAGGTGGGCAACCACTGCGTGCTGCACGCCAACTGCCTCGTGGACTACACGGCCTCGGTGGGCGACTTCGTGCAGGTGGGGGCCGGCAGCATCCTCAACAGCGGCGTTACCGTGGAAGAAGGCGCCTTCATCGGCTCGGGCGTCACGGTGGTATCAGGCGTCACCATTGGCCGCAACGCCCGGGTCGGGGCGGGCTCGGTGGTGATCGAAAGCGTGAAAAAAAATGCTACCGTGTTCGGCAACCCGGCCGCGCCGCTGGGGCCGAAGTAAGCCTTTTTCCCTACGTTCTCCCACTTTTTACCAATGTCCTGGTTTTTCAGAATTACCGTTGCCGTCACCGCGTTCCTGATGGTGTACATCCCGTACGCGGTGTTCATGGGTCCTTTTCGCCTGCCTACTTCCAGCATGGCCGGCACCATTGAACCGGGCAAGCATATTTTTGCCAGCGCCGTGTTTTCCGGCATCAAACGCGACGACATCATCGTGTTCAACCGTCCGAATGGAACAAGCGTGCCGAATGGAACCGGCGTGCTCTACGTGGCCCGGTGCATCGGGCTGCCCGGCGAAAAGCTGGAAATCAGGAACCGGCAGGTGTTCGTCAACGGGCGACCGGTCCCGCCCCCGGCGCTGGCCAGGTTCTCCTACCTGGTGGAAGCCAAACAGCCGCTGCCCAAAACCTTTTTCAAGCGCAAGGGATACGGCGATGAATTTTATGAAACCGGGGAGCGCAAGTACTCGATTCACCTGACGCCCGCCCAGGCGGCTCAACTGGGGAAGCTCGACGTCATCCGGCGCGTAAGCCCTGCCATGGACACGGCGGCAACGGGCCGCTCCCTTTGCTTTCCGCAGTCGCCGGTATTCCCCTGGAGCGCCGACAAATACGGGCCGCTGGTGATGCCCCGGGAGGGCTGGGAGATCGAACTGACGCCGGAAAACGTGCAACTGTACGGCCCCTGCATCCGCGACCACGAAGCACTGGAAGGAATCACGCTCGAAAACAATACGCTCTCCCGGGCGGGACAGCCCCTCACGCACCACACGTTCGGGCAGGACTACTACTTCGTGATGGGCGACAACCGCAACAACTCGGAGGATTCCCGCTACTGGGGGTTCGTGCCCCGGGACCACATCCGGCGCAAAGTGTGGTGGCATACCAACCTTTTCTGATCAACGCCACCGTCCCCGCCAACCCGGCCGCGCCCCCGGTAAAAAGTAAATTGGGTATATTTAAGCCACCAGACCAATTATTCTCCTTTTACCATGCGTCATTTTTTGCTTTCCGTGCGTATCCTTTTGTGCCTTAGCACCCTCGGCTTTTTCACCTCCGGCTGCGACAAAGAAGAAGCAGCAACCAATGGCCGGTGGACGCAAAAAGCCGACTTCCCCGGCGCCCTCCGGCAGGGCACTTTCAGCTTTGCGGTAGATGGCAAAGGCTACATGGGCCTGGGCCAGTACATCGGCAATTTTCACAAAGACCTCTGGGCGTATGACCCCGCGGCAAACGCCTGGTCGCCGCAAGCAGAATTTCCCGGCATTCCCAAAGCGAACGGCGGCGTGTTGGTAGTCAACGGGAAAGCCTACCTGGTGGCCGGCGTGGTCCGCAGTGAGGGCTCCGTCGCCCCCGTGCGGGACGTCTGGGAATACGACCCGGCCAACGACCGCTGGACGGAGAAAAAAACGTTTCCCGGCACGGGAGGCTACGCCAGCGGGTTCAGCGCGGGCAACACGGGCTACATCAGCAACGAAGGCAAATTATGGCAATACGTACCGGAAACGGACGAATGGTTGCCCAAAACGCCCTTGCCGTCCGGGGTCATCGTGGTAGCCAACGAAACGATCTACGGCGTGAGCGACCTCAACGACACCACCCAAGTGTGGCAGTACGCGCCCCAAACCGATGCCTGGGAAATGATCAACAGCACCAGTCCGGCAGTGCCCGGGGGCGTTGCATTCGGCTTGCGGAACCGCATTATCGTGGGCAGTGAAGCGTTCTCGCAATTTGATCCTGCAACCAAAAAGTGGCAGGAAGCCGAACCGTTTGCGGGCCATCAGCCCCAACCTTCGGTACACACCCCGCTCGATCCGAGAAAAAGCTTCGTGATCGGGGACAAGGCCTACATCGGCACGAGCGGCAGGTACGGGCAGGCGCTTTGGGAATTTGCGTACTGACCCCGTCCTGAACCTGTGTCTCACTGCCCGACCCTCATTTTTAACGCCTCATGAATGATTGCCCCCCTGCCCGTTGACCGGTTTCTCGCGGAAGCCCGGAGCACCCCCGTCATTGACGTGCGTTCGCCGGGTGAGTTCGCCCACGGCCACATCCCGGGGGCGTTCAACATTCCCCTCTTCGACGACGACGAACGGGCCAGGGTGGGCACGCGCTACAAACGCGCCGGCCGCGACGCCGCCGTGCTCACGGGCCTCGAACTGATCGGCCCCAAGCTCGCTTCCTTCGTGAAGCAGTCCCGCAAGCTGTCGCCCGACGGCGAGGTGCTGGTACACTGCTGGCGGGGCGGAATGCGCAGCGCTTCGTTCGCCTGGCTGCTGCAAACGGCCGGCCTCCGCGTGGCCGGTACGCTCCAGCAAGGCTACAAGGCTTTCCGGCAGGAAGCCCTGCACGCCTTCGAAAAACCACTGCCGCTGGTGGTGCTCGGCGGCCAGACGGGCAGCGGCAAAACGGAAATCCTGCACCACCTGCGCGGGCAGGGCGAACAGGTGGTGGACCTCGAAGGGCTGGCCCGCCACAAGGGCTCTTCGTTCGGGGCCATCGGCGAGGCGCCGCAGCCCACGGTGGAACAGTTTGAAAACGACTTGTTTGCCGCCCTCCGCGGCCTCGACCCGGGGCGCCGCATCTGGCTGGAAGACGAAAGCGTGACCATCGGTACGGTCCGCATCCCGCACCCTTTCTTCGCGCAGATGCGCCGGGCGCCGGTCCTCTTCCTGGAGGTGCCCAAGGCGGAACGCATCGAACGGCTGGTGCAGATGTACACGGGATGCGACGACAGGCTGCTGGCCGAAGCCGTCCACCGCATCCACAAACGCCTCGGCGGGCAGCACCACGCCCGGGCCCTGCAAGCCCTGGCCGCCGGCGACTACGCTACGGTGGCCGACGTTACGCTGGCCTACTACGACAAGGCGTACCTGTTCGGCCTCGCCAAACGCGACCCGAATACCGTCCACCGGCTCCCCGTTGCGGGCCTCTCCCCGGCGGAGATTGCCCGGCGGCTGGTTGGGTACGCAGCGGCCAATATCACGTTAAGTGATGCTTCAATAGGCTTGGATTAGACTCCTGTATTCCAAATACTTGCTTTACTTGCCCCTGCTGTACACGAGTCCCACCGCCAGGGCCTGGCTCAGTTGCACGTCCTGGTCCTGGTCGCGGTCGTAGCGCAGGATGCCCGTCAGGTTCACGTTGATGTACTTGTTGACTTTGGACGTAAAGGACAGGTCAAGGCGATGGTCCAACTGGTTGAGCGCCGGGTTCAGGAGGTTGGCAAACAGTTGGTAGCGGCCTTTTACGTTGAGGGTGGACGTGCCTTCTCGCTCCTCACTCCTACTTGCTCCCCCGGATCGCATCCCGGATTTCGGTAAGCAGGATTTCTTCGCGGGTGGGCGAAGGCGGCGTGGGATCAGGATTGGCGGCTTCTTTGCGGCGCAGCTTGTTGGCGCCCTTCACCAGCAGGAACACGGCAAAAGCGACGATCAGGAAAGTGATCACGTTCTGGATGAAGTTGCCGTAGGCAATCACCGCCCCGGCCTTGCGGGCCGCCTCCAGGTCCTTGATGCCGGCGGTGCTGCCGTCGAGGGGCAGAAACAGGTTCTTGAAGTCAATGTTCTTGAGCACCTTGCCGACGGGCGGCATGATGATGTCGTTGACCAGCGAGTTGACCACCGTGCCGAAGGCCGCCCCGATGATGATGCCGACGGCCAGGTCGAGCACGTTGCCTTTGATGGCGAATTCCTTGAATTCTTTCAGATAGCCCATGTGGTTGAATGATTAAAAGGTTGAAGTATAGAATCATGAAAGTACTGAATATCCCGGCAACTTTATGATTCTATGATTTCATCATTCAGCAATTGAGGGGTGGCCGTGCATTACAAAGAATCCTTTCCACGTTTACTCCCTCCCTCATTCGGCAATTTGAATTTCCACGTCCTTGTACAGCACGTGCATGTCCTGGCCCCCGTGGAGTTGCAGGGCGAGGTGGCCGGCCGCGCGGCCGGGGTCGTTGGTGAGTTGGACGGTCTGGTGGCCGTTGAGCCACACGGTAATGTTGCCGCCCTTGGCCGATACGGTCAGTTGGTTCCAGTCCTGGGCGCCGTTGCGGTCGAGTTTGATCCACTTGCGGACGTTGGCCGTGTCGGCTTTGGCAACCCATTCGCGGCCGCCGGTTTCGTAGAGACCGCCGGTTTCCCACCGGTCTTCCACCTCGGCCTGGAAGCCGTTGACGCCCACGGTACCTCCTACCTCGTCCACGCGGAAGTAGAAGCCGCTGTTGCCCTTGAGCACTTTGAATTTGAGCCGGGCCGTGAAGTCCCGGTAGGTTTTGTCGGTGACCAGCAGGCCGTGCCGGTCGTCGGACTTGGCGCTGGTGCCCACAATGGCGCCGTCTTTCACTTCCCACTGACCGCCGGGAATGGTGTGCCAGCCCTTGAGGGTTTTGCCGTCGAACAGCGGCGTCCATTTGCCTTTTTGCGGGAGTGCCCCGGGTCCGGGAAACAGGGCGAGGTACAGGGAGAAAATGAGGGGGATGCAGGTGGTCATGATGGGTTGGGTATTCGGGTGGTTATTCGTTTAGGTTTTACATCAGGAAAAATACCGTTGGGACTGCCGGTTGGCGGAACGATGACGGCGGGAGGGAACGTTTTCGAATAAATCAGAAAGTGAGTGTTTGGCGTATCCGGTATGCATAAGCGCCGAATTGAGATTTTTCGCTTCACTCCGGGAATGACCGCGACAGGAGGCTAACGCGAAATGGGGAAGCGGACTCGAAATGACAAGGCAAACAGACAACAACGGCTTATTTGCTTTCTCACTTTGCGACGCCTTGTACTTCAATTGGTTATCTCAACTCAATTGTACCAAACTGAGACGCTGCCCAACTAAATCGCCAGCCCAATACTCAATCCCTTAATCCCCCAATACCTGCTCCCCAATCCCTACTTCCCCAATCCCCCCAGCACGCCAGCCGCCGCCTTCTCCCCTTTTTCCGCCCAGCCCTGGTCCACGCGGAGGTCGGGCAGTTGTTGCTGCAACTGCCGGACGCCTTCGGGCGTGACCTTCGTTTGCCAGAGGTAAAGCGACTTGAGTTGCTTAAGCCCGGCCAGGTGCCCGAGGCCGGCGTCGGTGACGGCCGTGCCGTAGAGGTTCAGGTATTCGAGGTGCGGCAGGCCCTTGAGTTTGGCGAGTACGGCGTCGGTGACGTTGCTCCCCTGCAGGTGGAGCCGGGTGAGGTTCTTGAGGGCCGGCAGCACGTCCCAGGCTTCGGCGGGCAGTTGGGCGTTGCCCAGGTCCAGCCAGGTGACCTGCTGGGCCAGTTTGGGCATGAGCACGAACGGCTCCTTGCCCGCCGGTTCGGCCTTCTTCCACCACTTTACCTGGAGCAGGTTACTGCCTTGTGCCACAGGCGTTACGCCCATGCCCATCTGCCGCAGTTGCCCCAGCAGCGGTGCCGGCGCGGGGGGCACCTTGAGGGCCATTACGCCGCTCGGCTTGTCCGTGGCCGCGCCGTTGCCCAGCCGGGCCAGCATTACCTTTACCTCGGGCGTGGCCTGGAGTTGGGCCACCGTTTTGTCGAACGAAGCGCCGCCGTCAATCCACCAGCGGATCAGTTCGACCTGCTCTTTGGTGAGTTGCGACTTGCCCTTGGGGGGCATGTGGTCGTCGTGTTCCTCGGGCAGCAATAGCCGCTTCACCATTTCGCTCTGTTGCGCGTTGCCCGCCACGAAGAGGGGGCCGCTTTCCCCGCCCTTCACCAGTTGCTCGGGGCTGTCCATGCGCAGGTCGCCCTTCATCTTGTCGGGGTTGTGACAGCTTACGCAGCGGGTCTCCACGATGGGGTGCACGATGTCGCGGTACACCACGGCCTCGGCCAGGTTGGTGATGGGTTTGGATTGCACCGGCTTTTGGCGGGGCGGCAGGCCGGCCAGCGTCCGCAGGGGCTGGGGCATGTACTGGGTCAGGTAGTCGGAGCCGTGCGTGAGGGCGCCGCCGTAGTGGCCCGCCCCCATCGTGAGGAACACGGCCAGCACGAACACGGGGAAGTACACCCGGCCCCCCGGAAAGGACGGCCAGCGGTCGGCGTTGGTCTTGAGCACGTACGCCACCACCGACAGCACGGCCACGCCGATGCCCAGCCACTGGTGCCAGAACAGCGTGTCGGCCTCGTACCCGCCGCTCAGCGAGAGGAAGTACCCCATCACGGCCGACAGCACGGCGCTGATGGTGCCCAGCAGCAGAATGAACGTGACGGCGTGGCGCAGCTCCCGGTACCGCTGAAACCGCGAAAACACTTCCAGCATGAAGGCCACGAACAGGAAGCCGATGGGAATGTGCACCAGCAGCGGGTGGAACCGGCCCAGGAAGGTCAGGATTTCGGGCGGCTCCTCCTGGCCGGTTTGCGCCGACGCGGAAACGGAAGCCAGCAGCAGGGCAAGCACCAAACCCGACCGCGAGGGGCGCAAGGCGCCAAGGCGCCGCAGGATGCCCAAGTTAATCTTGTAATCGTACAATTTCCCAAAAGCCCGAAGAATGTGTTGACCAAACATGCACCAAAAGAGTAAGCTACCGGAGAATTTTAAAAAGAGGACCGCCCCCGCTTCCCAACCAAAAATCAATATGCCAAATAATTGTCAATAATCCATTTTCCATTGCCGATTCACCGCCTCAGCGCCCAAAAACCGGGCATTACTCCTGGCCATCCTTTCATCCCATCCACCAAGGTCCAGACGCAAGGTCTAGGCGAGAATGTCCTTCACCACCTTGCCGGCCACGTCGGTGAGGCGGAAGGGACGGCCCTGGAAGGAGAACGTAAGCTTTTCGTGGTCGAAGCCCAGCAGGTGCAGGATGGTGGCCTGGAGGTCGTGCACGTGCACCTTGTCCTTCACGCCGTAGTAGCCGATGTCGTCGGTTTCGCCGAACGAAAAGCCCTTTTTGAGCCCGGCCCCGGCCATCCACACGGTGAATGCTTCCAGGTGGTGGTCGCGGCCCATGAACGGCAGCGTTTGCCCGTCGCGGTTTTCCTGCATGGGCGTGCGGCCGAACTCCCCGCCCCACACCACCAGCGTTTCGTCGAGCAGGCCCCGCTGCTTGAGGTCTTTGAGCAGGGCCGCCACGGCCTGGTCCGACTCGCGGCACTTGTCGCGCAGGCCCACCTCAATGGAGCCGTCCTTGCTGGTGCCGTGGGTATCCCAGCCCCAGTCGAAGAGTTGCACGAACCGCACGCCCCGCTCCACCAGCCGCCGGGCCAGCAGGCAATTGCGGGCAAAAGAGCCCTTGTTGGGGTCCACGCCGTACATCTTGGTAATGGCTTCCGGTTCGCCCTTGATGTCCATCGCGTCGGGCACCGACATTTGCATCCGGAAGGCCATTTCGTACTGCGAAATGCGGGTCAGCACCTCGGGGTCGCGCACCGAGTCGTACTGCTGCTGGTTGATCTGGTTGATGGCGTCAATGGTTTTGCGGCGGACGTCGCGGTTCATGCCGTTGGGGTTGGACACGTACAGCACGGGGTCGCCGTCGGTGCGGCACTGCACGCCCTGGTACACGCTGGGCAGGAAGCCGCTGCCCCACACGCTTTTGCCGGCGTCGGGCTGCTTGCCGCCGGAAGCCAGCACGATGAAGCCGGGCAGGTCGTCGTTTTCGGAGCCCAGCCCGTAGGTGACCCACGACCCGATGCTCGGCCGGCCGAGGCGGGCACTGCCCGTGTGCATGAGCAACTGGGCCGGGGCGTGGTTGAACTGGTCGGTGTACATGGCCTTGAGGAAGGTCACCTCGTCGGCCACGCCCTGCAAGTGCGGCAGGTAGTCGGACACCCAGGCGCCGGACTGGCCGTGCCGGGCAAACTTGCCCTGCGGCCCGAGCATTTTGGGCGTGCCCTGGATGAAGGCGAACTTCTTGCCGGCCAGCAGTTCCTGCGGACAGTCCTTGCCGTGGTATTTCTGCAATTCGGGCTTGTAGTCAAACAGTTCCAGTTGGGAGGGCGAACCGGCCAGGTGGATGTAGATCACCCGCTTGGCTTTGGGCACGAACTGCGCCGGCCGCGGGGTCATCGGTTCGGCGGAGCCGGCCAGGGCCACCGGGGCTCCCTGGCTTTTCGCGCCCTTGTCGCCGCAGCCGCCCAGCAGGAATTGCAGGGCAAAGGCGCCCAGCCCCGTGGAACAGGTGTGCAGGAAGTGCCGCCGCGTTTCGCTTTGCAGGGCCTGCTGCCGTAATTCGTTCAATAAATTCTCCATACAAAACTGGGATGCGTCATTTTTTAAATTTCACCACGGAGACACGGAGCACACGGAGGTTCACGGAGACAAAGGAGTGAGAAGAGAGAAGCGAGGAGCGAGAAGAAACTGAACTGCAAAGGAGACGCAAAGCACGCCGGGAGTACGCGTATTGCTTTGCGCGCTTTGCGTTCATCCTTTGCGATCCTTGCGGTTAAGTTCTTCTCCATCTTCTCCGTGTAACTCCGTGTCTCCGTGGTAAACTTCTTTCCAATCATTCCTTCGTAATCACCTCGTCGAGGTTGAGGAGGGTGTTTGCCACCACCGTACCGGCAGCCAGCCGCGCGTCGTACGACCCGTCGTCCACCAGTTCGCAGGCGTCCTGCAAGTTTGCCCGGTAATGCTTTTCCGTATCGTGGTACAACCGCAGGAGCACGTCCCGCTTGGCCGGGGTGATGTCCCGGGCCATGACCCGCCGGTACGCCGCACCGATCCACTGCTCAGGGCCCGTTTGCGGCGCCTTCAGGCCCTCGGCCAGTTTGCGCGCAGCCTCCAGGTAGACAACATCGTTGAGGGTCACCAGCGCCTGCAAGGGGGTGTTGGTGCGGATGCGCCGCACCTGGCAGAATTCCCGGCTCGGGCTGTCGAAGGTCACCATCGAAGGGTACGGGGCGGTGCGCTTCCAGTAGGTGTACAACGCCCGGCGGTACCGGTCTTCGCCCCGGGCCGTGTTCCAGCTCTCGCCGCTGTAGGGCGACTGCCAGATGCCTTCGGGCTGCGGCGGCATCACCGACGGGCCGTACCGCTTGGGGCTGAGCAAGCCGCTCACGGCCAGGGCCTGGTCGCGCACGGTTTCCGCCGACAGGCGCACCCGGGGGCCGCGGGCCAGCAACCGGTTGTCGGGATCTTTGGCCAGCAACGCGGGGCTTCCCTCCGACCGCTGCCGGTACGTGTCCGACAGCACGATCTGCTTCAATAATTGCTTGACGCTCCACCCGTGGGTCTCCATGAACTCCACGGCCAGCCAGTCGAGCAGTTCGCGGTGCGTGGGCGGAATGCCCTGCGTGCCGAAGTCTTCGGCCGTCTCCACCAGGCCCGTGCCGAACAGCTGTTCCCAGAACCGGTTGACGGCCACCCGGGCGGTCAGGGGGTGCTGCCGGCTCGTCATCCAGCGGGCCAGGCCGAGGCGGTTGCGGGGCAGTTCCTCCGGCATGGGCGGCAGCGACTTGGGTACGTCGGGCGTGACTTCGTTGCCCTTCACCAGCCAGTTGCCCCGCACGAATTCGTGGGTTTTGCGGGCCAGCGTCCCCGTGCCGTCGAACATGACGGGCGTGGTTTGCGCGTCGGCATTGAGCAGTTCCACCAGTTTCTGGTCCGTTTCGTCCAGCTTGCCGGCGTCCTGCCCGGGCAGCGGGGCCCGGAAGGCGACCCATTTGATCATCACCCAGTGCTGGGGGTCCTGCGGACTGTCGAGGGAGAGGTACAAATCCTGCTTCCCGGTCAGCGGGGGCAGCGGGTAGATCAACGTGGTGTCGTTCCATTCGCTGCCCGTTTTGGGTACGGGCAGGGTCATCACCACCGGGCCGCCGGCGCTGTCGCGGCGCAGGG
>CADCTQ010000435.1 GCA_902805615.1 uncultured Cytophagales bacterium
AGTTCGCTCACCTCCCGGCGGATGTGGCTGCGGGTGATCGCGTCGAGGGCGCCGAAGGGCTCGTCGAGCAGGATCACCGGCGCGTCGGCGGCCAGGGCCCGGGCCAGGCCCACGCGTTGCACTTGTCCACCGCTTAGCTCGGCCGGCCGCTTGGCCGCAAACTGCGCGGGCGGCAGGGCCATCAGGTCCAGCAGGTACGCCACCCGTTCCCGGATGCGTCCCTCGGGCCAGCCCAGCAGCCGGGGCACCACGGCCACGTTCTCAAATACCGAATAATGGGGAAAAAGGCCGCCCTGCTGGATCACGTAGCCAATGCCGCGCCGCAGGACTTCCGGCGACTGCCCGCGGATGTCGGTGCCGTTGATGCGGATCGTGCCGCCGTCGGGTTCGAGCAGCCGGTTGAGCATTTTGAGGGTGGTGGTTTTGCCCGAGCCGCTCGTGCCCAGCAGCACCAGCTTTTCGCCCGGCGCCACCCTAAACGACAAGTCCCGCACCACCGGCACGCCCCCAAACGACTTATTTACATTGCTGACTTCGATCATAGTGCCTTTGTTTCCCGCAAAGAAGGGTTCACGCAAAGGCGCAAAGGAGGACCGCAAAGGCCGCAAAGAAAACATTCCTTTTCCCCTTATCCCGTCCCGTATCCCCGCCAGAGTCCCGGCACGCCTCCTCCGGTCTCCCTTCCTCCGGTCTGCAGTCTCCGTTATTTCACCGGCGCCGGCGACTGGTCCGTGTACTCGGAGGGCGTTACGCCGTACATTTCCTTGAAGCACTTGGCGAAATACGACAGGTTGTTGAAGCCCACCTCGTAGGCGATTTCGGTGATGGTGCCGCTCTTGGCGCCCAGCAGCGCCGCCGCCCGCTTCAGGCGGATCGTGCGGATGAACTCGCTGGGCGACTGGTCGGTGAGGGCTTTCAGCTTGCGGTAGAGTTGCATCTTGCTCATGGACATCTCGGACTCCAGCGCCTCCACCGAAAAGTCGGAGTCGGCCATGTGTTTTTCCACCGTTTCGATGGCCACGCGCAGGAACTTCTCGTCGGCCGACGTGATGGCAATGTCCTTGGGTTGCAGCTTTACCTCGCGGGCAAACCGTTCCCGCAGCAACTGCCGGCCCGCCACCAGGTTGCGCACCTTGAGCTGGAGTTCGTGCACGTGGAACGGCTTGGTGATGTAGTCGTCGGCGCCGGTTTCGAGGCCGCCCACCCGGCTTTCCGCCGAGGCGCGGGCCGTGAGCAGCACCACCGGGATGTGGCTCGTCCGTTCGTCGGTCTTGAGGCGGCGGCACAGTTCCATCCCGTCCATGCGCGGCATCATCAGGTCGGTGATCACCAGGTTGGGCACCATTTCCAGCGCCTTTTTGAGCCCTTCTTCGCCGTTCTGGGCTTCCAGGATGCGGTATTCGCCGGCAAACACGTCGTGGATGTAGTGGCGCACTTCCTCGTTGTCCTCCACGATGAGCAGGAGCGGGGCGTTCATGTCCAGCGGGATTGCCGGCACGCCGGGCGTCTTGGGGCCCACCGAGGCACCCGACGGCTGCGGGACGGGTTCCGGCGACAGGTCGTCGGGGGCCAGCACGGCGTCGCCGGCCCCTTGCACCTCGTGCAGGGGCAGCCGTACGGTAAACTGCGTGCCCTTGCCCTCTTCGCTCTGCACGTGGATGGTGCCGCCGTGCAGGTGGACCAGCTCCTGCGTGAGGGCCAGGCCGATGCCCGTGCCGCTGTGTTCGCGGGTGTTGGAGCCGTCTACCTGGTAGAAGCGGTCGAAGACCCGTCCCAGGCGGTCGGCGGGAATGCCGATGCCGGTGTCGGCAACGGTGATCACCACGAACTGCTGCTGCGAAGCGGGGGCCAGGCCCGTCCGGGTCACGGCGGTCCCCCCGGTGGCCAGGGTGCTTACCGTCACGGCCACCGAGCCGCCTTCCGGCGTGAATTTGAGGGCATTTGCCAGCAGGTTGGTCACCACCTTTTCCAACTTGTCGCGGTCAAAGCGCGCCGGCAGGGCCGTCCGTTCGGAGTGGAACGTCAGAATGATGTGCCGCGATTCGGCCAGCGAGGAGAACGAATACACCAGGGCCTTGAGGAAGCCGAGCAGGTTGCCCTCGGTGGGTTCGAGTTTGAGGCTGCCGGCCTCCAGCTTGGAGAGGTCGAGCAACTGGTTGATGAGCGTGAGCAGCCGCCGGGCGCTGCGGTGCATGAGTTTGAGGTCGCGCTTGTCGGGATGGTCGTCGGGCAGGGCGGCCACGGCCGCCAGCCGCGCCTCCACCGGCCCCAGGATGAGCGTGAGGGGCGTGCGGAACTCGTGGGAAATGTTGGCGAAAAACCGGGTTTTGAGGCTGTCAATCTCGTGCAGTTTTTCCGACTCCAGCCGCTCCAGGTCGAGGGCGTTCTTGAGCCGTTCCTGGTAGAGAAAATAGCGGAACGCCAGGTAGAGCAGGGCCGCGGCGATGAGCACGTCCAGCGCGTAGGCCCACCAGGTCCGCCACCAGGGCGGGGTGATGATGATCCGCAGGGTGGCGCCGGCTTCGTTCCACACCCCGTCGTTGTTGGAGCCCCGCACCCGGAAGGTGTACGTGCCCGGGTCGAGGGTGGTGTAGGACACGAAACGCCGGTCGCCGCTCAGCACCCAGTCGGTCTCGAGCCCTTCGAGCTTGTACTGGTACTGGTTCTTTTCGGGGTGCAGGTAGTTGAGGGCGGCAAACTCCAGGGAGAACACGCTGCTCGAATGCGGGAGGGTGACCTGGCGGCACTCGGTGATGATGGTGGGCAGGGACAACTCGTCGCCTTCGGCTTTTCCCACGGGCACCGACTTGTTAAACACCTTGAAGTCGGTGAGCACCACCGGCGGAATGGCCGTGTTCTCGGTGATGCCGTCGGGGTGAAACACGTTGAAGCCGTTGATGCCGCCCAGGAAGATCTGGCCCTGCCGGTTCTGAAAGGCGGCGTTGAGGTAGTACTCATTGGCCTGGAGCCCGTCGCGTACGTCGAAGTTGCGGAACTTGCCCGTCAGCGGGTTGAACTGCGAAACGCCCTTGTTGGTAGACACCCACAGCTTGCGGTGCTGGTCTTCGATGATCGAAAAAATGGCGTTGTTGGGCAGCCCTTCCTCTACGCGGTACCGCGTGAACGTCCCCTTTTGCCGGTCGAGCTTGTTGAGGCCCTGGCTGAAGGTGCCAACCCAGAGGTTCCCGGCGTGGTCTTCGGCAATGCTGGAAACGGTGTTGTCGCTCAGGCTCTCCGGGTTGCCGGGCTGGTGCTTGTAGTGCCGGAAGGCGCCGGTGGCCGGGTTCAGCGCGTCGAGGCCCTGGCCGGTGCCGATCCACAGGGTGCCGTCCCGGCCCTGGTAGAGGGTGATGAGCTTATCGGCGGCCAGGCTGTTGGGGTTGCGCGGGTCGTGGCGGTAGTGCGTAAAGGTGTTCGTGCGCGGGTCCAGCCGGTCGAGGCCGTGGGCCGTGTTGGCGAGCCAGAACCGGCCGTCCCGGTCTTCCAGCATGGCGATCACCGAGTTGGAGGCCAGGCTGTTGGGGTTGTCGGGATTATGCTTGAGCAGGGTGAACCGGCCGGTGTTGGGGTCGAACACGTTGACGCCCTTGTGGGAGCCGATCCAGAGGTGGCCCGACCGGGCGGGCAGCAGCGAGGTCATGTATTCATCGGCCAGGCTGTTGGGGTCCCGCGGGTCGTGGCGGTAGGTGACGTAGGTTTCGGTCGCCAGGTCGTACCGGGCCAGGCCGCCGCCCACCACGGCCAGCCACAGGTTGCCGTTCACGTCTTCGCACAGGTCGCTGATGAGGCTCTTGGAGTCGGTCTGCTTGCTTTCGCGGAAGTAGTGGGCAATGGCCGGCTTGGCCGGGTGCTTGATGTTGAGGCCGCCGCCCCAGGTGCCCACCCAGAGGGTGCCCGTGCGGTCGCGGTACACGGTGTTGATCTTGTTGCTGGTGATGCTGCCCCGGGCATCGCCGGTGGCGTAGCGGGTCCACTGGCCGGTCCGGGTGTCGAGGTAGTACAGGCCGCCCTGCCAGGTGCCCACCCACAGCTTGCCGGGGGCGTCTTCCACGATTTGCAGGGCGTCGTCTTCCAGCGGGGTGCGCGGCGACCCGTACACGCGCCACTGCCGCCGCCCGGTATCCACGGTGTAGAAGCCCAGCTTGTCGGTGCCCACCCACAGCGTGCCGGCCGCGTCCACGCACAGGGCGTACACGTTGACGTCGGTCTCGCCGGTGTAGCCGGGGGCGTTGCAGCGGTGCGAGGTCGCCCGGCCGCCGGCGGGGTCAAACGTAAACAGGCCCTCCCCGACGGTGCCGATCCAGAGGGTGCCTTCCTGGTCCTGTGCAATGGCCGATACCCACACGGGGTTGCGGGTGCCGGGGTGCGACGAAAAATCGGTGTACCGGCGGAAGCCCACGGGCACCCCCTGGTTGCCGTTGCGGATCACCTGGTGGAGGCCGCCGCCGAGGGTACCCACCCATACGTTGCCCGACCGGTCTTCGCGGATGCAGGTCACCTTGGGGGCGCCCAGGCTGGTGGGCACGTCCGGCTGGTGGGTAAAATGGGTGAAGCTTTCGGTCACCGGGTCGAAGTAGTCGAGGCCGCCGGCCGTGCCGATCCAGAGCTTGCCCGCCCGGTCGTGGAACAGGGCGGTGATTTCATTGTGCAGCAGGGAATTGGGGTTGCCCGGGGCGTGCTTATACGCTTTGAACTGGTAGCCGTCGTAGCGGGTCAGGCCGTCGCCGGAGCCCAGCCACATGAAGCCCCGCTTGTCCTGCACCACGCAGGTGATGTTGCTGTGGACGAGGCCCTGCTCCACGGTGAGGTGGGTAAACTGCGCCCATGCCTTCGGAGCCGCAAACTCCGAAAACAGCAGGGCTGCTCCCAGTGCCAGCTTGCGCCAGAAGGAACGCGAAGGCAAAAAGTCGGTAAAAGCAGAAAGGAGGGTATCGGTTTTATTCATGCAAAAAAGCGGGAGGCGGCCGCACCTAAATTAGAAAAAATAGAATCTAAATTACCTGATTTTCCGGAAATTAACTCCGTCCCGGCGGGTCTCGCCGGAGATTGTTTTCCGTCCTGTACGGCAAGCTGTATTTATTCTATAAATATAGCAAATGGTCGGTTTTCTACAATGCACCCGGGCAGTGTGGCGTTAAATTTGTGGCGTACATGGAGCAAACCATCCGCCGTCCCATCAAACCTTTTCCCGACATGGCTGCTTTAGACAATTTCCTGCCCGGCGCATTGCCGGCCGATTACCTGAATGCCCGGCTCACGGCGGCTTTGCGCCACGCCGAGGACACGGAGGTTACCCTGTACGAACTGTTTCCCTTGGGCCTGGTCTACGAAACCCTGGGCTGGGTAACCCCGCAAGGGGGCGTCCCGGCAACGCCCGGGGAGGCCGCGCCGGGCCGGGAAACGGACTGCCGGGCTGCCCTGCCTACGGGTGGGTAGCGGTCCGGGGGCAACCCGAACCCTGCACCCTTTTTACTCAACTGATCATGCGCCTGCTCCGTAAAGCCCTGCGATGGACGGGTATGTCCCTGGGTCTCCTGTTTTTGGCGTCGCTGGTCGCCTACAGCTTTGTCTTCTGGCGCACGCAGCAGCGGCTCGATGCCACCTACCCGGTCGAAACGCTGCCCATCCAGGTGCCGGGCGACCCGGCGGCCCTCACCCGGGGCGAACACGTCTTCCGGAGCCGCGGCTGCGCCGATTGCCACGGCAAGGACCTGGGCGGCAGGATGTTTCTCGACAACCCGGCCCTCGGGCGCATTGCCGCCCCCAACCTCACCCGGGGCGACGGGGGCCTGCCCGCCGATTTTGGCCCGGCCGACTGGCTCCGGGTGCTCAAGCACGGCGTGGACCGCGAAGGCAAACCGCTGGTCATCATGCCCTCCCACGAAACCACGCAATTCTCCGACAAAGACCTGGCCGACCTGATCGCCTACTGCCGCAGCCGCCCCGCCGTGGACCACGCGTTGCCCCGCAAACCCCGCCTCGGCCCGGTGGCCCGCCTCCTGATGGTGGCCGGCAAGCTCGATCTGCCCGCCGAACGCATTGACCATACCCCGCGGTCCGTGGCCGAAGTGACGCCGGCCGTTACCGTGGCCTACGGGGTGTACCTGGCGGTGGCCTGCACCGGCTGCCACCGGGGCGACTTCCGGGGCGGCGAACCGGTGGCCCCGGGCTTCCCGCCGGTGCCCGACATCACCGCCACGGGGCGCCCCGGCCAATGGACCGAAGCGCAGTTCATCCGCACCCTGCGCACCGGCATCCGGCCCGACGGCCACCGGATGCGCAACCAGGACATGCCCTGGCAAATGACCCGCGAATTCTCGGACCTCGAACTGAAAGCCATCCGCCTGCACCTGCTTTCCCTGCCCTACAAGGGCGTGCTCACGGCTGGGAATTAAGAGTGGGGGAGGTAAGGATTTTGAGCGTTAGGGAGTTTGGGCGTTGGGGAAGGGCAACGGGGCGGGAAGGGCCGGTTATCAATGGGATAAAAAGGGATAGAAACTTGGACGTAGTGGTCAGGAAGACAGTAGACTTGTTTGTCTTTGGTTTTCGGAAAAATGTGCCGTTCAAACCAGGAACCACCCCTGTCCCCTCCTTGATGGAGGCTACGATTGGGACACATTTTTGAAATTGCGCGAAAAGCGGTCAGTGAGACACTGACCGCGGCAGCAGCGACACTGACTACGGCTCGCAACTACCTGAGTAAAGGCTTTGCAGGCTGCCTTCAATCGCTCCGCCTGCCGCCGTCAGTGCCTCACTGACGGCTCGGGATGGCCTTTGGAGGAGGTTTTACAAAATGTGTCCTAATCGTAGCCTTGATGGAGGAGGGGAACCGTGCTCATCTGCTGCATAAGCAGGAAGGCTGTCTGGTACGGATACTTACTCTAATCAGCAAGGCGTACAGGCACGGATCCCCTCCTTTTTTCAAGGAGGGGCCGGGGGGGCTCTGCCAACCTACTGTTTATCAAACCTGAATAAGTCTGATAAGCATGATTCCAATGACGCTGACCACGATAGGAGCAATGTTCACAAGCCTGCTACGACGGGGAACGGGGCCGCAACGGCCCGCACGCCGCCGTCAGTGTCTGAATGACTGCTTTTTTGAAGGTTCTTGTAAAAGCGCGGCCTGCTGGTCCTTATGAACACCTCCCCAACGCCCAAACTCGCTGATTCCCAAACTCCCTACCTCCCCAACTCCTTACTCCCCAACCGACAGCTTCCGCGTAAACACCCGGTTGTCTTTGTGCAACTGGATCGTGTAGAGGCCCGGAGGCAGGCCCGCAAGGTCAATGGAGGTTTGGTTGGCGCCGGCGTGGGCACGGGGCGAAAGGGTGGTTACGGCGCGGCCCGTGGCGTCGGTCAGGACGATCTTTACGACCTGCGGCTCCTCCGCCGGGAACGCCAGGGTGGTGCGGCCCGCGGCCGGGTTGGGGGAGAGGTGAATGCCTTCGTTGGCGGCTTCGGTGGTTGCTGCCGCGCCGGCAAGGGTGCGGCCGGCAGTGCCCAGGGCCCGGAGGCGCCACTGCTGGTTGTAGGCGCCCGAGTAGGTCCACACCATCACCGCAGCCCCGTCGTACGGCGACGCCCCCGCGACGTCCAGGGCGCGCCCCCCCGTCTTGCTGGTGATCTTGTAGTAGCCGTTCCCGATTGATTCCACTTTCCACTTTTGGGAATCGTACCCCTGGTATCCGTACTGCCGGGTGGCCGAACCGGTGCTGCTCACCGTGAGGGCTTTGCCGCTGTGCCGCGCCAGGAGCCGGTAGTAGCCGTCGCCGGTGCTTTGCAGCGACCACTGCTGGTTGGTGCCGCCGTGCGCCGCCCACTGCTGGATTGGCGCCCCGTCGGTGGCCGACGACCGGGCCACGTCAACGGCTTTGTTGCTGTGCCGGGCCAGCAACTGGTAGTAGCCGGGGAAAAGAGCCGTGGGTGGTTTGGGCAGGATGCGGGTGAGGACGTCGTACCAGCGGGCGGCCATCTTGTTTTCGCCCGACGCGTTGGGATGAATGCCGTCGAAGGTATCCGAGGCGGGGTAGAAGCCCGTCGCCTGGTCAACCAGGAGGATGGGCGACTGCGCGGTGTGCTTGCGGGTGACCAGCCCGGGAATGGCGTCGTTGAGGGCCTTGATCCGCGCCAGCCGGCCGTTCCAGTCGGAGGCCGGAATGATCTGGGCCAGCAGGATGGTTACGTACGGGTTGACGGCCCGGAGGCGGTCAATGATCTGGCTCAGCTCGTCCAGCGTGCCGCTCACCGATTGCGCCTGGAGCATGTCGTTGGAACCCGCGTGCATGAGCACCACGTCGGGGCGGTACGTACTCGCCCAGGTGCCGATGCTCCCCAGGAGTTGGTCGGCCCGCCAGCCCGAGTGCCCTTCGTGGTCCAGGTCAAAGTCGGGGTTGGCCGGGGGGCCGTTGTAGTTGCTCCGCTGGGAGCCGACGAAGTCAACCGCGTAGCCGGCATTCCGGAGCCGGTGCCACAGGGGGCGCCGGTACGAGTTATAGTTGGTGTAAGATTGCGTAATCGAATTGCCCAGCGGCATGATGCGCGTGGTGGTCGCAAAAGCGGCTGCGCGGGCTGCCGGGCCGGCCAGTGGGGGCGCCTCCGCCCGGGAAACGGCCTGCCCCGCAACGCCCAGGGCCAGGAAGCCGGTGCCCAACAGGCGGAAAAAAAGCGAAAGGGTAAACGGGATGGTGAACATAGACGTGGCGGGTTGGGGATCGGTCAAACCAAAAAAAGCCGGGCGGAACCGGCGGCAACGTTCCGGCACGACGGCCGGTGGGGATGTTTTACCGCAAAAGTGGCAAATTATGCGGACACGCCCCGTAGAGACGCGATTTATCGCATCTCCCTCAACGCGGCAATTAATCACGTTTTCCCGCAGGGTAGCGGAAATGGCGGCTGTACGCGCCTTGGAACCCATTAACCCGCAATGCCCTTCGGAAATAAGTATCACCAAACCCTCAACTTTGCGCGGCGGCCTTGAGGATTGGGGAAAAATTGCAAAACTTGCCCCGTCGTG
This sequence comes from uncultured Cytophagales bacterium, assembly GCA_902805615.1. Classification (GTDB taxonomy): domain Bacteria; phylum Bacteroidota; class Bacteroidia; order Cytophagales; family 172606-1; genus CADCTQ01. The sequence continues at coordinate 9,014 of CADCTQ010000435.1, forward strand.
CTACCTTGTACGATGCCTTTTCCTATGCTTAAACTCAACGCCCCCATTGCCGGCCTGCTGCTCCTGGGCTTCACCACCGCCTGCGAACTGCCGCCCCGCGAAGGAAGTGCAAACGTGCAAACGGCCGGCGTGGCCCCCGCCGGCGAGGTGGCCGTAAATCCCAATGAAGAGTACGTGATGGTGACCACGGCCATCAACATGCCCATGTACGTGAACCACGACCAGGCCGCCTTTAAGCGCTGGGGCGAGAAGATGGGCGTAAAGGTGTCGGTGCTCGGACCGGCCGAGTGGGACGTGCCCGCCCAGATCGAAACCATCGAGCAGGTGATCGCCACCCGGCCGGCGGGGCTGCTCATCAACGGCACCGACCCCGGCATTGCCCGGGCCATCAACAAGGCCGTGGAGGCCGGCATTCCCACGGTGGTCTACGACTCCGACGTGCCGGGCTCCCGGCGCCACGCCTTCCTGGGCACCGACTGGTACCAGATCGGCCAGATGCAGGGCGAAGAAATGGTGCGGCTCACGGGCGGCAAGGGCAAGGTGGCCTACATGGGCATCCTCGGGCTCACCAACATGGAAGAAGGTTTCCGGGGGCTGCTCGACGTGCTCAGGAAGTACCCCGGCATCCAGGTGGTGGGCAGGTACGACGACAAGGCCAGCGTGGAAACGGCCGCCCGCATCACCTCCGACCTGCTGGCGGCTTACCCCGACATTGCCGGCATCTGCGGCTTCGACTCCAACTCCGGTCCGGGCATTGCGCTGGCCGTGAAGGAAGCCGGCAAGGCGGGCAAGGTGAAAATCACCACGGTGGACTGGGAACCCGAGCACCTGCAACTGGTCCGCGACGGGGTGATCCACATGCTGGCGGGACAGAAACGGGAACTCTTCTGCTGGTACGGCGCGCAGTTTCTCTTCGACATGGTGCACCGCACCAACCGCCTGTCGGGCAACGACGCCTCGCTGGGCATTTCCAACGTACCCAACACCGTAAACACCGGGCTGCTGCGCATCACGCGCGAAAACGTAGGGCAGTTTTTAAAGAAATAGGGCGACCGGATCAGGATTTACAGGATTGAGGGATGACCAGGATTGCGACGCAAAGGACGCAAAGTGCCACGCGTACTCCTTGCGGTCTTTGCGTCTCCATTGCGCCCCTTGCGGTT
>CADCTQ010000436.1 GCA_902805615.1 uncultured Cytophagales bacterium
GTGGTAAGCGGGGTCGTAAAATCATAAACGGATTTTCTGCCTAATTTTATCGGCCCAACGCACAAATATATTGGAAATTGGAAAACGACGAGATTCTCCGCCCGCTCCGCCTGACGGCCCAACTGCTCGAACTGCACGACGACAACGCCTTTAAAATCCGGTCCTACCAGAACGCCGTGATTGCCCTCGAACGGGTCACCGACAACCTGGCCGACCTCGCCCCGGCCCAACTGGCGGCCATCCAGGGCGTGGGCAAAAGCATTGCCGGGAACATCGGCGCCATCCGCGAGGGGGGCAGCTTTCCCGAACTGGAGAACCTGATCGCCAAAACCCCGGAAGGCGTGCTCGACATGCTCCGCATCAAGGGCATCGGGCCGAAAAAGGTGCGCACCCTCTGGCGCGAACTGGCCGTGGAGACGACCGACGCCCTCCTGCAGGCCTGCGAGGAGAACCGGGTCGCGCAACTGAAAGGCTTCGGCGAAAAAACCCAGGACAACATCAAGCAGGCCCTGCTCTTCAGCCGCCAGGCCGCCGGCAAACTCCACTACGCCGAGGCCGAGTCGGTCGCCAAAGGGCTGCTGCAACGCCTGCACGAGGCCGGCATCCAGGCCGGGCCGGCCGGGCAGCTGGCCCGCAAGAGCGACATCGTGGACGCCCTCCAACTGCTGGCCGCCGCCCCCAGCCCGGCCGCCGTGCACGGGTTGCTCGACGGCCTGCCGGGCCTGCGCCGCAACGACCGGACTTCCGCCCCGTTCTCCTGGCGCGGCGCCCTCGAAGGCAGCGAACTGCCGCTGGAAGTGCTCATTGCCCGGCCCGAGAAGTTCGTCAACCAGTCGTTCATCCTTTCGGCCGCGCCGGCGCACCTGCGGTACCGCGACGAGAAAGGGCAGACGCTCCTGCAAATTGCCATGTCGGGCACCTTTGAGGCGGAAGAAGCCATCTACGCCCAGGCGGGCCTGCCCTACATCATTCCCGAACTGCGCGAAGGACTCTTCGAGTTTGACCTGGCCCGGGCCGGCAAGCTGGGCAACCTGGTGCGCAACGAAGACCTCAAGGGCATTCTTCACAACCACAGCACCTACAGCGACGGCCGCCACTCGCTGGCCGAAATGGCCGCCTACTGCAAGGAACTGGGCTACCAATACCTGGGCATCTCCGACCATTCCAAGTCAGCCTACTACGCCGGGGGGCTCACCGAAGAGTTCGTCGCCAAGCAGCACCGCGAAATTGACGAACTCAACGGGCAACTGGCGCCGTTCCGGATCTTCAAGGGCATCGAGTCGGACATTCTCAACGACGGGTCGCTGGACTACGACGACGACGTGCTGGCGCGTTTTGACTTCATCGTGGCTTCGGTGCATTCCAACCTGAAGATGGACGAGGCCAAGGCCACCGCGCGGCTCATCCGGGCCGTGGAAAACCCCTACACCACCATCCTGGGCCACCCGACGGGCCGCCTGCTGCTCCGCCGGGAAGGCTACCCCATTGACCACGAGAAAGTGATTGACGCCTGCGCGGCCAACGAAGTCATCATCGAGATCAACGCCAACCCGTGGCGGCTCGACATGGACTGGCACTGGCTGCCCTACGCCCTCAACAAAGGCGTGCTCATCAGCATCAATCCCGACGCCCACGAGAAGGGCGGCTACCACGACATGCAGTACGGCGTGCACGTGGCCCGCAAGGGCGGCCTGCCGGCGGACATGACGTTCAACGCCTGGCCGCTCGAACGGGTGGAAGCATACCTGAAGGCCAGGAAGGGGTAGGAACGCGCCGCAACCGGGCAATTTATTTTGCTATACGGGGATAAAATTGTATGCTTAGGGGGTAAACGTCCATCCCTTATGAACCGTTTTGTCGCCCTTCTGGCCGTGGCCCTCGCGGCCGGTGTCCATTACGCGCCGGCGCAATCCGCCGACGGAAAGCTGCGCATCATTGCGTTCGGCGCTCATCCCGACGACTGCGAACTAAAGGCCAGCGGCGTGGCGGCCCTGTGGGCGGCGCAGGGGCACAAAGTCAAATTCGTATCGCTCACCAACGGTGACATCGGGCACTTCGAGGAGGCCGGCGCCCCGCTGGCCCTGCGCCGCAAGGCCGAAGTGGAAACCTGCGCCAGGGGCCTGGGCATTGCTACGGAGGTGATGGACATTCACGACGGCGAACTGATGCCCACGCTGGAAAACCGGAAAATGGTGGCCCGGCTCATCCGGGAATGGCAAGCCGACATTGTGCTTTTTCACCGGCCCTACGATTACCACGCCGACCACCGCAACGTGGGCGTGCTCGTGCAGGACGCGGCCGTGCTGGTGGCGGCGGCCTTTTTTACGCCCGACACCCCGCCCACCAAAAAGAACCCGGTGTTCCTCTACTATTCCGACAACTTCCAGAAGCCGTATCCCTTCGAGCCAACGCTGGTGGTGGGCATTGACGAGGCCGCCGAGAAGAAGTGGGAGTGCATCCGGGCCATGCCGTCGCAGTTTGCCGACAAAAACTCCTGGCAGGGCCGCACGTTGCCCAACGTGCCCGAAGACGCCGGGCAACGGCAGGCGTACATCCTGGAGGTGCTCAAAAAGCGGAACGTTGACGTGGCCGACAAATACCGGGAACGGCTGGTGCAACTCTACGGCGCCGACAAAGGCCGCAAGTTCAGGTACGCCGAAGCGTTTGAACTGTGCCAGTACGGCAGCCAGCCCACGCTGGAAGAATTAAAAAAGCTGTTCCCGACCTTCCGGTAGGAGACACACTACCGGGCAAAACGGTCCAGGATGGCAATCAGGCCGGCCTGTTTGCCCATCAGGTTGCGGAAGTTGTCGTAGTAGCTGTCGTCCACGGCCCGGTACCGGACGGCGCCCTTTGCTTCCGACCAACCGGCTTTCACGGCATTGAATGCTTCGGGCCGCGTCTCGTGCAGGTTGAGCAGGACCGTCCGGAGCTTTTCGCGCAGGGCGGCCGGCAACCCTTGCCGGACCAGGAGCGGCCCCAGCGTAATTTCGTCCGAAAGCCAGAGAATTTTTATTTTGTCCTTCGCAGCGGGGTCCCGGGCCAGCAGTTTGTGGTATTCCTCGCTGCCGAAAGCGCCCAAGTCGGCCCGGCCGTCAACCACCTGCGCCAGCGTAGCCGCATGGTTGCCGCCGTACCCCACGTTTTTGAAAGCCCCTTCCGGATCGGCAATGCCGATGGAATTGAGGTACATGCGCGGTACCAGGTTGCCGGAGGTAGAACCTTCCGCGGCGAATAAAAACCGGTACGCTTTCGCTTTTTCCCGGAGTTGGCGGGCATCCGTAACGGCAACGGAGGGGTGGGCGACGAGCATTGTTTTGTAATTGTCCCGCGTGGTTGGTGCTACTTCCATGGCCGCCAGCGTTTCCATCGGGTTGTTGCGCTCGGTTGCCAGCAGCAGGTAGCCAAACGTATTGATGAGGGCCACGTCTACTTTGCCGGCTTTCAGGTCGGCAAGGAAGGCCCGCACGGTGGGGTAACTCCTGGTTTGCACGGGGCGGTCCAGTTGCGTCGCCAGGTGGTCGGCCAGCGGCTGTATGTTCGCCAGGCGGTTGTTGTCGGCGTAGGTATAGGTAGCCAGAATGAGTTTGGCGCGTTGCGAATAAGTGGGAAATGCCGCAAAAAGCAAAAGGATGAGGGGGAAGAACGGTCGGAGCATGGGTGGGTTGCCGGGAAAAGGCGGCAAATTATCCGCAAATGGTCGTTGCGCAAAAAGCGGACATCGCCTAAATGATGAATGGCGTAAACCGGGGATCAGTATTACGCCAAGCCGTCGTGGTGAACGGGGACAACGTGAAAAAGGCGATGCAACCCTTATGCCTGCCCGAACAGGTCGGAGGACAGGTACCGGTCGCCGCGGTCGCAGATGATGCACACGATCACGCCGCTGTCGAGCCCTTCCATCAGCTTGAGGGCCGCCGCTACGGAGCCGCCGCTGCTCATGCCGGCAAACACGCCTTCCTCGGACGCCAGCCGGCGGGTCATGCGGATGGCTTCTTCCTGCGACACGTCAAGGATCGTATCCACGCGTTCTTTTTCGAAGATTTTGGGCAGGTACGCTTCGGGCCAGCGGCGGATGCCGGGAATCTGGGAACCTTCGGTGGGTTGGGTGCCCACAATCTGCACGGCCCGGTTTTTCTCTTTGAGGTACCGCGATACGCCCATGATGGTGCCGGTGGTGCCCATCGAAGAGACAAAGTGCGTGACGGTGCCGTCGGTGTCACGCCAGATTTCGGGACCCGTGCTGCGGTAGTGCGCCCAGTAGTTGTCGGGGTTGGCAAACTGGTTGAGCATGAGGTAGCCGCCCTTCGCCACCTTGTCGTGGGCGTAGTCAATGGCTTCTTCCATCGAGCCTTTTTCGGAGGTCAGGGTAACTTTGGCCCCGAAGGCTTCCATCGTCAGCACGCGTTCCTTGGTGGCGTTTTCGGGCATCACCAGTTCGATCTCCACGCCGCAGAGCCGGGCAATCATGGCAAGGGCAATGCCGGTGTTGCCGCTGGTGGCTTCGATGAGTCTCACGCCGGGCTTCAGTTCGCCGCGGTCAAGGGCCCCTTTGATCATGCCGTACGCCGCCCGGTCTTTCACGCTGCCGCCGGGGTTGTGCCCTTCGAGCTTGCCGTAAAGCCGGATGCCGGGTTTGCGCGCAATATTGTTGAGTTCCACCAGGGGAGTATTGCCGATCAGATCGAGTAAGGAAGCCACTTGAAAAGGTACGAGTCTAGGTTTCTGCTAATCTACCAAATCTATAGGAATTTAAATAGCCGGAAAACAGCCGTAAGTTGCCGGTCGCCAGCCGTAAGGGGCGCGGGGCGGAATGGGATGGACAGAAGGTTGGCAACTGGGGTGATCAGTCGGCCAGTTGGCGCCGTACCCAGTCGAGCAGTTGTTCCTGTTTGAAGTCAAACCACTCTTGCCGGTGGGCGCCGGCGCGGTCAATCTCCCTTTTGAAGTGCCCGAACGGGGAGGGGAGGCTTAACGCGTGGAGCAGTGTTGACCGCAAGGCGGGCGGCGCTACACTGGTGGCAAACGCCTGCATCACGCGGAACCCTTCCCGGGAAGGCACCTGCTCAATTTCCTGGTAGTCGCCCGGGTTCTGGGCAACCGCCTCGATGGCTTCCTGCCAGAAGTCGTCTTCTTCCACGGGGAACTGGCTGGGATCGGGGTAAGACACCAATGCGCCGGTGCGGGTATGCACGTAGCACTTGTGCCCGGTATCCAGTTCGCCGGCAATTTCTTCGATTTGTTGTTTGGTTAGGTGTAAGGCCATACTATCAGGGGTCATCCGCCATCCTTCTGTTTACGCCACCTTCAAGCTATGCTTCTCCAGCCGCTCCACGGCCTGGGCGACCAGTTGCGGGTTCACCTGGTGCACTTCCACGCCCTTGCCGATCTTTTCGAGCAGCATGATGGTGAGGCGGCCCCCCAGGTGCTCGCGGAACTCGCGGAGGCCCTGCACCACGGCCAGTTCCCCGTCGGCATTACGGGTGGAGAGGGCGGGCGCGTACAGGGAAAAGCCCAGCGTTTCGAGCACTTCCAAAATGACCCGCAGTTCGGATTCACCCAGCATTCCCGCCAGGTTGGCGTACACGCAATCAAGGGCAATGCCGATCGCTACGGCCTCGCCGTGCCGGATTTCGTAGTCCGTAAGGGCTTCGAGCTTATGGGCCGCCCAGTGGCCGAAGTCCAGCGGCCGGGAGGAGCCCATTTCGAAAGGATCGCCGCCGGCAATGTGGGCCAGGTGCATCTGGGCGCAGCGGTAGATGAGGTACTGCATGGCGGGCAGGTCGCGGGCGGCCAGGGCCGGGGCGTCCTGCTGGATGCGTTCGAAAAAGGCGGCGTCCTTGATGAGGGCAACCTTGATGGCCTCGGAAATGCCGGCCCGCCAGTCGCGGTCGTCGAGGGTCGCCAGGAACGAGAAGTCGTTGAGCACCGCGAAGGGCGGGGCAAACGTGCCGAGAAAGTTCTTTTTGTGGAACGCGTTGACGCTGTTTTTCACGCCCACGCCCGAGTCGTTCTGGGCCAGCACCGTCGTCGGAATGCGGACCAGCCGGATGCCGCGGTGCGAAACGGCCGCCGCAAACCCGGCCATGTCGAGCAGGGCGCCGCCGCCGATCACGGCAATGTAGCTGTGGCGGTCAATGCCGTAGTCGTTGACGGCCCGCTGAATTTGTTCCACCAGCGCCGGGTCATTCTTGCAAGCCTCGCCGCCGGGCATCACCACGGGGTCGGCGCACAGCGTCAGCACGGAAGGGTAGGCTGCCGCGTAGGCTTTGACTTGCGCCGCGAGCCCGGGGTGGTGGGCCGCTACGCCGCTGTCAATGATGAAGTACACCTTGCGGGCCGTGGCATTGCCGTCCCCGCGCAGCACGTCGGCCAGCAGGGGATTGACTGGTTCAAAAAGTCCGTTGGTGAAGTGTACCGGGTATTGAAAAGAAACCTGGAATCGCTGTACGATGGGTTGCATATTCTGATTTTGTATGGTCACGGAGGCTGCCCGGGAGCGGCTTTCAAAGAAACAAAGGAAATGCCCGAAAAGTTGATTTGCCCCAAAAGACGCCGGCAAAATAGACACTTTCGTGAGACTTCGTTAGCCTACATCCCACTGCCGTGGCAATAGTAAACCAAAAATCGGTTTGCGGCCGGAGCGTACGCCCGGCGCAAACCGATTTTTGAAAAGTGATCTACCATTTACATGCCACTGGTGTTGAATTGGAGGGCGTCCAGGGAGAACAGCGGCTTGCCGCCCGCGTTGGGGTTGACGAACACGAAGTACAGGTCTTGCGGGCCCGTGGTGCCGGCCACCGGCAGCGAAACCGGTCCCATGTGGTTAGTCGGCACGTCGGCCGCGCCCAACACTTTGCCGGTGGGCGAACCCAGGCGTACTTCGAGTTTGCCGCCGGCCGTACGGTCCGCCGAAGACATGGCAACGGCGTCAATCGAACTGATGTCAGTAAGGTCCAGTCCCTTGAAGGCCAGGTAGGCGCCGTTGGTCAGCCCGACGGCCACCTCGTTGCCCTGCGGCAGCTTGAACTTGAAGATCTCATTCTGGGCGTTGTACTCGGTGGCCCGCACCTGCGGGTTGCGCAGGTACACGGCACTGGCGCCGGTGAGCGGCCGGATGCCCGCCGAACCCTGGTCGGTGTAGGTAGCCGTCAGCGTAAACACCGTATTGTCCTTCTTCTTGGGATCGGGGGTGGGGGAGACCTTGCCGCTGGGGGGCAGCGACTTGGCCGCCGTGTTGGTGTTGGCCAGCGACAGCATCCACTTCACGATCTGCTGGGCGTCGCTTTCCTTCAGCGTGGGGTGGGCCGGCATGGCTACTTCGCCCCACACGCCGCCGCCGCCCTTGATGATCTTGGCCGTCAGGTACGACACGCCGTTGGCATCCTTCTGGTACCGCTGGGCTACAGCCGTAAAGGACGGTCCCACGGAAGCTTCGCTCACCTGGTGGCACGCCCTGCAATCGAGGGTGAGCATAATGTTTTTGCCCAGCGTGGCTTCCGAAACCACCTGGTGGCCCATCGAAGCGCCGGCCAGGTCGGTGCCCTTCACGTAGTCGGTGGCTACGTACAGGCTGTTCATGTCCACTTTGCCGTCTTTGTCGGTCACTTTCACCTGGTACTCCACAGGCTTGCCCGGGAAGTAGAAGCTGCGGTTGCCCTTCACGGCGATTTCCACCTGGGGCTGTTCGTTGCCGGCGTACACTTCCACCTCGGTGCTGCGGGCCGAAAGCTTGGCGGGGTCCACCACTTCCACGCTGATGGGGTAGCTGCCGGCTTCCGTCAGGGTGTATTGCAGTTGGGGCTCGGTGGTTTCCTTGCGGGTGCCGCCCACCGTCCACACGTAGGTAAGCTTGTCCTTCTCGGGGTCGCTGGCCTTCACGCGGGCCGTAAACGCGTACGGCAGGCTGCCGCTCAGCTTGTCAACCACCAGCGAATCGACCTTGGGCGGACGGTTGCCGGAGAAGTAGTCGATGCGGGCCAGGCCGGCGTCGGGGTTCTTGCTGAACCAGCCTTTGCCGTATTCCAGCACGTACATACGGCCATCGGGACCCATTTCCATGTCGATGGGAGCCGAAAACGCGGTGCTGGGCATAAAGGGCTCCATGCTGGCGAAATCGCCGTTGGGCTTCATCGTTACGGCTTTTACCCAGTTGCGGATCCAGTCGTAGACGAAGAGCTTGCCGTTGTAGTAGTCGGGGAAACGGGTTTCCTTGGGATACGCTTCTGCGTAATACACCGGTCCGGCCATGGCATTGCGGCCGCCGGCGCCTACTTCGGGGAACTCCTTGGATTCGGCGTACGGGTAATAGATGAACGCCGGCGTGGTGGGCGGCAATTGCGTGATGCCCGTGTTGAACTTGGATTCATTCATGGGCTTGGCCGGATCGAATGCCTCGCCGCTGTTGCCGTTGCTGTAGTCGTAGCGGCGGTAGGCGTAGTTGTTGCCGATGAAGTAGGGCCAGCCGAAGTTGCCGGCCCGGCGGGCCTGGTTCACCTCGTCGTAGCCGCGGGGACCACGGGTTGCCATGCTGTCTTCGCGGGCGTCGGGGCCTACTTCGCCCCAGTACAGGATGTTGGTTTTCTTGTCCACCGAAATGCGGTACGGGTTGCGGTGGCCCATCGTGTAGATTTCGGGACGCGTCTTGTCCATGCCCTTCGGGAACAGGTTGCCTTCGGGAATGTCGTAGGTGCCGTCGGGCTTGATGCGGATGCGGAGCACCTTGCCGCGCAGGTCGTTGGTGTTGCCCGACGAACGGCGGGCGTCGTACTGTTCGTGGCCCGGCAGGTCGTTGAGCGGGGCGTAGCCGCGGTTCACGAACTTGACGTTCTTCTCGTCGAACGGCGTGGAGTTGTCGCCGGTGGAGAGGTAGAGCAGGTTGTCGTTGCCGAAGGCAATGGAGCCGCCCGTGTGGCAGCAGATGTTGCGCTGGGAGTAGAATTGCAGCACGACCTTCTCGGTCTTCGGGTCAATGGTGTCGTTGCGGAACTCGAACCGCGACAGCCGGTTCACCGACGTATCCACGGGGCTGTAGAACAGGTACACGTAGCGGTTGCTGGCGAAGTTGGGGTCGGCGGCCAGGCCCATGATGCCTTCTTCGGCGTTCACGTTGGGCACGGTGGCCTTGTGGTACACGTTCAGGAAGCCCACTTGCCTGACTGCTTTGGTCTGGGCGTTGTAGAACATCACTTCGCCGCGGCGCTGGGCAATGAGCACGTCGAGGTTGGGCAGCACGGCCATTTCGGTGGGCTCGTACAGCGTACCCCGCGTGAGGGTGGTTTTTACGAAACGGTCTTCCTCAGGCACCCGCTGGCTGCGGGCCTTGGTGTAATCGAGGGGTTTGTTGCCGCCCATGGCGTACTGGAGGCCGCCCCACAGGTGCTTGACGAACAGCTCTTCGGTGTAGGTGGATTCGGTGTGGCCGAAGTTGGTGTAGAAGGCCCGGCCGCCGTCGTAGTCGTGGTACCAGGCCATCGGGTGGTTGTCGCCCATCTTGCCCTCCTTGTAGGTCTTTTCGTCCACCTTGATGAGCACCTTTACGTCGGGGTTGAAGCTCTTGAAGTCGTAGAACTCGTCGGTGCGGGTCCACTTCTTGGGGAGGCCCTTGGTGGAAGGGTGCTTGCGGTTGATTACGTGGGCCGTACCTTGCTGCACGTTGGGGTTGCCGGGGTGGCTGGCAAAGTAGGCGCCCGAGAGTTTGTTGTACCAGGGCCAGCCGTACTCGGTGTCGGTGGCCGCGTGGATGCCCACGTAGCCGCCGCCCGCCTGGATGTAGCGTTCAAAGTCGGCCTGCTGCACCGGGTCGAGCACGTCGCCGGTGGTGTTGAGGAACACGACCGTGGCGTACTGCTTGAGGTTGTCCTCGGTGAACCGGGCGGCGTTCTCGGTCGTGTCCACCGTGAAGTTGTGTTCCTGGCCGAGTTTCTGGATGGCGGCAATGCCCTGGGGAATGGAAGAATGGCGGAAGCCTTTGGTTTTGGAGAACACCAGCACTTTCGGTACGTCCTTTTGTCGGAAGTAGGCGAAAATGCCGAAGACGATGCCTGCGCAAACCAGAACTGCGGCGATTCTGATGAGTGAAGTTTTATTGAATTGCATTCGCGGTAGAGGTTAAGAGAGAGGGTTCTAGAGGAAATCCGGGGGCAAAAAACCAGCGTCTAATTTACCCAATCAC
>CADCTQ010000437.1 GCA_902805615.1 uncultured Cytophagales bacterium
CGGCGTCGGTGAACACCACGTTGCCGTGGCCGGTCAGGTGCACGAACGGGTAGGAGAATATTTCGGGGCTGCCGGGTTCCACCACGTCGGGTTCGGGGGCAATGTTCATGCGGAGGTTTTTGTTGCAGTAGTCTATCAGGTTGGGCAGCGAGGTGCGGTTGCAGTACCAGTCGCCGCCGCCGCCGTACTTCATTTTGCCGATCTTGAGTACGGGCTGTTGGGCAAAGCCTACCGAGGCCACCAGCAGGAGGAGAAGGGCCAGGAAGCCGGTTCTTGTGCTTTGATGATGCATTGAGAAAGTGCGGGGATATTACTGAATGAATACGATTTTTTAAAGGTAACGGATTCGCCCGAAGGCAATAACTTTTAGGCCGGCCCGCTGTTGAGCAGGTTCAGGATGTGGCACGCCACGATGCCGGCCGTTTCGGTGCGCAGGCGGCTCTCCCCGAGGCTCACGGGTACGAAGCCGCTGCCCAGGGCGGCTGTCACTTCCCCGGGCGTAAAGTCGCCTTCCGGACCGATCAGCACGCAGTAGGCGCCGCCGGCGGGTGCCGCGTGTTGCAGGAGCCGGCGTTCGCCCGCTTCCAGGTGCGCAATGTAATTGTGGCCCGGCGGCGGGTTTTTCAGAAATTCCCGCAGGGGCACCAGTTCGCCCACCTGCGGCAGGTAGGCTTTCAGGGATTGCTTCATGGCCGCCACGGCGATCTTCTCCACCCGGTCGGCGTTGAAGTGCCGCCGCTCGGACCGTTCGCACAACACGAAGCTGAGCCGGTCCACGCCGATCTCGACGCACTTTTCCACCAGCCATTCGGTCCGGTCGGCGTTCTTGGTGGGAGCCACCGCCACGTGAACACTGAAACTTCTTTTGCCGGATTCCGGTTCGTGGCGCCGCACGGCCAGGCGGCATTTTTTTGGGTCGGCCCCGGCAATGGACGCCTCGTAAAAGTTGCCGCGCCCATCGGTCACTTGCACCGGGTCACCCACGTCCAGCCGCAGTACCTTCAGGGCGTGCCGGGCTTCTTCCTCCGGCAAAAACGGCCGGTCCGCGGAAAAGTCGGGGGCGTAGAATAAGTGCATGGGTAATTGTTTTTGAGAAGGGAGGGAAGTAGGATATTGGGGTAGTAAGGGATTAGGGTATTAGGGGCTGCGCGACAAGTAAATGTCCCGATCCCCCAATACCCTAATCCCTCACTACCCCAATTCCTTATTTTCCCAACCACGCCTTACGCAGGGCGGTCTGGGCTTCGGTGGGGTTTTCGACGGGGACGAAGGCGTGGCGCTGTTCGCTTTCCACGGCTTCCACCTTTTGGGTGAGTTTCACTTCCTTGTCCTGGCCCTTGTCGTCCTTCCGGATCACTACGATCTCCAGCGGGTCGCCTTCCTTGGTGTCGTCGCGGAAGTCGGTGAGCACCTGCTGGGCGTTCTGCACGTTGAGTTCCTTGCCGTTGATGGTTTTGATCTCGTCTTTATCCTGGTAGCCCATCTTGCGGCCAAAGTCGTTGAGCTTGGCCGTGCTGGCGACGATGATGCGCTGGGTCTCCGGGTTGTAGCCCAGTTCGATGTTGCCCAGGGTAATGCCTTTCACGGCCATTTTTTCCTTGTAGGTAATGCCCACCGAGCCAAAGGCTTCTTCGAGCGGCAGGGGTTCGGTGCCCTCCACGTGTTTGGCGAAGAAAGTGCGGATTTCGGGGTAGGTGAGCTTGGCGATCTGGTCGAAGAGTTCGTCGTCCCGGAACGCCTTTTCCTTGCCGTACTGCTTGGAGAGGTCGGCCATCAGGTTTTGCAGGCCGTACTTGCCCTCCGACAACTGGCGCAGCCGGAGGTCGAGGCAGAGGCCGATGAGGGCCCCTTTCTGGTACACGTTGTTGTACTGGTCCTTGTACTTGTCGAGGCAGTTCTTGCTCATCTCCGTGAAGGGCAGCGTCTGGTTGAACTGGTCGGCGGCAAACAGCTTTTCGAGGATCATCTCCGCGTACTGGTTCAGGTCAATGAGGCCCTGCCGCACCTGCATGTGCCCGGCAAAGTATTCGGTCACGCCTTCGTAGAGCCACAGGTGCTTCGACATTTCGGGCTTGTTGAAGTCGAAGTTGTGGATCTGCTCGGAGTGGATGCTCAGCGGGGTGAGGATGTGGAAGAACTCGTGCGAAGCCACGTCCCGCACCGTCTGCGAGAGCTGTTCGGCCTGGCCTTCGGGGAGGCAGTACATCGAGGAGTACGAATGCTCCAGGGCGCCCATGTTGCCCGAAGCGGTGGGTTTGTCGAACAGGTAGATGAGGAAGGCGTACTTCTGGATGGGCAGCGTGCCGCCCAGGTACTGCCGCTGCGCGTCGAGCATCGGCCCGATGGTCTTGGCGACGTCCTTGGAGGACAGCACCTTGTTGGGCGAATACACCGATACCAGGATGTCGGCGCCGCCCACCTTCAGCACGGTGGTGTCGGGCTGGTTGTACATCATCGGGGCGTCCACCAGTTCGTTGTAGGAATCCACGTAGTAGGTGTCGGTGTTGCCGGTGGATTTGGCGGCCGTCAGCGACGTGGAGCCGTAAAAGCCTTCGGGTTTGGTGATGTTCACCTCGTAGCGGGCCCGCTTCTGGTCGTCGAGGTACCCGAAAAAGCCGTGCGTGTTGAGCACGAAGTTTTTGTTCTCTTCGATGTTGGTGCCGCCCGGCTCGAATACGGCTTCCCCGGGCAGGGCCGTGTCCCAGGTATCTTCCACGGTGTAGCTGATGCGGTTGAGGGATTTGGCCCCTTCGATGCGCCAGCTGTTGGGGTCGAGCTGGGTGACGGGCAGTACCCTGCCTTTTTTGTCGCGGGCTTCGAACTTGGACACGAACCGGCCGAAGTCGTAGTTGGCGTACGTGCCCGGCACGATCTTGGGCAGGTAGTACACCACTTCCTTCTTTTTCTGGGCGGGTACGATGAGGTTGATGTTGAGCTTGTCGGATTCCACCTTCGTCAGGTCCACCGAAAACTGGTAAGCTGCTTTACTTTTCTTGGCGGGGGGCGGCTCGTTGGCCAGCACCTGCGTCAGCGTCTGCACGGCCATCAGGCCGCACAACAGGAATTTCTTCATACGGGAAAAGATCAGGGAAAATACGGTAATGATTGAACACCAACGGCCCGGGATAGTTCCCGGGCCCGTATTCCTTAAATTACGCCAATTGGCCCGATTCCCCTGAACGGCTTACAGGAGTGGCGGCCCGGACGGATAACCGGGATCATGGTACACTGATTTGTTATGATGATTATGATTGGTTATGATCTTTTTTCTGATTCCGCTTCCCTTTAAAATCAGTCCCGGTCATAATCATCATAACAATCAGTGTACGATCTAATCAGGATAGCACCGTTTCGGCCTGGGGCGCCGGGTCGGCCGGGTGGTCGGCGTGCAGGTTGGGCAGGCGGATGGAAAAGCTGGTGCCTTCCCCGATCCGGGACTGCACCCGGATCTGCCCTTGCAGGGTTTCGATGGTTTCTTTGACGATGTAGAGGCCCAGGCCCGAACCCGAACGGCTTTCGGTAGCCCGGTAAAACATCAGGAAGATCTTGTCGAGGTGTTCGCGTTCAATGCCGATGCCGTTGTCTTCGATGCGGATGGTGGCGCCCTGGTCGTCCACGGTGACGGTGACGTTCACGAACGACTGCGGCTTGTAGGGGTCGCTGTACCGGAAGGCGTTCGCCAGCAGGTTGTTGAGCACCACCGTCAGGCGCTTGGGGTCGGAGAAGAAGGGCAGCTCCTGCGTGACGTGCAGGTGCGTCTGGATGGCCCGGGCCCCTTTCATGTAGTGCAGGTTTTCGACCACCTCGTGCAGCAGGCCCGCAAAGTCAATGGACTCCGGGGTGAGCGGCGTGCGGGCGTTGCGCGAAAAGTGAATGATGTCCTTGATGAATTCGTCGAGCTTGTGGATGCTGCGGCGCATCAGTTCCATGTACTCATCCTTCTTGGCGCCTGACTCGTCGAGTTGCGCAATGTTGATCAGGCCCAGCACCGACATGAGGGGGGCCCGCAGGTCGTGGCCGGCGCTGTACACGAAGCGGTCCAGTTCCTCGTTGATCTTTTTGAGTTCCTCGTTCTGGGTTTGCAGGTGCCGCTCCACCAGCTTGCGTTCGTTGATGTCAATGATGGTGCCGCTGAGCCGGACCACGCGGCCGGCCTCGTCGAATTCGGGCTTGCCGATGATGTTGACGTGCCGCACGCCCCCGCCGGGCGTCACGATGCGCAGGTCCTGGTTGTAGGGCGTACCGTGGGCAATCGCGTCGGTGAGAACTTGCCGGAACAGCGGCAGGTCGTCGGGGTGGTAGAGCTTTTCGAGTTCGGTCAGCGCGGGTTCGCCCTTCTCCTTGTCGAGGCCGTGGATGTTGAACACCTCATCGGACCAGTGAATGGCCTGGCCGGCGACCTGGAACTCCCAGTTGCCGATGCGGGCCAGGGTCTGGGCTTCGCGGAGGGCGGCCTCGCTGCGGATGATCCGTTCTTCGCTGTTTTTGCGCTGGGTGATGTCGTAGCGGATGGAGAGGTACTGGATGAGCTTGCCCTTTTCGTCGAACACCGGGTTGATGGTAGTATCCACCCAGTAAGTAGAGCCGTCTTTGGCCTGGTTGCGGATTTCACCGCGCCAGAGCTTGCCGCCCCGGATGGTTTGCCACATATCCCGGAAAAAGACGCGGGGGTGGTGCCCCGAATTGATGATGCGGTGGTTCTGGCCGATCAGTTCCTCGCGGCTGTACTGGGCCACCCGGCAGAACAGGTCGTTGGCGTGAACGATGTTGCCCTCCGGGTCGGTGACCGAAACGAGGGCGCTCTTGTCGAGAATGGTCTTGTAGTTCTGCAATTCGTGCAGCACCGCCTCGCGTTCCCGCGAAGCCCGCTTCGATTCGGTAATGTCGTTCACGAAAGTGGCCATGCGCGGATTGTTGTGCACGTCGCGGATCATGGCGCTCTTGCCCAGAATCCAGCGGGTTTCGCCGGAGGGCACGGAAATTTCGAGTTCCTGCCAGGGCGCGCCGGGGTCATCGGAAGAGGCAAAACGCCGGTTGAACGCTTCGGCCATCCTCCGGGCATCTTCCGGCCGCAGCAGGCTGGTGAAGTGCGTGCCGATGATGCCGTCCGTGTCGGCTTCAAAAATGCGGCAGAAGGCCGTGTTCACTTCTTCGAACCGACCCGAGGGGCCGGCCAGGGCAATGCCGATGGGAATGCGGTCGAATACGCTCTTGAGCAGTTCTTCGTGGTAGCGCAGGCGGTTGCTGGCGCTGATCCGTTCGGTCACGTCCTGCGACAGCACCAGCACGGCGGGTTTGCCCCCGTAGGCGAGGGAACGCGACGTGCTTTCGGCGTAGAGGCTCGAGCCGTCTTTTTTCCGGTGCCGCCACAGGCGCACTTCCCGGGGGCTGGCCACCACTTCTTCCAGGTCTTCGAGGAAGGCCGGCACGTCTTCCGCCGGGCGGATGTCGCGCTTGGTCATGCCCAGGAACTCCTCGCGGCTGTAGCCGTAGTGGGACACCGCCGCGTTGTTGACGGCCAGGAAACGGAGCGTGACCGGGTCGTACACCCACATGGGCTGGGGATTGTTCTCGAACAGGTCGCGGTAGTTGGCGTCGCTGGCCTGCAGGCGCCGGTTGGACGAACGGATGAGCAGGTACAGCAGCAGGGAGGTCAGGATGATGTAACAAATGTCGCTCAGCGGCTCAATCAGGAAGGCCCATTCCGGCGAGCCCCAGTGAATGTAGTAATCACTGCTGACCAGCCAGAGCAGGCTGACCAGGAAGTATACCGCGACGATGTATAAGGGCGATAGTGTTTTCATGCATTTAGTAACCCGATTTACCGGGAATCACGAAGAGAGCACAAAGGGCCCCCGCACCGGACAGGGCACACGGGAAAATTGAATGTACTAAATGGTAACCTTTCACGCGACAGGCAGGGGGGTAAGATATTAAAAAAAGGGCTACAAATATAAGGCAACCGGTTTGTAATGAAAAGGATAGGGGAGCGGGCGATGTTGGATTTTCCCGGAAATTGCACTTTTCTTCCAACCGCCCGTTGCCTGCGGTCGTATACGCCCCAAAAAACCAATTATGGCAACAAGTAATAAATCACTCAACTATGTACCGGGTGAGGGTCCTCTCGACCCCCCAGCCAGTGGTTCAAGCCGGGTTAACGTGGGCACCACGGAACGGGCCCTGTCGGTAGCCGGCGGCGCCGTAATGACGTATTTCGGCCTGCGCCGGCCCTCAGCGGGCGGCCTGGCGCTGGCCCTGCTGGGCGGCTCCCTGTTGTACCGCGGAAGCACCGGGTATTGCTCGATCAACGCCGCCTTCGGGCGCGACTCGGCAAACCAGAACCACGGCGACGGGCTGGTGATCTCCCGCAGCGTGACCATCAACAAGCCCCGGCAACAGGTGTACGCCTACTGGCGCAAGCTCGAAAACCTGCCCCAATTCATGAAGCACCTGGCGCGGGTCACCCAGCTCGACAACAAGAATTCGCACTGGGAAGCCGAAATTCCGGGTAACCTCGGCACGATTGAATGGGACGCCACCATCACCGCCGAAGTGCCCGGGGAACGCATCGCCTGGCAGTCGGTCGCCGAAGCCACCGTGGACAATGCCGGGGAAGTGATCTTCCGCGACGCCCCCGGCGCCTACGGCACGGAATTGCACGCCACCATCTCGTACCGGCCGCCGGTCGGCGACGTGGGCAAGGCCATCAGCAGTTTATTCAACAGCCGTTTCGAAGAAATGATCAAAGCCGACCTGCAACGCTTCAAGCGCATGGTGGAAACGGGTGAGATCGAACTCGTGGACGCCCAGACCCCCACCGGTGCCAGCGCCCCGGGGCTGGCCGGTTTATAAGCATACCCAGCCGGGTTGCCGACGGAAGTTTCGCTTGAGCCAGGGGCTTGAGGAAACTTCCGTCTTTTATATCATACCCAAAATGAATGGGAGACTGCGTATTTGATTGCATTCACTCGTTTAATGATCAAATACCTGTTCTCCCCTCATCCGTTTCATCACGTTCATCCTGGCATCAGTTGAACCCGTCCTTATGTTGCGCCCGGAAAGACCCGCCCAGCCTGCCCAAGCCCCGCCGTCCGGCGGAGGCCGCCGGCCCACGCCCGACCAGCTCCGGGCGTTCTACGACCAACTGGGCGCCGGCCAGGATTCGCAGGCGTTCTACGAGGAGCCCGCCATCCGCGAAATGATCACCCACGGCGGGTTCCGGCAGGCCCACGCCGTGTTTGAGTTTGGCCTGGGCACGGGCCGGCTGGCCGAAAAGCTGCTGGGTCAGTACCTGCCGCCCTTCTGCCTGTACCAGGGCGTGGACTTCAGCCAGACGATGGTGGCCCTCAGCCGGCAGCGCCTGGAGCCGTGGGGCCACCGGGCCCTGGTGCAATGCACCGACGGGGGCGTCACCCTGCCCGTGGGCGACGGCACGTACGACCGGTTCGTGGCTACCTACGTGCTCGAAATCCTTACCGACGAACAAATCCGCGACCTGCTGGCCGAAGCCCGCCGCATCCTGACCACCGACGGGGCCCTGTGCCTGGTCAACCTGACCTTCGGGGAGGGGGGACTGACCAGACTCGTTTCGGCGGCCTGGCAGTGGGTGCACCGGGTGCGTCCGCTGTGGGTGGGCGGCTGCCGGCCCATCCGGCTCAAAAAATACCTGCTGGAACACAACTGGCGCATCGTGTACCGGCTCCCGGTCACGGCGTTCGGCATTACGTCGGAAGTGATCATTGCCCGGCCCCGCTAGGATTTATCCGGATTTCCCCAGTTGCCGCAGCCGGTTCAGCAGCAACCAGTCGCGCAGCCGGTCGGGGAGGCGGCTCAGCAGCACGCCCAGCCGGGCGTCGGTGCCCACCACGTACCGGGTCTTGGGCCGGGTATCGGTGAGGGCCCGCAGTACCACCCGGGCCACGGCCAGGGGTTCGAGTCCTTTCGCCGAACGGGCAAACTGCTGCATGGCCGCCACCTCGCGGCCGTACAACGCCCGGGATTCGGGCGGCATCTCGTCCAACACACTTGCATTGGCGGCCAGCGACTTCTGCCAGATGGGCGTGTTGATCACGCCCGGCTCCACCACCGATACGGGAATGCGCCACGGATTCAGTTCCACCCGCAGGGAGTCGGAGAGGGCTTCGAGGGCGAACTTAGAGGCGCAGTACGGTCCCACGAACGGCGAGGCCAACCGGCCCGACACCGAACTGATGTTGACGATGCGTCCCGGACCGGTGCGCAGCAGCGGCAGCAGCGCCTGCGTGACGGCCAGCACGCCCACCACGTTGACCTCGAACTGCTGCCGCAGCCGCTCCGGCGACACGAATTCGAGCGGCCCGGCCACGGCAATGCCCGCGTTGTTGACGAGTCCGGCCAGGTACCCGCCGGTTTCGCTCCGCAGCCGCCCGGCAGCATCCGCAATGGAGGCCGCGTCGGTAACGTCCAGCAGGAGGGGGGTAAGCTGCGAAGAGGCGTCCCGTTGCAGGGCTTCCCCATCCGCCGCCCGGCGCACCCCCGCGTACACCCGGAAGCCCTCCCCGTCGAGGGCCAGGGCGCAGGCCGCGCCGATGCCCGTAGAGGCGCCGGTGATCAATACGGAAGGGGACATGAAGAAAGATTTGAGCGTTACAGAATTTGAGCGTTGGAGAGTCAGGGACACGCACTACGCACTACCCAATACTCAATACCTAATACCAACCCTCACCCTTCGAGCGGGAGCAAGCTGGTCCAGAGCTTGTACTTGCGGCCCTGAATGGTGCCTTCGGCGTCAATGGGGTACTGGAGGCTCACTTTTTCCATGAAGTCCACCAACTGCCAGCAGTCGCCGTAGCCGAACTCGTCGCCGGGGTAGGCCTTTACTTCTCCCTCGTCTTCCCAGTTCCAGCGCATGAAGTACTTCTCGATGCTTTCGGTCGTTACGCCCGGCACGAGTTGGCTGACGAGGGCGGGGTCGCCCTGCCAGTAGGCAAATTCCGTCTCGGGGATGTCTTCGTCCCAGTAGTCGGGCAGCGGGTTGAAGCCGGTCACCCGTTCGCCGTTGTGGAACAGTTGGAACAACCACAAGTCTTCGTCGTGGATGTGCAGGGCGAATACGGGAGCACCGAGGTCCTTCGACAGAAAGGCCGAGGCGGCGTCCAGTTCTTCGAACCCGTTGGGGTATACGACGGTCACGTTGCTGGCGTGCCGGCCCAGCACGGCAAGGTTGGGGTCGTCGTCAGGCACGTTGGCCCGCTCGAAGCCGCCTTTTACGATTTCCGTGAATTTTTTGACGCTGGTTTCGACCTCCAGGGGGCTGCGGTCCATGACGCCGGAAAGGGAAAGAAATATACCCATATGGATTGTTGCTGAATGTAGGTTCGGTAAGGAGCCGCGCCCGGGGGCGGCCGGGTGAATATACGTTGCGAAACGGATTGCGGCGGCTTTTCGGGGCACAAATCTTGGACATCTTTTGGGCTGGGGACGAGACCACCACCGACATCATCCAGGTGGTGCCCGACCGGAACGTGAGCTTCATGTACAGCTACCCCAACCTGATTCCCCTGCCGGCCCGGCAGGTGCAGCAGATCGTGGCCGCCGTGGAGCCCTTTGCCTTTGACAGCATCTACGGCGCCTGGTGGGGCCGCAGCACCATTCCGACGGACGCCAAAGCCTCCCTGCACCGCTCGGCGGACCGGTACATCCGCTGGCCGGAGGCGAACGGGAGACGACGTGGAAGGATAAAATTTTCGCCAATGTTGCTCGAAACGGGAGGATATGCATACTTTAGGGTTTGTTCTGCTTTACTCTACATCCAACCGTATGCTCAAACAAACCATTGCCTTCCTGCTGTTTACCGCCGTGGCCTGTACCAGTCTGGCACAAGCGCCGCCCAAAAAGCACCCCACTGCAAAGGGCGCCGGCTGGGAAAACCTGTTCAAGCCCGACCTCTCCGATGCCACGTTCGATGCCGGCGTGTGGACCGTGGAAAACGGCGTGCTGACCGCTTCGGAAGACAAGCCCATCTGGAGTGCCAGGGAGTACGGCAACTTCACGCTGGACCTCGAATTCAAGACGGCGCCGGGCACCAACAGCGGCGTGTTCGTGTACTGCACCGACCAGAAGGACTTCGTGCCCAACTCCGTGGAGGTGCAGATTGCCGATGACTACGCCGAACAGTGGGCC